>CP076355.1:1001666-1332500 GCA_018798825.1 Ochrobactrum sp. BTU1 | reverse complement strand
CGACCTGCACGAATGGCGTAACGACTTCCCCGCTGTCTCCAACGCAGACTCAGTGAAATTGAATTCCCCGTGAAGATGCGGGGTTCCTGCGGTTAGACGGAAAGACCCCGTGCACCTTTACTATAGCTTTACACTGGCATTCGTGTCGACATGTGTAGGATAGGTGGTAGACTTTGAAGCAGTGGCGCCAGCCATTGTGGAGTCATCCTTGAAATACCACCCTTATCTATATGGATGTCTAACTGCGGCCCGTTATCCGGGTCCAGGACCGTGTATGGTGGGTAGTTTGACTGGGGCGGTCGCCTCCTAAAGAGTAACGGAGGCGCGCGATGGTAGGCTCAGAACGGTCGGAAATCGTTCGTCGAGTGCAATGGCATAAGCCTGCCTGACTGCAAGACTGACAAGTCGAGCAGAGACGAAAGTCGGTCATAGTGATCCGGTGGTCCCGCGTGGAAGGGCCATCGCTCAACGGATAAAAGGTACGCCGGGGATAACAGGCTGATGACCCCCAAGAGTCCATATCGACGGGGTTGTTTGGCACCTCGATGTCGACTCATCGCATCCTGGGGCTGGAGCAGGTCCCAAGGGTATGGCTGTTCGCCATTTAAAGCGGTACGTGAGTTGGGTTCAGAACGTCGTGAGACAGTTCGGTCCCTATCTGCCGTGGGTGTAGGAATATTGATAGGATCTGTCCCTAGTACGAGAGGACCGGGATGGACGTATCTCTGGTGGACCTGTTGTCGTGCCAACGGCATAGCAGGGTAGCTATATACGGACGGGATAACCGCTGAAGGCATCTAAGCGGGAAACCCACCTAAAAACGAGTATTCCCTATCAGAGCCGTGGAAGACTACCACGTTGATAGGCCGGGTGTGGAAGTGCGGCAACGCATGTAGCTTACCGGTACTAATAGCTCGATCGACTTGATCACTCCCATTTACAATATCCATCAAGCATAGCTTGATGATGATAAAAGCACGAAAGACAACCAGCTTCTCATATTTGTGTTCTTCGCCGACCTGGTGGTTATGGCGGAGCGGCTGCACCCGATCCCATTCCGAACTCGGCCGTGAAACGCTCCAGCGCCAATGGTACTTTGTCTTAAGACACGGGAGAGTAGGTCGCTGCCAGGTCTGCTAAGCACACAAATAATTCCATCTTCTCAAATCAATATAAAACAGCTTTACTAGCGCTATGCGCACAAACTACCCAACCGGTTCAATAAACACCCTGGCGCGGGGTGGAGCAGCCCGGTAGCTCGTCAGGCTCATAACCTGAAGGCCGCAGGTTCAAATCCTGCCCCCGCAACCAAAAATCCATAACAAATACAAATTGTTACGCCTCCTTCGGGAGGCTGTTCGCGTTCCCGAAAATCCCCTCCGGCGTTATATCTGAGGCATCAGAGGGAAAGCTGTCGCGCAGTGGCGAAGGGGTGGTAAGGGTATAGCGATCCAGGGCTGGAGGTATGAGAGGGCAAGAATCCGGGATGATGCCCATGACATCGTTGTTCCGTGCAATGATATTCTTTCCGGCACGCCAGTGATTGCTAACGCGCGAATTCCAGCTCATGATGTATTGGCTGCTCCGGTCGCAAGCGTAACAGCAGAGCAAACCCTCACGAACTTCCCCCCGCTGGCTACTCATCATATTGAGTTACTGGCATCCTATCGTAGTATGGGTTGGATTGGATCGTTGAATACAGCGCTGATCCGTACTCCGTATATCGAACCTTCATAAAAGCCCGATTCACGATATACTTTTATCGCACGGTCGCCACCCAAGCTCTACTCCGCTCTGTACAAAAATCTGGCCGCGAACGAGCCTTATGTCCAATTAGATGGACAAAACTTGATTAAACGTCATTGCTATGACACAATGTACAAAAATCCGGACATGAGATGGCCTTACGTCCACTTAAATGAACAAAGCTGATATCACTGTGCCCCGTCAGAGAAGCTATTCCAGAGTTACGCGTCAAGCGCTTGCTATGATCGGCAAGCTGATCCGCGTCGGCCGTGCCGAGCGAGGCCTGACCGCACAGGAACTGGCGGACCGCGCCGGCATCAGCCGCACCACCCTCTCTAGTATCGAAAAAGGCGCACCGGGTCCTGAGATAGGCCTCGTCTTTGAGGTTGCCTCACTCGTCGGTGTGCGTCTGTTCGACTATGACGAGCGCACGCTCCAGATTCACAATGCCCGACTCGATGAAAAACTGACACTGCTGCCGAAGAGCGTACGCCATGCCGTGAAGGAGGTCGATGATGACTTCTAAGGCAGACACTACCGAAGCTTTTGTGTGGATGTGGTTACCGGGGGCAACGGAACCGGTGGTGGCCGGCCGCCTCGACCAGGTTGGCGAGCGCCTGCTTTTTACCTACGGCGCGAGCTATCGCCGCCGGAAGAGTGCCATTCCCATCTACGAACCTGAACTTCCACTCCAAGCAGGTGTCATTGCGCCCATCAACGGCCTGACGATGGCAAGTTGCATCCGCGACGGCTCGCCTGATGCCTGGGGCCGCCGTGTCATCATCAACAGGCTGATGGGCAAAAAGCCGGACGCCGCCGGCGTGCCGGAGCTCAGCGAGCTGACCTTTCTGCTCCAGTCCGGCTCTGACCGCATCGGTGCCCTCGATTTCCAGGTATCTGCCACAGATTATTTCCCCCGCCTTGCCGCACAAGCATCGCTTGATGAGCTCATGGAAGCTGCCGCCCTCATCGAAAAAGGCGTCCCCCTGACCCCTGCACTCGACCAGGCCATCCATCATGGCACGTCGATTGGCGGTGCACGTCCCAAGGCGCTTATCGACGATGGCACAAAGAAGTTCATCGCCAAATTCTCAGCGGCCAACGACACCTATAGCGTCGTGAAGGCCGAGTTCATCGCGATGAAGCTAGCAGCAGCCTGCGGAATCAACGCCGCTCCCGTGTCGATGGCCTGCGCCGCCCATAAGGATGTGTTGCTTATTGAACGCTTCGACCGTACACACACAAAGGATGGCTGGACGCGGCACGACATGGTCTCAGCTCTGACCATGCTGGGTCTTGATGAAATGATGGCCCGCTATGCCTCATACGAAGACCTCGCCGAACTCATTCGCCATCGCTTCACCGACCCTAAGGACACGCTCAAGGAACTCTACGGGCGGATTTGCTTCAACGTGCTGTGCGGCAATACCGACGACCACGCTCGCAATCATGCGGCTTTCTGGAATGGGAAGATGCTGACGCTCACGCCGGCTTATGACATCTGCCCGCAAAGCCGCGCGGGCAACGAAGCCACACAGGCTATGCTGATCAAGGGCGAGGGCCGTGCCAGCACGATCGCCACCTTGCTCGCTGCTGCGCCTGACTATCACCTGAAAGAGGCGGAAGCCGCCGTGCTGATCGAACATCAGATCACGACCATCGCCGAATACTGGCAAGAAGTTTGCGACGAAGCAGACCTCAGCCACGTCGATCGCCAGCTGTTCGCCGGACGCCAGTTCCTTAACCTTTATGCCCTCGAAGGGCTCGATAACCACAAGGCGCTCCAGGATAACTTCCGCGCCGGACAGGCAACGCTCATAGCCAGCGGAGGCGCGTGAACATGCCCCCTGCTTGAGTCAATTCTTCGCACACACAGGATTGACCAATACGATTAAATATGGCGGTCAAGATGACACACTTCCAATTCCAGGCAATCGTTGGCTGCCAACATTTCGTATTTCGCTGAAGCGACGTGCCTCTTTTCCAAACGTTCCCTAGATCAGTCGAATACACATCTGCATTAACTATTTGGCATATGGTATAATTTGAAATTGTAAAGAGGCGCCCCAGCGGCAACATACTGCGCGGCGAAGAAAGCCATTGTTGCTAGTTGGCAAAGATATCAGTGCTAGCTGCTCCTTTGTGAGTAGCAATCTCCGGCTCGTCCGTTATTCGGTCTCAACTCGCAAGCATCATGCCCTTCATGTAGCGTTTTCGCCGCGGCTCCGCCCGTTCGTTTCACCATGTGCCCGTAGTTAACAGCAGGTCTGGCGAATATCTGATATGCCCAACAAACGAGATTCCTTTCCTGAACCGAGAGGATTTCGACAGCGTGATACTTCTAGCCTTTTACCTAGCGGCCATTCTAGGGCCATATAGCCATGTCGGTGATGTTATATTGGTCTCCGGCCAATAGCTATAGACCTAACCGCCGCCACACATAGGCAAATCGTGCTGCGGGCTAATGCGCATCGCTTCTGGCTGATGGTCATACCACAAGCCAATCCCCCGAGTACGTTGCGTACCATTCAATAGCGAGTGCAATTGAAGTTGAAGGCTCGTGCAGCCCGCAAGCATCCTACGATTTCACTCGCTAGGAACTCTGACGGAGCAAAGACGCGATTTTCGCACCAATCAAAGCTTTAGCGATTTTTCCTGCGGCAGTATCATGTTTAGAATGATTGCGAAAATAGCACCGAATGCAATCGATGAGCCGAGAAAATAACGAACGAGATCAGGTAGGCTGTCTACAAATTCTTTCGGCACCAAGGTTGCAAAAAGTGCCATGAGGATTGGCAATCCAACGACCAACATGTTGCGCTCTGTCATTGCGCAATGACGCACGACTCGAAACCCATTGATCGCAATTACTGCGCACACGACGCCGAAAACACCACCGATCACCGGCGCTGGGATGACTGCGATCACCGCAGCCAGTTTACCGATCAAACCAAACAGCACAAGGAAGACGCCTGCAGCAGCGAATGCCACCCGGCTAGCGATCCCTGTTACTGCAATGATACCGGCATTTGACGAATATCCTGTCACAGGTGTGCTGCAGAGTAATGCGCTCGTCAGGCAGCCGAGCCCTTCACCCATTGCACCGCGGTCGAGTTGTTCTTTAGTCAACGGCTTGTCGGTCACTGCACTAATTGCAAACCACGTTCCAGTGGTTTCTGCCAGTACTACGAGATAGACCACGATCATCGTAAGTATCGCTGACATAGAAAAGCTTACATCGAAATTAATGAATGCGATGCGGGGCACGCTGAACCATGCTGCGTCAATCACAGGCTGTAAGCTGAAACGCCCCATCAATGAGGCGGCGATACATCCGCCGACGAGTGCAATGACCACAGACGAAACACGTAGCCAATTACCGCTTGTGCCCATGCTTATTCCGATAACAATGCTTGCGACAAGCAGCACAGCTGATGTTGCGGCGAGCGCGATGTTCTGGGTGAGAGTTCCGGTGCCGTGAACAGCGAACACGCTCTCGCGCAACGCAACTGGCATTAGCGCGATACCCACCACGATGATGATCGTTCCGCCAACCAACGGTGGCACGAGCCGGCCAACAATCTTATGGAAGACGCCTGTTAATCCCAACAAGGCAATAACAATGGCGCCGGGGATCAAAGCGCCGATGACAGTTGAAAGACCTGCAATTCCTCCACCTGCACCAAATGCAATAGCGAGGACTGCACCGATCGGTACGTAAGACGGACCCTGAACGATGGGAAGGCGCATGATCCATTGCGATTGGATAAGCGTTGCGATGCCCGCCGCCAGAAAGCCCGATTGGATAAACGCCGCTGAATCAGGGACGTTAAACGCCAGTACCGAAGCAATGATAAACGGCACGATGTAGACGTCCATCGCGAGGACATGCTGAAGCCCAAGAAATGCGGCTTTTGCTGGAGGAATTTTATCATCAGGTCCGGCGACGAGCGCACCCTCATATGCTTGCGGTGATTCCATGCATTAAATCCCTCTTCGGATATGGGGTGGCCTTTATTTCCTGGGCGCCTTCGTGTCACAAATCTTAATATAGAAATGGACAGATAATTCACTTAGAAGATTCGCATCGATTTTGGTTTATCCCATGTTTTGTTGCCGCTTTCCCAAAGCTTCGCTAACGGGCGGTATAGAGGATTTTTATGCATAATACGGTAATCTGCGGCGCTGCTTTCCACACCCCTGAGCTTGGCCGAATAGAGGCAATGGATCGCGTAGCGATAGCGGTTGATTCAAAAGGCATCATCTCTCGTGTCGAAATCGACGGCACAGCGGACTTTGATCGCTTGGTCGCGGATGCCAGGGCTTCTAACCAGTTGATTGAGCTGGAAGAGGGGAGCATTCTGATGCCAGGACTTGTTGATCTTCATATTCATGCTCCACAGTGGCCGCAACTTGGCAAAGCCTTGGATAAACCGCTTGAAGTCTGGCTGCAGAAATATACGTTTCCGCTGGAAGCCAAGTATGAAGACGTTGATTTTGCCCGAATTGTGTATCGCGACCTGGTGCGTAGCCTGTTAGCACATGGCACAACGACTGCGGTTTATTTCGCCACGACGCATGTCGAGGCTTCGGTAGAGCTTGCTCAAATCTGCCTCGATGAAGGCCAACGTGCTTTTGTAGGTAAGGTGGCAATGGATGATCCGGAGCAGTGTCCCGCATATTATCGCGATGAAAACGCTCATACGGCGATCGCGGACACACGCGCCTTCATTGACCGTGTACGTGCTTTGGATGGCAGGGAAGATGCGTTAGTCAGACCGATCATTACGCCGCGCTTTATCCCCAGCTGCAGCGATGCACTTTTACAAGGGCTAGGGGACCTCGCTGCTGAAACTGGCTGCCTGGTTCAAACACATTGTTCGGAAAGTGACTGGGAACGTGATTTCGTTCTTTCCCGACATGGCCGTACAGACAGTGAGGTGTTGCGCGATTTTGGGTTGCTGCGTGAACATACCGTGCTTGCACACTCAAATTTCGTCAACGAAGAGGATCTCCAGCTCATCCGTGAGAAGGGTGCAGCCGTGGCTCATTGTCCGTTGTCGAATTTCTACTTCGCCAATGCGGTTTTTCCTTTGCGAAAAGGGCTCGACATGAAGGTGAGGACTGGCCTGGGTAGCGATATCTCCGGGGGGCATAGCCCTTCAGTTCTAGATGCATGCCGCCACGCCCTGACGGCATCACGGGCTCATAGTAGTGGTGTCGATGCGTCGCTACCAGCCGCTAGTAGAGGTGCAGATAGCGCACCAGTCACAGTGGCAGAGACACTCTGGTTGGCGACTGCCGGTGGAGGCGAGGCAATCGGGCTGCCGGTTGGAAAGTTCGCTCCAGGTTTTCGCTTTGATGCAATCCTTATTGATACCAATCGCCCAGCTAGCCCTATAAAAGTTTGGCCGGGGATAGACACGTTAGAAGAGATGGCCGCTAAGATCGTGCTGAACGCCGGCAGGGAAAGTATCGCGCGCGTGTGGGTCGAGGGTAGGGAAGTCTTACGAAGTTAGCGTTTTCGAGCGAGAAATTTGCCAGGACCGGTTTTTTTAAGTGCTTAGCAATTTCGGTAGCTCAATTTTATACCGAGAAACCTATCAGCTAATCGATGAATTAGTCCATAGTGCTCAGTATAACTACGGAAGCGTACCCAAATCATAAGATAAAATGAATTTAATATGAAAGTGACTGGAAAGCCACTCGGGTTCATGCGTCGATCATGGGAAAATCGCTTAGGATGAGCTCACTACGGTCGAGCATAATGTCGAGCGCAGTATCCGGCAGCGGACGACCTCAATCCTGTTCTGTCGATTGGGCTGGGGAATACGGGCTCGAGCTACCACGATCTGACGAGCGGCGTGAGACCATACTGCTAAACGGTTTTCCGGACAGCACTGATGCCCCTTGCCTAATTGAGCAGGGTAGAGAGCGGATTACACAGCTATCGTCTCGAATTGTTCGAGATTGCCTGTTTCGCCGGCTCGTATTGCGAGCCTACGACAAACGATGCGCGATAACAGGGCTGAAGTTGATCGATGATGGCGGACGTGCTGAAGTTGACGCCGCACACATCCGACCTGTTGGGGAGAATGGGCCTGACATTCTTTCAAATGGGATTGCTTTATCCGGGACGGCCCACGGGATGTTTGATTGAGGGCTAATTTGCCTATCTGATGAACTCGAGATTCTCATCTCACGTCATGCGAATGATCGCGGTAGCATTAAGGGACTGATCAATAAGACCGGGCGAGCGATCGGTCCCACGGGTGTTTACGAGCGACCGCATCCCCATTTCGTGCGTTGGCATCGCGAGAATATGTTTAAACATTGAGGCTTGAGAGTCTCTGGTGACCAAGTTTGGTGAATAGAGGAGATCTTCTATTGTCATCATTGGTAAGCCCGCCATTCGGCGGGCTTTATTGTTTTTGGAATCGTGTTGTAAATTGAGGCGATAATCAGATCTGAAAAACGCTACACGGTTTCAGTAACCTTTCGGAGGTTCTTAGGTGCGTCTGGATTTAATCCGCGAGCCTGCGCCACATATTCAATAAACCGATAGTAAGCTCCTAGCCCAACAAGAGGATCAACCAGGCCATTGCCTGTCGATGCAGTATGGATTGTCTTTCCTGCAATAATGCCTTCGCCGATTGTTACAACATCCGCGCCCAATCCGATCAGACGATCAATAGCTTGTCGATTGGCATTATAAGCTTCATCCTGATTGAGAAAGGCTATCACTGGGAAGTTGCCGTGCACGAGGCGGATTGGGCCGTGCATGACTTCGGCAAGCGAAAATGCTTCCGCATGTATCCCGCAGGTCTCTTTGGCTTTCAGAGCCGCCTCCAAGGCAACTGCGAAACCGGTTCCGCGGCCCACCACATACATTCCATTGATTGCCGAAAGACGAGAAGCCAGACTACTATCGATCGTTGCGTTGGTGGTTTGCTCCAGAGCTTCTGGTAATCTCGTTAACGCGTGTTGAAGTGGGGGGGCTTCGGCTATAGCTGCGGTAACGGCTGCAAGCGCCGTAGCCCCCGCGATACAGGATTTGGTGGCAGCGACGCTTTGTTCTTGTCCGGCGCGGAGGTTAAGAACAATATCGGCCTCTCGTGCTAATGGGCTGTCAATGACATTGACCACAGCAACTGTAATTGCGCCGCCCTTTTTTGCAGCCTTCTGTAAAGCAACAATATCTGGACTTGCGCCGGATTGCGAGACAGTAAAATGTAAACCGCCTTCTAATCGCAGACGACCATTGTAAACCGACGTGATGGACGGCCCGATGGATGCAACCGGTATGCCAACGCTGATTTCAAACAGATACTTAAAAAACGATGCAGCATGATCAGAAGATCCACGCGCGGCTGTTGTAATGACACGCGGCGTGCGCTGCTGGTAGATACGTTTGATTTCGGCGAATGTTGCCGCTTCTTCTCTTAACAAGCGAGAAACAACTGAAGACGCTTCTATTGTTTCTTGTCGCATAAAGGATGGTGTGGCCATGGCTGCCCCTCATTAGAAAGGTAAATTCGCTGATAATTTAGCTCTGCAAAATCGAAGCGCCGCCGAGAGCCTGCACTGCAAGGCTACCGCGCTGAACACCTGCTTCCAGACTTTCCAGTGCGGACCGTCCATCGATCCAGAAGTCGATAAATCCGGCATTGAAAGCGTCGCCAGCGCCGGTGGTGTCAACCACCTTAACTTTCTCGGCAGGCAGGTGAATCGCTGTATTTTCGACACGCACCCAAGCGCCCTGTGATCCTGTTTTTAAAGCCACGACTGGAAAATTCTGGGACAGGATATCAAGTGCTCTACTTGCATCGCTCTCTCCAGTAATTGCTTCAGCTTCTTCGCTGTTGGGAAGGAAAATATCCACTCCCTCACACTTCTTCAGAAGGTCATCACTGTAGATAAGAGTTTCATCCCAACTTGGATCAAGGGATACCGTCAGGCCTGCAGCTTTGGCCTTTAATATGAGATCGGGCATTTCGTGTAGTGTCGCATATTCTGCAATGTGCAAGTGTTTTGCACTTTTCCAGCTTAGCGCCTCGTCCAACGTTGACGGATGTGCCGTTCCGGCGCGGCGCGACAAGAATGCACGGTCATTGCCAATCACGCTAGCGACAGTCACTTGCGGTCCGGCCTCATCCGATACTTCCAGAAAACGCAAATCAAGGCCTTGGACAGTCAGATCCTGTTTCAGACTTTGTGACAGAGTGTCTGTCCCAAGACGCGCAACGAGTGCGACCGAGCGGCCCACATGCGCGAAATGTGCAGCGGAAATGAATGCGCCACCACCGGCAACAATTTTCATATCGCCCGCGAACACCTCGCGTCCCAGCTGTGGTAAAGCATCCAGGCCGGTGAAAATCAGGTCGCAGTATAACCGTCCTATGCTTAGGACTGCAGGAGATTTGAACTGTTTTGACATTATAGGCGACCGCGGCTCTTTTCTGTCTTGGCATCAAACAGATACAGGCTGCCCGAAGGCGCTGATGCAGTCAGTGTGGTGCCTGTCTGTGGCACGGTTTTTCCCGGCGCTGTGGCGATAATCGCACTGCCATTCACATCCAGATGAACCAGCGTTTCTGCTCCCAGGGGCTCTACTGCTGTCACAATGCCTTGAAGGGACAGGCTTCCCTCTACCGACGCTTCGCCGACCTTCAGCTCGTGCGGTCGAATGCCGATGAGAAGATCACCATCTTCTGCAAAACCCACTCTCTCACCAGTACGACGACCTTTAATCAGGTTCATCGATGGGCTGCCGATAAAGCGAGCTGTAAAGACATCAACTGGATGCTCGTAAAGCTCAGTCGGAGTTCCGGTCTGTAAAATCTGACCATCGCGCATCACGACAATACGATCAGCCATGGTCATAGCTTCGACCTGGTCGTGGGTGACGTAAACCGTTGTTGTCTTGAGACTCTGATGGAGGCGCTTGATTTCGATGCGCATCTGCGCACGTAATTGGGCGTCAAGATTTGACAGTGGTTCATCGAACAAGAAGGCCGATGGATTGCGTACCATTGCGCGGCCAATCGCAACGCGCTGGCGCTGACCACCAGATAAAGCAGCTGGGCGGCGATCCAGATAGGGGGTCAGGCCAAGAGAGGCGCCTACGTCCTCGATACGTTTGGCCTTCTCTGCCTTTGAAAGATTGGAGGTATAAAGCCCGAAGCCAATATTCTGACGCACGCTCATATGCGGATAGATTGCATAATTCTGAAACACCATAGCAATATTGCGCTGCTTTGGATCACGCTCATTGACCACCTCATCACCGATTTTTAGTCGGCCACCAGATATATCTTCTAGTCCCGCAATCATCCGCAAGGTTGTGGATTTGCCACAACCGGAAGGGCCGACGAATACAACAAATTCGCCGTCTGCAATCTGAAGATCAATCGCGCGCACCGCTTCGACTTTGCCATAACGTTTGACAAGTTTCTCAAGTTCAATAGTTGCCATTAACGTCTCTCCGCAAGGGCGCTGAATTTTTGATTAAGTTCGCTATCTGCCTTGGCCTCAAAATCGGCTAGTTCAGAAGCTCGTACGTTAAAAGCGAGGGCGGCATTTTGGTAAATTGCTAGCGCTGCAGCCATCGCTTCGGGTCCTGGGCCACCGAGCCGGTCACGCACTGCAACGAAATGCTGCGGCGAGACAAGTTGCTCGAATTTCTCGTGTCCGAATGAGGGTTCGCGTTTGGTGGCTTCGCGAAATGCATCAAGGAATGGCGCGAAGCCATCATTCTCAAGTCCGCCACCCTGCGCCACTACAGCACGTGCGACCTTGGCTGCAATCTCGTGTGCGTGGCGGAACGATAAGCCTTCAATGCGGACCAGCGAGTCTGCAAGTTCTGTGATTGTAATGCATGAACGGCGGATATTCTCCGCGACGCGGATTGGATCAATGCGGATTGCTTCAATGAACGCGCTCAGTAAATCAAGCACACGTCCCGCTGAGGCAAAAGCCTCGTAACCCATTTGCTGTGTTTCACCTTCACTGTCGTTCATGTCTGTGAAAGGCGTGTTGTGCATTACATCAAGCACAGTACGTGCCCGCCCCATGGTCTGGCTCGACAGATGCCGCATATGCTCAATCGGTACCGGATTGCGTTTTTGTGGCATGATTGAAGAAATCTGCACAAATGCATTCGGCACATAAATCTGGCCGACCTCAAAACTTGTCCAGAATTGGAAATCCTGAATAAGCCGACCGAGATGAATGAACATCAATTCCAGCGCGGAATAGGTCGAAGTCACATAGTCGACTGCGGCGATACAACTATAGGAATTGTTTAAGGGGGCGGCAAAACCCAATAGCTCCGAGACGCGTTGGCGGTCGATCGGGAAGCCAGAGGTGGTGATGGCTGCCGCCCCCATTGGAGACTGGTTAACAATAACGCGAGCTGCTTCAATCCGCTCAATGTCGCGGATCAGCACCTCCGTGGCTGCCGCAAGATAGTGGCCGAAGGTTGTCGGCTGTGCTGGCTGGCCATGCGTATATGCGACGATTAAGGTCGCCTGCTCGCGGTCTGCAGCTGCAATGAGAACCTTGAGCAGCTGACGAGATTTGTGAAGCAGTACATCAAGCTGTCTCTTCAAACCGATTTTGAACAAGGTGTGGTCGATATCATTGCGCGAACGTGCTGTGTGCAATCGACCTGCAACATCCGCACCGATACGGGTTTTGAGTTCCTTCTCAATCAGAAAGAAGAAATCTTCGACTTCGCCGGTATAGCTTAGTTCAGCCGGATTGATCTCTTGATCGATTGCAACAAGCGCACCTGCGATCTGTGCCGCCTGTTCACGATCCACAATCCCACTTTCCACCAGCATCACCAGATGGGCGCGATCAATTCGACGAAAGCCATCGACATGGTGCGTTTTGGCGCTGTCGAACAGAGGGCGCAGCACCGTCTCTACGTAGACTGGATTTGGAAAGACACTGTTGTCGGAAAGTTTTGGGTCAAGATCTGACATGATTCACCCTTTAAGACCTGCAAGCATGACGCCACGCACAATGTAACGTTGGAGAAGCATGAAGACGACTAGCGTTGGCAGTGTGGCAATCGCAGCCCCAGTCATGATCATCTCCCACTGGATTGATTGCTCGACAGCAAAGCTCGATAATCCTACTGGCAGCGTATAAAGTTCGGGGCTTGTGGAAACGATCAGTGGCCAGAAAAATGCTGTCCAGTTGCCGAGAAAGGTGAAAATTGCCAGTGCTGAGAGGGCCGGTGTGACCAAGGGCATCGCAATCTTCCACCAGATCTCGAACTCGTTGAGACCGTCCACGCGTGCCGCTTCGAGGAAGTCATTGGGCACTCCTTCAAAGAATTGTTTCATGAGAAAGGTGCCGAAGGCGGTCATCATACCTGGGAACATGATGCCCCAATAGCTGTCCAGCCAGCCAAGCTTGCTAGACATCAGGTACCATGGAATGACCAGCATTTCGGTCGGGATCATGAGTGTCGACAGGATCGCGAGAAAGATGAAGTAGCGACCACGAAACTGAAATTTTGCCAGTGTGTAACCCACAAGGCTATCAAAGAACACGTTCGATAATGTTACGACGACTGCAACAATCATCGAATTCATGAACCAGCGTACAAAGCGGCCATCTGCGAGAATTGTCGCATAGTTTTGTAATGTGGGTTCCGCTGGAATAAGCCGAAGGTCGTAAACCTGACTGGCTGTTTTCAACGAGGTTGAAAACATGAAAGCCAGAGGCGTTATCATAATCAGGCCGCCAATAAACAGCAAAGTCCATGTTACAATACGGCCAGGCTTCAGGTTCTGGAAAGGGAGTGGTTTGGTTGGGGTTGTCATTTCTTTTCCCTTAGAATCCAGAGCTGCAGCAGGGACACGCAGAGCAGAATGATGAAGAGGATAATCGTTTGCGCAGCCGCATAGCCCATCGCGTAGGATGAGAATGCCGTTTGATAGATCATTAACACCAGAGGCTTCGTTGACCCCAGAGGCCCGCCTGGATCGTTGGTGGTCATGTTGTAGACTTGATCAAAAATACGCAGGAAACCGATCGATGAGAAGACCACCAGAAATACTGTCGTTGGCTTCAAAAGTGGAATGGTAATCTTGCGTAGGATCGCCCACTCCCCAAGGCCATCAATGCGTGCGGCCTCATAGAATGTGTTGGGAACAGCGCGCAAACCAGCCATGAAGATGATGATCTGAAAGCCAAGCCCTGCCCAGATTGATGTTGCCATGATGGCATAGAGACCTTGATCGACAGAGCGCAGGAAGCCTTGCTGAGGCAGACCTATAGAACTCAGAATATTATTGATGAATCCAATGGGAGCAGGCTGATAGAACCAACGCCAGACCCAAGCCATTGCGGCTGCAGTGGTAAGGTAAGGCAGGAAGTACAAGGCTCGAATGAAGCCGTGCAAAAATCTTATGCGGTCCAGATAGTATGCGATGACAAACGCCAGAACCAGACTGATGGGGGTGCCAACCAATAGATAGACGAAGGTGTTTTTAAATACTTTCCAGAATTCCGGATCGGCAAACAGCTTCTGATAGTTTGCAATCCCAATAAATTCCGGTGGGCTCATCAAGTCCCAATTGGTGAAAGAGAGCCAGAAAGCTTCAATCGTGGGATAAAAGCGAATGACGCTGTAAAAGAGGATTGGTAGCGCCAAAAAGCTCCATACCCAAATCAGTCGTCTGGTTTTCATCGACAGGCGATCTGTCAGCCGCGATCTGTTAGGGCCGCGCGCTGAGCGGTCTGGTTCAGCTGTCATTGTCATACTCAAAATCCTTCGGCTAGCCCATCATGCAGGGTAACCATGGTCGGAAATCAGCAGTTGCGTTGATAACAACAGATGCAACTGTTGATGCCGCAAATCGGTTTGTAATAACTGAGATATAGAGAGTGGGCGGCTCACAAGGGCAGCCCACTCTCGTCATCGTTACTTCGCTGTGTCCAAAATGGCTTGTTCAGCCTTGGCAGCTTCCTCAAGAGATTCCTTGACCGGCTGATTTTGCAAGATCACGCGGTTCGACATATCGACAATGATCTGGCGCTGCTTCAACTCATCGGTGAACATGGTGGTGTGGGCATACTCCAGACCTTTAAGGAATGGCCCATAGACCGGATCGGAAAGATTATTTTCTGTCAGTGCAGCGGAGCGACGTGCAGGCAATTCGCCAACGCCCTTCAGCCAGATTTCCATTGCTTCTGGCGAGGTGATGTAATTGAGAAATTTTGAGGCAGCTTCCAGCTTTTCGCCTTTTGCTGAAGCGCTGATGCCATTGGCAAAATAGCTGGCGTAATTTGATCGCAAGCCTTCAGAATTGGCAGGCAGTTCGGTCACGCCCCACTCGAAATCCTTGATTGTGTTGAACGCTGCCAGACGAAATGTTCCATCAATCGTCATTGCGGCTTTGCCAGAACGGAAAGCGGCGTGACCTTCGTCCATGAACTTGACTTCGCCAACCTTATACTTGGTCTGGAGATCGGTGTAGAACTGCAGAGCCTTCTCGCCGGCCGCGTCGTTGTAGGCGACCTTGCGGTAGTCATCGCTGTATGGAGCGCCTCCGAACTGGCGCACCAGCACTTCACGCCACCAATGCAAGTCCTGCCCTGGCATATCGAGCGTGATGCCTTCGCTCAGTAGATTGCCGGAAGCATCGCGTTTTGTTGCTTTCTGGGCGTAAGCGAGCAGCTCGTCGAGATTTTTTGGTGGGTTCTTGGGGTCGAGGCCGGCTTCTTCAAAAAGCTTTTTGTTGTAAAACAGAGCGAGCGAGCGAACTGCAGTTGGCAAACCGTAATATTCATCACCGCGCTTCATCGCGCCGACGATGGGGAAGAACTCACTCTCAATTTTGTCGTGCGGGAAAGCGTCCAGCGGAAGCGGCTGCAGGATGCCACCTGCGGCAAATTTATCGAGCCAGCCATAGAACAGCTGCATCACATCGGGACTTTTGCCAGCCATCTTCGCAGCAATTACCCGGGTCTGATAATCGTCATAAGGAAATGTGACCTGTTTGACTTTGATATCAGGATTGGCTTTTTCGAAATTCTCGATCAGCTTATCCATCGTCTTGACGCGCGATTCAAAGACGTACTGCCAATACTCTATTTCAACTGCTTGAGCAGCGTTGATTGCGATCGAGCTCAACCCGGCCACAAGGCCCGCAAGTAGCAATTTACCCATTTGCATTAGACCTCCCCATTGCTCAGCCCCTCTGGTGCCCGAGCAAGGTATTTGCAGGTCGATGACCTGCTGGTTCCACCATTGCCGCGTTTTCTGCGCAGCATCCTCACCGCCGACAGATTAGCAACGTGCCATCAGCGCCGACAGAGCGATCGACGCCCCACTACTAGGCTTCAATTTTACTGCTCATTTGTCAATAAGATAATTTAGTTGAATTAATATATTGCTGTTAAAACCTGCTTGCGCTATTTCATTTTAAGCATTGGACGTGGGCATGAAATCGAAGGCGGCGAACGCACCAGCTATGGCGCAACCGGACACGCAACCAGTCACTATGGGAAAAAATCCCGAACGAATCCGAGACCATAACCGGCGTGTGGTTCTTGATGTCGTCCGCCGGCATGGTCCTGTGGGGCGTATGCATATCGCCCGTTTGACGCATTTGACGGCGCAGGCAATCGCAAATATCGTCGATGAGCTGGTTGCAGAAAATTTTTTGATGCAACTCGGAAGATTGAAGACCGGGCGCGGCCAACCACCAATCCAGTTTGCTGTCAATCCGTCAGGAGCAATGACAATCGGCATTGAGATGGGTTCGACCCATATAGTCGCAACGGTTCTTGATCTATCAGGCGTGCCGCGTAAGAAGCAGGTTCATCTCATGGGGGATACGCGGCCGGAGGCGCTTTGCCGTCAGCTGCGCATTGAGATTGACAAGATCAAGTCCGAATTCGATGCGCGTCTGCTGGGGATTGGTGTTGTGATGCCGGGGCCGTTTGGAATTGAAGGCATGACATCGGTTGGTCCAACGACACTGCCGGGGTGGGCGGGAATTGATGCTGCAACCGTTTTGAGTGATGCATTTGGTGAGCCGGTCATCGTTGAAAACGATGCGAACGCTGCAGCTGTTGGTGAGCGGCTGTTTGGCGCTGGGCGTTCGGTTTCGAATTTTGCAATGATCTATTTTGGAGCCGGTATCGGTCTCGGCATGATTCAAGATGGCGCGCCGTTTCGAGGGGCATTTGGCAATGCGGGTGAAATTGGACATATCTCCATCGTACCTGGCGGGCGCCTTTGTTCCTGCGGTCAACATGGTTGCCTGGAAACCTATTCGTCTGTGCACGTTCTCAAAGAGAAGCTAGCCCATGCGGGATTTTTCGATATCAGCACCGAGAAGTTGGAGGAACTGCTCCGTAACGAAAACGCAGTGGTTATGGAGTGGGTAGCAGATGCTGCAAGGCATCTCGCGCAGATGATCGCAATCATCGAAAACATTGTGGACCCTGAAACTATTGTTCTGGGCGGCATGCTTCCAGATTCCGTTATCGATGCACTTATATCGCATATGGATATGCTGCCCATATCTGTTGCGAATAGAAGCGTACGCGCTCTGCCGCGTGTGCTTCGTGGGCAAACTGGTCAGTTTACGGCAGCGCTTGGAGCTGCGTCTTTGCCCATGTTTGAGGTCATGACGCCGAAGCTTGATATGAGTCTTTAGATGCAGAAGATCCATCAAAGACACAAATGTATGGCAAGTGGTGGGTTGTTTGCCTCTTGACTATTTGCAAGTCAGCAGTAGTCGTTATGTTGGTTTCAGGCGACCGGTTGTTTGTAAAACATCAGGGAAACATCTATAGATTATCGAATGTTAGGGTGAAGCCTGATGAGGATTTCCGCGCTATATGGTGGTCGATTTACCCAGTGCTCCAGTTTAGATTTGACAAAAGCCGATTGTAAATAATCAAATGTAAAATACTCGTATTGACATCTGTCGATCAATTGGTGATTTTTGTCATGCGTGGTCAAGGAGGATGCCGTGCAGACGCTGTTAAGAACTGAGACCCTGAAAAAATCATTCGGCAGCATTGCTATACATCGCAATGGCCAGACGGACCTGCGAATAGGCTCGGTCCAAGTAGGCGGAAATTGCGTAGGCAAATCCGTGTTTCTCTCTATATTAATAGGTGTTGAGCGCGACGGCGCCAAAATCTCGCTGCGCGGTGAAGAAGTTCAGGGCCCGACGTCTACGGAAGCGCTTCAACCTGGTATTGAGATTCGAGCGGGCGCCGAGTTCTGTTCCACAAAGGCGTTGTGTGAAGAAATCTTCTCGGTTGCCAACCTTCTGATCGATGGTGGCTACACACTTCATTAAAAAACTGAACAATTCTCCGTTTGTTCGAGGCCGGGACTATGGCTTTTAGATTATAGAGCGGGAACTAATCTCTCGCCTCCGATAGGTGCAAAATGCAAAGATTTATCAACAATCCGGATGAAGTGGTCGAAGACACCGTCAAGGGGTTTGTCAAGGCGCATAGAGACCTGGTCCGGCTTTCGACAGAAAACCCTCGCGTGGTTGTGGCCAAAGAAGCTCCTATCGAGGGAAAAGTCGGTGTCATTACCGGCGGTGGCTCAGGCCATGAGCCTGCATTCATCGGCTATACTGGCAAGAACCTGTTGGACGCGGTTGCGGTTGGGGAGCTGTTCTCCTCGCCGACCGCTAAGAGCTTCTATGATGCGGCGCGTGAAGCCAATGGTGGCAAAGGTGTCGTCTGCCTCTACGGCAATTATGCTGGCGACAACATGAACGTCAAAATGGCCATAAAGCTTGCCTCCAAAGCTGGAATAGAAATTCTGACCGTCGTTGCCAATGACGATGTATGTTCTGCTCCTATCGAAGAACGCGAAAAGCGTCGCGGTGTTGCTGGCGAGATTTTCATGTGGAAGGTTGGCGGTGCAAAGGCTGCATCGGGCGCAAGCCTTCAGGAAGTTCAGGCGACGGCACAAAAGGCCATCGACAATTGCCGTTCAATCGGGGTCGGCCTTGGTCCGTGCACGCTGCCTGCCGTTGGCCATCCAAACTTTCAGATTGAGCCGGGCACCATGGAGGTCGGCATCGGCCATCATGGTGAGCCGGGCGTTCGCGTCGAACCACTCAAGCGTGCTGATGAAATTGCCAGCGACATGAGCAAGATCGTTCTTGACGATCACAATTTGCCTGAAGGCACTGAAGTTGCTGTTCTGGTTTCCGGCCTTGGCGCAACGCCGATCAATGAGCTTTATATCCTCAACGATACGATAGAGCAGGAAATCACCGCTCGAGGTCTCAAGATTTATCGCACCTATGTTGGCAACTATTTCACATCGCTTGAAATGGTTGGTGCAACGCTCACCGTCATGGCTTTGGATGATGAACTCAAAGCACTGTTGGACGTAGAAGCCTCCTCAACTGCAGTGTTGTAAGAAAGAAACCTATAATGCACACATTCAGGAATGCAGGATCGGGTGAGATCGTTCTTTCGCTTGCCGACCGTATCTTCGAGAATAAAGCGTATCTCAGCGAAATCGACGGCAAGATCGGTGATGGCGACCATGGTGTAAATATGGCCAAGGGCTTCGGCCTTGCAGCGGACCGCCTGAGAGGCAAGGACGTAAGCCTTGCTGAAGGTCTTGATACACTCGGAACAGTTTTGCTTACCGAAATCGGTGGCTCGATGGGGCCGCTTTATGGCGTAATGTTTAACGAGTTCGCAGAAAAACTGGAAGGCGTTGATAACATCGACGCAAACGTATTCAGCACAATGCTGCATGCAGGTCTCGAAGGCATTCAGTCGATCGGTTCAGCCAAGCTGGGTGACAAAACGTTGCTCGACACTTTGATCCCTGCAATCAGTGCTTTTGACGATGCAAACGCTAATGGTCAGTCCTTTGCTGAAAGCCTCGACGCAATGTCAGCGGCAGCCGAGGTCGGGCGCGATTCAACGCTTAATCTCGTGGCGAAAATCGGTCGCGCGAGCCGTCTTGGTGAACGTTCGCTGGGCGTTCTTGATGCGGGCGCGACATCTTGTGCGCTGATTCTAACCGAACTTGCGGCACAGGCAAAGAGCCGCTTGCTATAAGTATCTCGGCCCTGATTTGAAGTTTGTCGTCTGAAAGCTGTGTGGGCCCGCACGTTTCAGGCGCCGAATTTGTCTCATCTTGTTGCAATTGCGTTTGAACGCTTTCATGTTTGCTGCGCAGGAGAGAGGCAACAGAAAACCGCATGACGTCTAAACCCCAAACATCACGCAAGCCCGGAAAACCAAAGACCGGTGCGAGTGAGAATTCGATCACAATTCCCATGCGTTATGGCGATGACCCCTATGTGTGGGCATGCTGGCTTTATTACGAAGACGGTCTAACACAAGGTGAAATTGCCGACGTCATGGGCATTTCACGCGCGACCGTGAACAGCTATCTGGCCGATGCACGGGACAAGGGCATTGTCAATATTTCCCTTGAGGCAGGGCGGCTGGAATCACTGTCTGTTGCTCAGGAATTGAAACGCCATTTTGGCCTGACTGACTGCTTCATCATTCCACATGATGACAATGCCCGACCGTTGATTGATCGGCTTGGGGTCGCAGGTGCCCATGCACTCAAGAAGATTCTTAAATCCGGTGATACACTTGCTGTCGCCTGGGGACGGACGGTACTTTCAGTCGGGGAACAGACCGCTATAGGTACCCTTCAGGACATGACTGTGGTGCAAGCGACAGGTGGAACAACAGCATCGTTTTCATATACGCCGGAACGCTGTGCTGCGACGCTTGCAGAAGCCGTTTCCGGACGCTGCGTCAACATCATGGCGCCCGCTATGGTGCGTACGCAGCAAACACGGGACGTATTGCTTGAAGAGCCTTTGCTTCAGGAGCAATTTGCGACGCTTGAAAATGCCAATCGTATTATTTTTGGTGTTTCGTCGCTACGTTCCAACTCGACCATTCACACCAGCGGCTTTTTTGAATCAGTCTCTCTGCAGCAATATCTCGCAGCTGGCGCGGTGGGTGTTGTGGCGGGCCGCTTCATCAATGAGCGTGGGAAGCCAGTCGCAGGTCCGCTTGATGAGCGTACAATAGGCATTTCGCTCGATAAATTGCGCCAGATCAATACCCGTATCGCGGTTGCTGGCGGTTTCGACAAGGTGCCTGCGCTTCTGGCAGCCCTCCGCGGCGGGTTCGTCAATGTTCTTGTTACCGATGCTGCGACGGGTCTGGGAATTCTGCGAGCTGACGGGATCATTGATCTTGATGCACGTCTTTCACAAAAGCCAAAGACAAATCAAATCCCGGCAGCTTTCCGCGTGCGTGTAAAAAAACTCCTTAACAATCCGAACGAGGTGGTTGAGGAAATGCTGGACGGAATTGTGCGCGCTCATGGCAAATTCCTGCAGCCAATCGGTGGCTCCAATCGAGCGCTGGTCGCGCGGAATGGTCCACGCGCCGGAAAAGTGGGACTGGTCATTGGTGGTGGCGCGGGTCACGAGCCTTGCTTCGTTGGCTATGTAGGCAGAGGGTTGGCCGATGCTGTTGCGGTCGGTAACGTCTTTTCGTCTCCGCCTCCCGACCCGATTGTTGAATGTGCGCTTGCTGCATCCAACGGCGCAGGTGTTCTCTTCGTGTATGGCAATTATGCAGGCGACGTCATGAACTTTGAGATGGCAGCTGAAATGGCCGAGGAAAAAGGCGTCAAAATCAAAACTGTTCTGACCACAGATGACATCGCCTCATCACCGATTGATGACAAGGACGGGCGCCGCGGCGTTGCAGGCAATTTTTTCGTCTTTAAGGTGGCAGGTGCTGCTTGCGACAAAGGCCTTTCACTGGATGCTTGCGAAACTGTTACACGAAAGGCCAATTCGCGGACCTATACTATTGGTGTCGCCCTTGAGCCGGGTTCGCTGCCCCAGACAGGCCGTCATAACTTTGAAATTGGCCCGGAAGATATGGAGATAGGAGTCGGAATTCACGGCGAGCCGGGTGTATCGCGAGACAGAATTCGTCAGGCTGACGAAATTGTCGATGGTATCATGGACAGAATCTTCAATGAAATGAAAGCTGTACCAGGAGATCGTGTTGCCGTTCTGGTCAATTCATTCGGGTCAACACCGCTGATGGAGCTTTATGTTCTTTATCGTCGTGTAGCGCAGCGACTTGAAGCCAAAAATATCCATGTCGAAGCGAACTGGGTCGGTCATTATTGCACCTCATTGGATATGGTGGGAGCGTCGATTTCGGTCATGCATCTTGATCAGGAGCTAACAGATTTACTGTTGCATCCATGTGAAACTGCGGCCCTCAGAATCGGCTAGATGCTCCAATTGAGTTCTGCCGTTTCACAGTGCCCTAAAGTAAACTAGCATAGGCCTTATGATGCCCGACTTGGGTTTGCAGTTATAAGGTTTGAGGAGAACACCCATGTCTGAAACCGCTGCTCGAAGTCTTGCTCATATGTTCGACGCTGTTTCTGAAGCGCTGGAAGCGGACCGCGACCGGCTTTCTGAACTCGACGGCGCAATCGGCGATGGCGACCATGGCACCACCATGGCATTGGGCTTTCAGACCGTACGCAGGGAGCTGTCTAAGCTAAACCTTGATGAAACAGATATAGCGACTGTTCTCAATACGGCTGCAACCGCTTTCATCAACGCAGTCGGTGCGTCGACTGGACCGCTCTACGCGACTGGTTTCCGTCGTGCGGCGCAAGCGACTGCGGGGCGTAATGATCTCAATCTCGCCACTTGTGCAACAATTATCGAGGCAATTGGGCTTGGTATTCGCGAGCGCGGACACGGTCAACGCGGTGACAAAACGATGCTTGATGCATGGCTGCCTGCTGCAGAAGCCGCGCAAGCAGCAGCAATTGACGGCCTAAGCTCTGTCAAATTCTGGGAAAATGTGGTGGCCGCAGCTGAGTCTGGTGCCAATACGACCCGCTCCATGATCGCAACGAAGGGTCGTGCTGCCCGTCTCCGTGAACGCTCGCTCGGCCACGTGGACCCCGGCGCGGCATCGACGGTGACTATCCTGCAGGCTATGGCTCAATCCGTTAAAAACTGATGCATCGTCTTAGAAGCGAAAAGCCGGAAGATAGTAATCAAACATTATTCCGGCTTTCCTAGCTTGGTCGGTCATTTCGTTGTAACCGACCCCTGCATGGACACCTGTGCCGACAAGACAGGTCTGATGTCCAGCAGACGCTCCGCCCGCAATATCGTGCTCAACACTGTCCCCTATGCAAAGGATGCGGGGATTTTCCAGTTCTAATCTGCACGCTGCTTCCTGGTAGATTGCGGGGTAGGGTTTGCCGATGAATGTAACTGCTCCACCCATTGCCTTGTATTCCTGTGCTATCCGACCGGCACCCGGTTTTACACCCTGCCCAGTTAACATGGCGATGTCCGGGTTGGTGCACCAGCACGGAATTTTTCGTTGGGCCGCCGGTTTCAGAAGACGGACATAGTCACTGAGCTCAATCGTATCGGCATTGCTGGCTGCGAGTAAAAGCAGATCAGCGGTTTCGGGCTTTTCAACGAGTTCAACCGGGAGGCCCTCAATGGCGGACAAGTCGTTGTCACGCGCGTGCAGCCAGATTTTTGGCATTTGGGGGAGGTCATCGCCCATTGCCATGATCAATTGTGCATAAGCGACTTCGCCGGAACTGAGCACTTCCTGAAACGAGTTACGTGCAAACCCAAGCTGAACCAGACGGCGCGCATTCGCTTCGCCGCGCTTGCCTGAGTTGGAAAGCAGAATGATGGGTTTCCCCAAATCGTTGAGCGCTTGCAATGCTTCCGGCGCACCCGAATATGGCTCTCTGCCGTCCAGCAGAACGCCAAATTGATCAACAAAAAATGCATCAAACTGCGGCGCTATTTCCGACAGACAAGCTATTTCAGACATTTTGGGCTCCCAATCGGGCAAGTCGGGCTGTTCCGTACGCGGCTTCTTCAGAGGTGGCGTCAAGCAAGGGCACGTGAAGGCTTCTCGCGCGAATAGCGGTCCATTGCATATTCTTGGCACCCCCACCCATGGAACGAACAGTTTTCAATGAGGGAGCTCCCAATTTCTCGAGCAAAGCGTAACCCTGTGTTTCGATATTCGCTATTCCCTCAAACAGGCCATGAAGAAAAGTTGCAGGATCGGCTGGGCGCGGAGTCAATCGTGGGTTGAAGTCCGGATCATTGACCGGAAAGCGTTCTCCCTTTTTGGGCAAGGGGTAGTAGTTGAGGCCCGTTGGCCTGCATGGGTCGATCTTTGCGCTCAGGGCGCCTATTTCATCAGTGCTGAAGTGATTGAGTAAGGCTGCTCCACCGGTGTTCGATGCGCCACCTGCCAACCAGTTTCCCAATAGCCTATGGCTGTAGATACCAAATTCCGGTGCATCTATGCGCCTGTTGGAGAGCAGTTTCAACGTGAGTGTCGTTCCCAAAACTGAAACCGCATCGCCGGGCTCAGTCGCGCCTGCCGCGAGAAAGGAGGCACACCCGTCTGTGGTACCCGCAATAACAAGGGTTTCACGTGCTAGCCCGAAACGGTTAGCAGCTTCTTGAGTGGTCATGCCAACAATTGTGCCGGGCTCGGTAACCTCTGGAAGCAAATTGCAAACGTCGAGTTTAGCCATCCATTCAGGCCAGCTTCGCGTAAGAGACGAGTAGCCGGTTTTAAGAGCGTTATTGTCATCTGAAACGAAGCGGCCCGAAAACAGAAAGGCAAGCCAATCGGCTTGATGCAATATGCGGGCAGGCCGAAGCGACAAGAATGACTGGGCTCGAAGCAAGGCTGGCAGGCCAGCAATAATTTGGGGCCCTGAAACCGCCCCGATCTTTGCTTCTGCATTGATGTCGGAAGGCGGATCATTATACATCAAAGCATCGGCGAGCGGTGAGCCGAACTTATCGACGGCTAAAACAGTCCCAGAGGTACCGTCAACGGCCAGAGCGTGGATGTCTTGGGCGCACACAGCTGAGAGGGCTTCATCCAATGCGCCTTCCATTGCCCGACGCCAGTTTGCAGGGCTGCGGTGATTACCCGCAATTGCAGCTTTTCCCGATGAAACCAGCTTTTCTCTTACGTCGATGACGACGGCACGGGCACCCGATGTGCCGAGATCAATGCCTAAATAGAGTTTTTCAGGCATTCAGGCTCTGCCTGTATTTCTCGGCATCCCAATCAAGCAGAGAAGCGACATCTTCGAGTGTGAGATAATTGACCTCTGCATCTTCGGGCACACGCAACAGAACGTTACCAAGGCATTGAGCCAGTGCTTCCGCCCCGGGACTTGCTTCGACCTTAATGTATACCCCTCCATCTGCCTCAATGATCAGAGTTTCGCCTGACAGTTTTTCGGCTCGCCCTATGGTTGGCCCACAAAAAATGACATGATCAGGATACAGGTTGCCGTTCAATGCAATTGTGCGGAGACGTGGAATTGTCATTGCTTGCGTTAGAACATGATCCTTTGCGAGCGGCTTGTATCCCACCGGTGCGGGGCCGGGAGTCTTTCCCGCACCAAAGGTTGCTATAAGGTTGAGCTTGCAGCAAACCTCGTCAAGTAAGATTTCAGCTTGTGCCACACTATCGGCCGCGACCAGCAGGCCGTGATTGCCGAGGATCGCAACATTCTCTGTCGTTCGCTTTTCAAGGAGAATTCGCCCAAGTTCCGCGCCCGGCCTGCGATAAGGCACCCACACCCATTCGATATTTGGCATCCGTTGTTTGATGCGCTGCGCCCCGTCGCTCAAGACTGCGAGTGCGATGGTCGAAACACAGTGGACGTGGAGAACAACTGCCGCATCAAAAATTGCGTGAAGACAGGTTTCGATCGAAGGTCGCAGCGTTCCGTCACCAAGTAGATAAGCCGCAGGTTGGTCTGCCTTTGGTGACCCGCCTTTTAGCGAATGAGCGATGTCACGCCATGCAGTCGGCACAAAAATATCCCGTTCAAGGGCATCACCCAGATTGGTGCCGGATGCTTTGATCCACATCACGTCACCAATTTTCAATGAGGTGTTTCCACCCGCGGACTGAACCAATAGCGGGTCTTGTCCTACCCTTGCCGAAAGCTGGACAAGCGCATCGAATTCCGCTTGATACTCAGCCGGTATTGAAGGATTTGAACGGGATGTTGTGTCGACCACTTAGGGCTCCTTTCAATCAGGCAGCGTCAGGTGCGCGATCTTGAACACCATAGCTTGCAAAGCCGCGCGCCGTGCGTTCAATCTCTTCATCCGAGAGAATCTGGGCTCCTCCAATCAGTTCTGCATGGTAATATTGATCAGCCAGAGCTTCGAGTTCATGAGCGAGCCATAGGGCGCGTGTCAGGGTATCGGCGCAAACAACCATGCCGTGATTGGCCATTAGGCAGCCTTGGCGTCCGTCGAGAGCGGTGAGGATGTTGCGAGATAGTTCAACGGTGCCATAGGTCGCATAGTCTGCGAGGCGGATGGTTGGTCCACCGAAGGCCGCAATCATATAATGCACCGCCGGGATCTGTTTGCCTGCAACTGAAAGAATAGTCGCAAAGCGGGAGTGCGTGTGAACCACCGCATTCATTTCGGGGCGTGCACGCAAAATGTCGCGATGAAATGGCCATTCGACGGATGGTTTCCTAGGGCCTTCAAATACGTCATTATCATCATCGATCCGCATTTTCGCGATCATCTCAACTGTCATCTGCTCGTAGGGAATAGCCGATGGTGTTATGAGCATATGGTCGCCGGCACGCAGTGAAATGTTGCCAGATGAGCCACGGTTGAGCCCAGAGCGCGACATGGCAAGACAGCCGTCGATAATGGATTGACGCAATTGGTTCTCGTTCATAATTTTCTCCTCAGCACAGGTGCCAGGCGGGTTCGCCTGCAATATATCGGCGCACTTCTTCGGCGGCCTGTTCAGCGGCAAAGGTGACGGTGCGAACCGACGCACCCGCGATATGCGGCGTCAGCGTAACATTATCAAGTTTAAGAAGAGGCCAATCGGCCGGTACCGGCTCAACACCAAAAGTTTCAAGCATTGCTCCGCTAAGATGGCCTGACATAAGTGCTTCCGTTAATGCATCATAATCGCAAAGCGGACCGCGTGCGGTATTCACGAATATCGCTCCTGCTTTCATTTTGGCAAATGATGTTGCGTTCATCATGCCGGTGGTTTCTTCCGTTACGCGCGGATGCATTGTAACGAGATCGGCATCAGCTAACAGGCGGTCAAAATTGACAAGTTCGACACCGTCTGCGGCGTCGGCTGGGTTGAGCTGCACATAGGGATCGTGCACAATTACCTTTGCGCCGAAGGCTCGGAGCAGGCGGACGACGCGGCTACCGATCTGACCATAACCTACAACGCCGACAGTCATTTCGGAGAGCTCACGCCCAGTCGTGTCGGCACGATAGAGATCCCCACGCCAGACACCTTGCCTCAGAGCTTCATGACCGACCCGAATTTTTCGGGTTTCAGCCAGAATGGCGCCGAGAGTGAATTCAGCGACTGCCGAAGCATTGCGTCCGGGTGCGTTAACTACCCGAATACCGCGGTCGCGTGCCGCTTTCATATCGATATTGACGGGCCCACCGCGGGTAACGGCGATCATTTTGAGCCCTGGCAATCGGTCAAGCATCGTCCGTGACATGGGAGCGAGTTGAGTGACAAGTATTTCCGCATCGCCAATCATGCTGACGACTTCGTCAGCCGAACCCATATATTCTTTCAGGCCATCCATGCCGGCGACGGCATAGCCGTGCTCCATCGGACGATCCGGCCAATCCTGTGTGAAACTCCGGATGTCCAGACCGTCACCGCAGGCCTCGCGGAGTTTTTCTTCGAATATTTCGGGCAACATGAAATGGTCCCCGATGACCACGAGTTTGCGGCTCATGCACGCATCTCCTTTATTTACAATTGCTTCCAGATCGGTGCCAGGGCGGCAACCGAAGCGGTGTAGCTGGGGAAAATCTGATCATATTTTTGAACTAGTACGGTGTCTGGAGCCTCGCTTTTGGAGAGGGTAGGGCTGACCCAGTCCTTGATGATGGTTCGCATATCTGGCGCGAGACCAACGCCAACAGCGGCGATCATTGCCGCACCTGTCGCTCCTGCTTCTTCACGGGTAGCACGGCGGAGATCTGCACCGAGACAGGCCCCCAGAATTCGACGGAGTTCATCGGCGCGTGCTGCGCCGCCTGTGACAACAATTTCGCGCGGGATTTCTCCCATTGCTGAATAACAATGGCGGGCCGAAAGTCCAAGGCCTTCGACTACAGATCTGACGATGTCTGGGAAACGATGGCCCGAATTGAGGCCGATCAGGCTTGCCCGCGCCTTCACATCAATAAATGGGCCGCGCTCGCCCGCCTCGGAGATATATGGATGATAGAGAAGTTGCCCAGGTTGCGCTTTGATGAGCCATCCATTGAGACGGGCAATAAGTTCGGCCCTATCTGGCTGATGTCCGAATTCACGAGCTATTTCGCCCGCTAATGCGAACACCCAGTCAAGATTGAGCGTTGCCGCCATATTGCTTTGAATTTGTGCGACCCAGCCCGGTATCGGAAGCGGCATTACATATCCGGATCGTGCGTCGACTGGTACGAAATCATCTGCGGGTTTTGCCACCATATGCATGCCTGTCGAACCGATGATTGTGCAGGCATTGATGTCGTCTTGAGCAAAAAGACCGCCGCCGATTGCTGTGCAGGTAACATCGACATAAGCCAACGCGACAGGAGTGCCTGAACGTAAACCTGTTTCGCGTGCGGCATCCTGTGTGAGTTTGTGCGTTTTTTGCGTACCGTCGATTATCGGCGGCAGAAGATATTTCAGCTCGGTGAGTTCCAGTGCGTCAATAACGTCGGGCGAGTACTCCCGTGTACGAAAATCCCCAAAAGTGAAACTCGCTTCCGAGGGATCCACAACTCGTTCGCCCGTCATACGGAAGTAAAGCCAGTCCTTGCAGTGAAGTGAGGTTGTCGCCTTGTCGAAAACCTCTGGCATGATTTGCCGCATCAGTCCAAGTTGCGTTCCCATCTGGCAGGAGTTTAAACCTGCGCCCGTCGAAAGATAGCGCGCCTGATCGCACGGCTTACGTTTAAGCTTTTCTGCCCGGTCCGCTGCGCGGGCATCAAGCCAAAGCCATGCTTCGGTTACGGGTTCACCGTTCTTGTCGATTAGCCATGTACCGTCGCCTTGGCCGGTGACACCGATTGCGGCGACACGATCGGCAATCCCAGGCACTTTATCGACAAGTTGCCGCAATGCGAGGGCTGTATCTTGCCAGGTTTCATTCATGTCCTGCACTGCGGCGCCGTCCGGTCGCGTCACATATCGATTTGGAACTGCCGCAACCGCTATCTGCTCGCCTGACAAATCAAAGGCAACTGTCTTGATCACAGAAGTTCCCGCATCGATGCCGATAAGGATATCCTGCTTTGCCATCATGCGATCTCCTGGCCATGTGTGATTGCCTGTCCGCTGATCGCATCAAACACGTGCAGATCATTGGCCGGGAAATGCACGCCAATGCTCTCGCCCACCCGAACTGCGCTGCGCTCATGTTCTACGAGAACGAGCGGTCTGTTACTGAGTGTAGCGCCAATATGGCTTTGATCACCGAGCCATTGATTGACATTGACATTTGCCGTTACACCCTGTTCTGCACGCTGCACAGCATATGGTCTGATGCCAATCACGACATCTCCCAGTGATGCTACCAATTCGCGTGTACCAGCTTTAAAAGCTTCAGGCTTATAGACAAGTTTTTGACCATTGCCGAGATCGAAGCTCAAGCTGCCATTGGTCTCCGCCGCAGCTTTTGCAGGAAATGTGTTCATTGGTGGTTCGCCGACGAAAGTGCCGGTGAACAGGTTGGCCGGTTTAAATTTAATCTCCTGCGGACTTGCAAATTGTTGCAGAACGCCTCCCTCCATCACCGCGATCCGGTCGGCGAGAGCGTTGGCTTCCGTCTGATCGTGGGTTACAAGAATCGCGGTCAGTCCGTGTTCTTTGATATAATGCTTGATGCGCCCGCGTAGCAATGTGCGCAGCTGTGGTTCAAGTTGCCCCATTGGTTCATCGAGAAGATAGAGGTCGGCCTCTCGTACGAGCGCCCGCGCGAGAGAAGCACGCTGCTGCTGTCCACCGGAAATAGTACCGGGCATACGATGCAAAATATCCGTGATTTCCAGCATCGATGCCACCTCATTGACGCGGCGGGTAACGTCCGCTTCGGCAAGCTTTGCGGCTTTGAGTGCGAAGGCGATATTGTCGCGAACATTTACCGTGGGGTAAAGAGAGTATCCCTCGAAGGCCATGGCAACATGCCTGCGGACGGGTGGCAGCTGGTGCACTTCTCGGTCGGCCATGATGATCGTTCCGCGAGAGACAGGTTCAAAGCCTGCTATCATCCGCAGAGTAGAGGTTTTTCCACAACCAGATGAGCCAAGCAATGCGATGATTTCGCCGGCGTTGATGTCCATATTGAGGTTTTTGACCGCATGGAAACCTTTACCAGCCGGTCCGTAAAATTTGTCGAGGTTGGTCAGTTTGAGCATAGTCTTGGTCATTGTCCGCCCTCCAGTTCAATACGGCGACCGTTTTGAGGATCAAACAGCAGAACGGCATTTGCATCGACAGCGACGTGTGCAGGACCGCGATCCGGTGCAGGTGTTCCGGCCGGTCGCGAAAGCATGATTTCGCGACCACGTTCAGTGAGGGCAAGCGAAACTGTCTTTTCATTAAGTGGCGTTTCTGCCTCGACTGTAATGGGGATTGCCCCGGGCGTTTCGGACGTAACAAACCGAATTGATTCAGGACGCAGACCCAGCATCAAAGATTGACCGACATGCGCTGCAAGGCCTTGCGGTAAAATGAGGCGGCCACCGGAAAGACGCGCTTCGACGGCACCTGAGGACATTCTCTCAGGTGTTATTTCGAGAAGATTGATAACCGGATCACCAAAGAGGCGCGCAATTTCAATGGTGGCCGGGCGACAATAAATGTCCTCTGGCGTGCCAATCTGAGTTATGCCCTTTGCATCAAGAACGGCAATTCTATCACCCAGAGCCATTGCTTCCTTATAGTCCTGCGTGACGTAAATGACAGTCGCATTGCGTTCGCGTAAGAGCCGTGGCAATTCAAGCCGCATTTCGAAGCGCAGCTTGGCATCGACATTTCGCAGCGGATCATCGAGCAATAAGATGGAGGGATCGCCGGCAAGCGCACGGGCAAGTGCGGTACGCTGTTTTTGACCGTTGGAGAGCTCTTTGGGCTTGTGACTTGTGACATGGTCGATTTTCAGGAGGCGAGCGAGATTGCCGACTGCTTCCCTGATCTTGTCTTTGCCATAACGTCGTGCAGTCAGTGGAGCCGCAATATTTTCTGCCGCGTCCATATGTGGGAAGAGCGCAAAATTTTGAAACGCCATGCCGAGCCCGCGATCTTCCGGCTCGACCCCTGCCATGTCTTGGCCATTAAGAAATATGCTGCCCTCATCGGGGTCGACGACGCCGGCAATCAGGCGAAGAAGAACGGTCTTTCCTGCCCCCGAAGGACCAAAAAGAACTACCGTTTCGCCAGTCCCGACGTCGAAGGAGATGTTTTCGAGGACTTTATGGGTCTTGAATGATTTATGGATGTTCTTAAGCGATATTGACATATCTTACCCTTTCACCGCGCCGAGCGATAGACCCTCAACGAGGTAGCGTTGGGCATAAAGTGCAATGGCGAAAGTAGGCGCGATCGAGAGAACGATTGCTGCTGCAACCTGCCCATACTGGATGCCGGACGCGGTCACGAAAGCGAGGGCACCAACTGTCACCGGCTGTTTGTCAGCCGATGCAAGCACCAAGGCAAAGACGAAGTTGTTCCAGGCGAAGATGAAAGCCAGCAGCGCTGCGGCTGCAATGCCGGGGCCTGCAAGCGGAAGCGCGATCCTGCGAAATGTCGCTCCCCAGCTATGGCCAGCGATACGATAGGCATATTCAATATCGGCAGGCATGTCTTCAAAATATCCACGCACGATCCAGAGGATCAGCGGCAGTACGATTAGCTGATAAACCCAGATAAGACCAAGATAAGTGTCGCTCAAACCGATTTGCTGGAAATAGATTGTAAGCGGCAGCAGAACCAGTAGTGGTGGAGCAAAGCGGAACGAAAGAAGTGTGAAAGCGATGTCTTCCGAACCACGAAATTTAAGGCGCGCGAATGCATAGGCCGCAGGAACACCAAGCAAAAGACCTATCGCGACTGACGTCACCGATAAGAAAAACGAGTTGAACAGGTTCTTCATGAAACTGATTTCGAGAACGCCTGCCGATGTTTGCAGTTTGCCGGAAATAAGTGCCGTGTAGTTTTCAAGTGTGGGCGAAAACACCACGGATGGCGGCACGCGCAAAATGGTTTCGTTGGTCTGAAAACTCATCAGGAATATCCAGACAATCGGGAACATGAAGAACAGCACCACCAGGGTCAAAGCAATGACACGCAGGATGCGTTCGAGAGGGTGAACATGTTGCATCGTCATATCCTCTTACGCTTCGGCATGGGCTTTTTCGCGCAGGCGCAGCCATTGCTTGATGAAGATGTTCGACAGCGTATAGGTGATTGCCCAAAGGATAATCATGAGCGCTGCAGAACGCCCGACATTGGTGGATTGGAAGAAATTGAGATAGGCCTCGACCTGGAAGACGGTCAGCCGGTTGCCCGGTCCGCCCTGGGTCATGGCGTAGATGATATCGAATTGCTGGATGCTTTCGATGACGCGGAACAGCGTCGCAGTGAGCAAAAATGGCGTCAGCATTGGCAGCGTGATACGCCAGAAAACGAACAGCCGAGGAACTCCATCGAGCGTGGCGGCTTCAAAGGGTTGTTGTGGCAGTGAGCGGAGACCTGCCAGCAAGAGGATCATGATGAAGGGCGTATAAACCCAGATGTCCACAATCACGACGGTCAACATCGCCGTTGCGGGATCAGACGCCCAGCGGAAATTCTCAAGTCCGACCTGCGAAGCTAGCCATGACATAATACCGAAACCGGGATTGGTCATCAGTTTCCACATCAACGCAGCAAGCGCAGGCGCCGTCATCAACGGCATCAAAAGCATGATTGATATGGCATTGTTGATCATTGTGCGCCGTTGGAGCAAAAGTGCGATGCCAAGGCCCAGCAGAAGTTCGCAGATCACGGTCGAGAAGGCATAGGTAGCTGAGACTTTCAGGGTGTTCCAGAAAGCGGCATCGGTCATGAAGTTGAGATAATTCTCGCCCCAGTTCCATTTGCGTGCCCATGGCTGTGAAAGTCGGTATCGCTGAAGCGAATATGCTACCGCCGTCAGAAAGGGGATGAGAATGCCAATACATGTCAGCAGTGCCGGCAGGCTCAGCAGATAGGGGAGCATGCGGCGGCTGACACGACGGCGGCGAACCACGGGTGCACGGGTCATATCACTCATGAGGCGGTATCCTCGGCAAAGCTCCGCCCGCGGGATAAATCTCCCGTTACCTCACAGGCAGGCGGAATACGAATGGGAATGATGAGGGCAGCGACATTAATCACCGCCCTCGTTGCATCATTGTCAGCCCAGGCCGGCTTCTTTCAGCTGGCGGTTCACGCTTTCCGCCAATTGATCGAGGCCTTCATCTACCGGCACTTCCTTCGCCACCATCTTTTGCAACATCGCGGCCCATTCTGTGGTCAGGTCAAAGAACAGGGGCTGCGCCGTGAACTTGATGGATGCACCGTCTGCTGAGGCGTCGAACATTTCGACATAGCCCGGATACTTTGCGGCAATTTTGTCGCGATAGGTCTGATCTGCCCAGACTGACTTTCGGACTGGGTTAGTCAGATCCATCTCACGTGCACCGAACAGGTCATGTTCAGGACCGGTTGCCCACTGCAAGAAGAACCAGGTTGCATCCTTCTGCTTGGAAAAACTCGACATGCAGAGCGACCAGATCCAGACATTCGGCGTTGGACCAGAGGCTTCTGGATTAGGTTTGAAGGCTGCATAGGCAAGGTTGCCCATTTCGGCATTGCCGGGACCGTTCATGAAGTAACCTAGGCAGTCTGCATCATAGATAAGGGCCGACTTGCCCGCGCCCAGATCGGTGCCTACCTGATACCATGTATGTGTCGACCAGTCAGGCGCGCCGGCTTCCTGGATCATCTGTACCCACTTCTTGTGGTAATCCTTGGAAACGTCAGTGTTCATGGCTGCCGACAGCATGCCGTCATCGGCTACGGTCAAGTCTTTCTGACCGAAATTCGCATAACCGGAAAGGAAGCCTGCGTGGATTGTTGCCCAGCTTCGCGAGCCGCGAACGCCGACACCATATCCACCGGAGAGTGCACCTTTGGCTTTCTTGCCAGTTTCGATCAACTCGTCCAGCGTGGTCGGAACTGTTAATTTGTTGGCGTCGAAAATTCGCTTATTGTAAGTGAGGTTATTCATTTCGTAGGCCATTGGAATACACCATTGTTTGGCGTCTTCCGATCCGAGCTTTCCGCCCGGTTGGCCGTTCCATGCGCAACTGTCAACGACGGGCTTCAGGAAATCGTCCCAGTTATAGTTCGGATTGGTCTGGCTTGCGTCTGCGATATAGGGTTTGAGATCTTCGATCCAGCCAGCAGGACCATAGGTCCATGTCATGTAGGCACCCGACATGAACGCATCATATTCGGAGGAGCCTGATGAAAGGGCGGCAGTCACTTTGTCGAAATAAACATCTTCCGGAAAGACGTCGTATTTGACTTCCATGCCGGTCAACTCTTTGAACGCCTTGAGATTGGCGATCATCGCATCCGTATAGGGATGCTTGTTCAGCAGGAGCTTTACGGTCTTGCCTTGGTGCTTTTTCCAGTCGAAGTCAGCGGCGAGGGCGCGTGTCGCACTCAAGTTCAGAAGAACCGATGCGGACGAAACACTCATCCCCAGAATGCCGAGCCCTTTGATCAGGCTGCGACGGCTCATCTGCCCACGTTGAAACGCTGCGATCAGGTCTTTTTCTTTATCGTACAATTTCGTTCCTCCCAAAAAGCCCCCTCCTCAAGGGGCGAATGACAAAAGATTCCTTGCAGTTACTTCGTCAACGATCAGGCCTGAAAGCAGGCCGGATTTTAATACAGCGCGGATCGCGCTGACCTTCTCCCGCCCCCCTGCGATTGCGATCAGGCGGCTTTTCCTCAGCACATCTAGGTCGAGCGTGATCGAACGCGCTGTGAGCGGTGTTTCGACGTGGCTGCCCTCTGTGTCGAAGAAGTATCCCAGCACCTCGGCCCTTGCTCCCATGGCTTTGATACTGGAGATTTCCTCGCGGTCGATCATGTCGGCCGCAACGAGCTGTGCGTCAGCCTCTACGTTGCCTATACCGACGATCTTAACTTCAGATGCCGCCGAAAGTTCAAAGACACCAGCGACGCCACGCTGAGACAGCAGAACTTCGCGGTCTTCGGGTGTGTTGGCCGCAAAAGGTACAGGCAGCATGTATGCTGGTGCCGATGTTTTCTCGGCGAGTTTATGAATGACGTCGTGCGGATTGGCTGCATAATTGCGCGCAAGCCCCCCGATCAGCGATACAAACCGGATGCCGGTTGTTTCCAGTCGTCGCAAATGGGACGCTGCAGCTGCCAAAGTGCGACCATGACCGATGCCCAGAAGCCGATATTGTTGTGATCCAATCAGTCGATAGAGAAAGTCTGCTCCGCGGATGCCAAGCGCCTTTAATGGCATCCCTTCTTCGTTGAGATCAGGCGCAACCTCGCAGACGTCAAGTCCGTATGTATCCTTGAGACTATTTTCGAGGCGAATGCACTCGCCGATCTCGCCTTCGATCGAGATGTTTACGGCGCCCGCCTGAACTGCCCGGGCAATCAGGCGGTGGGTTTTGACACGGGGCAAATTAAGCCGATCCGCGACTTCAGACTGCGTCATGCCGCCTGCGTAATGCAGCCATGCTGCCCGGATCGCGAGATCGTCCTCACTGTCAAACACTGCCACCAAAGTCGCCTCGTGTAATAAAGTTCAGGTGATGAACAATTGTTAGTCCTTCACCGTGCGTGTGTCAACGGGCGGTCGATCAAAGATTTCCCCTATGATCGTTGCCGGTTCAATTTGTGTTTGCTGTTAGCTACGAAATTGGCGCTTGCGCTCAGGGCTCGTTGCGCATCGGCCCATGTCTTGAGACAAAACGGTCAAGCTCTTTTTGCTGTGGTGGTTGACCGGTGAAGGTTTCGACATAGTGCGGAATACGCGCGAGGCGCAACAGCTTCTCCTCCTTGGTCCGCATCGAGATGTAACCGATCTGAACGAGGTAAACGGTACGGGCGCGTACATCAGCCGAGGCCCTGTCACACCCGAAACGCTCAAACATACGCGAGAGCCCATCGAGGCGTATTCGATCCGCGGCATGCACTTCCTCTTCAACCTGAACGGATTGAAGAGCCCAACTGCGGATCGCGAATTCAAATTCGGGGTCAAAGAGATCGGGGCTTAACCAGCAATCAAAGACATTCAATACGGCTTCTTGTATTGTTTCGGCATAAGCATTTGCTCGGTGCAAGAGCGCGCCGGTATTTTTGTCGCGCCAGCGTACAATGAGGGCATCCAGCAATTCTTCTCGATCTTTAAAAAACCAATAAAAACTCGTCCGTGAAATATCGAGTGTCTTTGCAAGCGGTAGAATTCTAACCGCATCGACGCCACTTTCGATCAACGCGTCATAAGCTGCCCGCAGCCATAAATCCGGCGAACCGCGCCAGCCAGTCTCATTTAATTTAGCTTGTTCCATTGTTGAATTTTTAACAGACCGCTGCAGTTTGGCAAGGGTTCTGTACATTGATGAATATTAAATTGACAGCTGTGTACATTTAGATTTAGCTCAGTAAAAAAATCATACACGGGAACAAACGCTATGTCGGTCGATCCGCTGCTCTTGCCGCTTCAGATTAAGCATCTGACGCTTCGCAATCGCATTATGCTTACCTCGCACGAACCCGCATACGCCGAAGACGGCATGCCGAAGGCAGCTTACCGGGCCTATCATGTTGAACGTGCCAAAGCTGGTGTCGCATTGACGATGACAGCTGGCTCAGCTTCCGTCTCAAAAGACAGTCCGCCGGCATTTAACAACGTACTTGCCTATAAGGATGAGGTGGTGCCTTGGTTACGAGACCTTACCGACGAGTGTCACGAACATGGGGCCGCGGTGATGATCCAGCTTACACATCTTGGTCGTCGAACCCGGTGGGACAAGGGCGACTGGTTGCCTTCGGTCTCTGCATCTGGCAAGCACGAACCTGCACATCGAGCTTATCCCAAAAAAGCCGAGGATTGGGATATCGAGCGTATAATTGGCAACTATGCCGATGCTGCGGAACGCATGAAGGCTGCAGGACTCGATGGGTTGGAGGTTGAAGCCTATGGTCATCTGCTGGATCAATTCTGGTCGCCACGAACCAATGAGCTCGACGGCGATTATGGAGGCTCGCTTGAAAATCGCATGCGCTTTTCGTTGCAGGTATTGGCTGCAATCCGCGAGCGTGTTGGTTCCGATTTTCTTGTCGGCATCCGCTATGTCGCCGATGAAGTTCTTGCCGGTGGGTTGACGCGCACCGATGGTCTCGAGATTTCACGGAAACTCAAGGAAAGCGGTCTTGTCGATTTTCTCAATGTCATTCGAGGAAATATTGAAACAGATGCCGGATTGACTGATGTTATCCCCATCCAAGGGATGCCCAGTGCGCCCCATCTTGATTTCGCCGGAGAAATTCGCGCTGACACCAACATGGCGACGTTCCACGCGGCTAGAATTCAGGATGTTGCCACAGCGCGCCATGCGATTGCATCGGGTAAGCTTGATATGGTGGGTATGACGCGGGCGCATATGACTGACCCACATATTGTACGCAAAATTATGGAGAAGCGAGAAGTCGACATTCGCCCCTGTGTGGGTGCAAACTATTGTTTGGATCGGATTTATCAAGGTGGCGCCGCGTATTGCATTCACAATCCTTCCACAGGACGTGAACTGACGATGCCGCATCTGGTGAAGCGAGCAGAGCAAAGCCGCCAGATTGTAGTCGTCGGTGCAGGCCCGGCAGGACTGGAAGCATCCCGCATCAGCGCGGAGCGTGGCCATAGAGTGACCGTATTTGAGGCAGCAAACCAGGCCGGAGGGCAAGTTCGGTTGACGGCTCAAAGCCCGCGCCGGCGCGAGATGATGGGCATTATCGATTGGCGTATGGCGCAGTGTGAGAAGCTTGGTGTCGATTTCCGCTTCAATACTTGGGCTGAGGCAGATGCGGTGCTGGGTGAGGTGCCTGATGTTGTGATTGTCGCTACCGGCGGGATGCCAGATGTGCATATCCTACGCGAAGGGAATGAACACGCGACTTCGCCGTGGGATATAATCTCAGGTGATCTGCGAGTTGGCTCAAATGTGCTGTTGTTTGACGAGGCGGGCGATCATTCCGGACTGCAGGCCGCTGAATTTGTAGCGGATAATGGCGGGAAGGTTGAGATGATGACAGCTGATCGCACTTTTGCGCCAGAAGTTATGGGTATGAACCTCGTGCCTTACATGCGAAGCCTGCAAAAGAAGGATGTGACGTTTACTGTGACCTATCGATTAGAAGCGATCCGTCGCGATGGAAACAGGCTGATCGCGCAGATTGGCAGTGACTATGGCGGGGTCAGCTTTGAGCGAGAATATGATCAGATCATCGTCAATGATGGCATCCGACCATTGGATGATCTCTATTTTGAGCTCAAGCCTTTGTCCCGAAACCTGGGCGCTGTGGATTATGAAGCACTGATTGATGGTCGTTCTCAGAATTTGGTCAGAAACGCCGCCAGTTCGTTTGAGCTTTATCGCATCGGTGACGCAGTTTCCACGCGTAACACCCACGCAGCAATTTATGACGGCCTGCGTCTTGGAAGTGCACTTTAACCATTCCCGCCGAGGTATTACTTCAGGTTATGGACGAGCAGATATTTTTTGTATTTGTAATCTATCGGTCCGGAACTATCGTAATCAATCAAGGGAACACTGACAGCATAAACAATATCAAAGAGCTGTCTGAACAATCGCGATCCGCTGCCTTCTGCAGGCGATCAGAACTGCATGTCGCGGAATGATGGGAATGATCGTGATGAACGATAAAAATGGGGAGTCTGCTTATTGAACGCGATGCGCCCGACACTGGTATCTGAAACGGTGGGTATTCCTGCCGCCACGCCAAAACTCATTCGCCTCGAAGGCCTTAGCAAGCATTTTGGCGCGCATCGTGTACTGGAGAATATCGATTTGGATGTCGCGCAGGGAGAGGTGCTGGCTATCATCGGACCTAGTGGCTCCGGCAAAAGCACGCTGCTACGTTGTATCAATTACCTTGAAAGACCCGATGGAGGTTTGCTCACTGTTGGCAATCTCAAGCTCGACGCAACTCAGGAACCGCGAAAGGCACAATTGAAAGAATTGCGCAACACTGTTGGCATGGTCTTTCAGTCGTTTAATTTATTTCCACATATGAGCGTTCTACGGAACGTCAGCCTGCCGCAAGAGCGTGTTCTGGGCCGTAGCCGAGCTGAAGCAGAGCAGAGAGCGCTTCAATTACTGGAGCGGGTCGGGCTTGCAGATAAGGCCACGCAATATCCAAGTAGATGTTCCGGAGGGCAGCAACAGCGCATCGCTATTGCGCGTTCTCTTGCACTTGATCCGCAGGTGATGCTTTTTGATGAGCCAACATCCGCGCTGGATCCGGAACTTGGTCTTGAAGTACTCGCTGTGATGCGTGAACTGGCGGAAACCGGCATGACAATGCTGGTCGTAACGCACGAGATGGGTTTCGCAGAAAACGTGTCAGACACAGTAATGATTATGGCTGATGGCAAAATCATCGAAAAGGGTGCGTCAAAGGAAGTGATGCGCAATCCGCAAGAGGAGCGCACGAAGCGGTTTCTTCGTGCGGTGCACGACAGATGACAGCAGACAACGTTCTTCTCATCCTGAGTGGCCTGCCGTGGACCATTGCCCTGACGCTGGGTTCGTTCACAATAGGATGCATACTTGGCGTGCCGTTGTTGGCAGCACGCAGCGCGCGCTTCGCACCAACACGTTGGATTGCAGCTTTCATCATTCAAATCGTTCGCGCGCTTCCACCAATCCTGTGGCTGTTCATTATATTCTTTGGTATTGGTATGGGCATTATGCCGATCAATCCTTTTGTTGCGGCAATGATTGGTCTTGGGTTGATTGCATCCGCAAATATGGCGGAGATCTATCGTGGCGCTCTGGCCTCGTTGCATCACGGACAGTGGGAAGCGGCGACCGCTCTTAATTTTGGTTCCAGATATACGTTGATCGATGTGGTTGCCCCGCAAGCGTTTCGCGTCGCACTTCCTTCGGCTGCGAGCTATCTCATAGGGCTTATGAAGGAAACAGCCGTTGCTTCGACGATTGGCGTTGCCGATTTGGCTTTCCGCGGCAATCAAGTTTCACAGCTCACGTTCAAGGGAATTGAAGTATTTGCGCTGGTCGGGTTGTTTTATATCTTCCTGAGCCTTCCGGTTGCGTGGCTGTCACGCTCTGCGGATAGCTATCTGAGAGCAAAGGTGGCGCGGTAATGTTTCCCACCCTTGACGAATTTTACGAATGGATGCCAGCCCTTTTAGGCGGACTTAAGATCAGCCTGCAGGTTTCAGCTTTAAGCCTCGCAATCGGCATTCCGCTTGGCCTGGGCCTGGCGCTAGGTGTCGGTGCGAGGTCACGCGCGGCTCGATATGTCAGCTTGTTTCTCGTCGAAATCGGGCGAGGGGCACCGGCGCTCGTGCTGTTGCAATTCATGTATTTTGGCTTGCCATCCACGGGATTGACGATGACATCTTTCTCTGCGGCCGTAATTGCCCTTGCCTGGAATACCGGCGCTTACACGAGTGAAATCATTCGCGCCAGCCTGCAATCGATCCACCAAGGTCAACGAGAGGCTGCTGAGGCAATGGGTTTCAGTATGATTGATGAGCTGCGATTTGTGTTGTTGCCTCAGGCATTGAGGGTCGCGCTGCCAGCGCTGCTCGGCTTTGCCATTCTGATTTTTCAGAGCACGTCGCTTTGTTTTACAATTGCGTTGCCAGAACTGGTGAGCAATGCCTACGAGATCGGCGCCAACACCTTCCGCTATATGCCCGCGTTGATGTTAGCGGGTCTGCTCTATGCAACCATCTGCGTACCGGCTGCATGGATCGTTTCATACGTTGAAAGGCGGTCATCCGCCTATGCCGCGCGATAAATTCACAACAAAAAAAGGGGAGTTGCATATGAAGAACGGGATCATTCACAAGGGCATTATCGGTTTTGCCATTCTATTAGGGATGTCCGCCACGGCCTTGGCACAGGATTGCAAGCCGAAGCACGAATTCAAGACCATCACACCGGGCACATTGACAGTCGCAGTTACAACTTATGCACCACATTCCTTTATGGATGAAAGCGGGATGATGAAAGGTCTCGACGGTGACATTGCCACAGAATTTGCCAAGCGAGAATGCCTGACTGTAAAACCCGTTGCAGTCGACCCGGCCGCAGCCATTCAATATGTCCTATCTGGCCAAGCCGATATCACCACCGGTGACTGGTATCGGACCGCCGAGCGCGCCAAGGTAATGAATCTTTCCTATCCTCTCTATAAGGATCAGATGGGGCTTTACTCCAAAGATGGTATAAAGACCGTCGAGGAACTTGTGGGGAAAAATGTTGGCACTGTACAAGGCTATCTATGGGTAACGGATGCCAAAAAGTTACTCGGCGCGAAGCTGCGCCTTTATCCGAATTCGGTGAACATGCATCAGGATCTCGCATCAGGTCGTATTGACGTTGGTATCGACGGCTATTCGACAGGTGCTTATGCAGCCAAGAATGGCAACCTTAAAGATATTAAGGTCGAAGTCGCGTTACCAGACGATCGTATTCGAGCTACCAAGGAAGCGGCCCAGGCAAGCTTACCATATGCGAAGAACGCTACGGATTTCGGCGCTGCGTTAGACGCAAATATCGAGGAAATGCACAAAGATGGCACAATTGCGAAAATTCTGCAGTCCTACGGCCTGGAGGAAAGTGCGGGAGATACCGGCGCACCAAAGCTCCTCGAATAGTCGCTGACATTCACTTCAACCACATTTCATATCGGAGACTGTAACGATGACTGTTTACGCGGTCAGCCGGAACAGCCAGTCGTGGTATGGGGAACAGGTCGGCATCCTTATTTTGGATGCCGCCTATCCCTGCGTGCCTGGTAATGTCGGCAATGCGACTACTTATAAATATCCGGTTCGCTATCAAGAAGTGCGTGGTGCTTCGATTGATAGGTTGCTGAACCAGCGTGATCCGGCACTGCGGGAAGCGTTCGTGGAGGCTGCGCTTGAACTGCAGGGTCGTGGTGTGAAAGCCATAACTGGTGCCTGCGGGTTCATGGCCTACTTTCAGAAAGAGGTTGCGGACGCTGTGGATATCCCGGTGTTTTTGTCTAGTCTGATGCAGATACCATTCATGCATGCAGTGGCACGTGGAACGGTAGGAGTAATTACCGCAAATGCGCAGCGAATGACACCGCGCCATTTTGCTGCGAGCGGCATTCCGGAGACCATCCCGATTGTGTTGGCAGGGATGGAGGAACAAACGGAGTTTCGTGAGGCGGTGCTTGAAGAAAAAGGAACGCTCGATTCCGCAGCCATTGAACGCGAAGTGTGCGAAGTGGCCAAAAAACTGGTTCGCGATAACCCTGACGTTCGCTCTATTCTGCTCGAATGTAGCGATCTCCCGCCTTACGCCCATGCAGTTCAAAAAATCACGGGAAGGCCAGTTTTCGACTTCATCTCAATGATCAATTATGTCCAGCAGACCGTAGCTTGCCGCCCCTATCAGGGCCTCATGTAAACGTGTGAATAGGAGTTACCGATGTCGCTTGATCATTATTTCCTGCTTGGCCGATCGGGTCTGCGTGTCAGTCGTCTTGCGCTTGGCACAATGACATTCGGCAATGGTGGAATTAGGGGGATCAGTGGCTCGTGGGGTACGAATGAGGCTGATGCGCGTGCGATCTTTGATCGCTATTTGGAGCTTGGGGGTAACTTCATTGATACAGCAGACTCTTATGGCGCAGGTCTGAGCGAAATGCTCGTTGGCAAGTTCATTGAGGAGACTACTTGTCGTGACCAAGTGGTGATCGCAACCAAATATTCGAATAATATTCACGCTGGTAATCCCAATACGGGAGGTAACAGCCGCAAGAATATGATGCGTGCAGTTGATCAATCGCTGAGGCGTTTGAAAACAGACTATATTGATCTCTACATGGTGCATACTTGGGATGGAATGACACCTGTTGAAGAGGTCATGCGGTGCTTTGATGACCTGATCCGTGCTGGAAAAATTCGCTATTGCGGGCTTTCAGATGTTCCGGCCTGGTATGCTGCTCGTGCCCAGACTTGGGCAGAAGCGCATGCATTGTCGCCACCGATTAGCCTGCAATTGCCGTATTCGCTGGTCGAACGTAACATAGAGCATGAATTCGTACCGTTAGGGCAGAATCTTGGATTAGGAATAACTGCATGGAGTCCGCTCGCCATGGGGCTTTTATCCGGAAAATATCTTGGTGGTGGGGAGGGGCGTCTCAATCGAGACAACGCGGATGGGCTCGGCCTTTTCACCGAGCGTAATATGCATGTCGTGTCGGCTCTTGCCGAAGTGTCTGAAGCCCTTGGTAAGTCTATGGCGCAAGTAGCGCTGAACTGGGTGGTCACACAGCAGGGTATTGGTGCTGCCATAATCGGTGCAAGCAAGCTGTCGCAGCTTGATGACAATCTCAGATCACTTGATTTTATGATCTCCGAGGAACTTCGCTTCAAACTGGATGAAGCGAGCAAGCTACCACCGCCCTATCCATATTCTCTGTTCACTCGGGATTATCAAGCGGGGATCCTAAACACAGGTACTTCGGTCGGGGATAAGCCACAGGGTTATTGGCCTACGAAATTCATTCCAAAGATCGGTGACTATACTTTCGGTAAGTCCTCCAGCAATTCCTAAGACTTTCAAAGGAACATCATGAACGATATGCCCGCCAAAGTGCAGCCTGTCGCCAGCATCGAACCTGCGCTCTTTGTTTTGACACTTGATTGTGACGACAAGCCTGGCATCGTTGCAACGATCACCACAGAACTTGCCGCAATCGGTGGCAACATTGTGGAAAGCAACCAGTTTCGCGACAAGCTCACCAACCGCTTCTTCATGCGCATCGCCTTCAGCGCTGCCTTTGATATGCCGCGTGAAGCGATAGTGCATGCTTTAAAACCCGCCGGTGAACGTTTCGGTATGAAGTTTAACGTCGCAGATGCAAGCCGCAGGCCGAAGATTGTACTGATGGTTTCGAAGTTCGATCATGCAATGCTACATCTGCTTTATCAAATCCGCGTAGGTTGGTTGAATGCCGAGATCGTCGCTGTGGTATCCAATCATGAAGACAGCCGGCTGACCGCTGAGAGTGCGGGAATTCCTTACTATTGCTGGGCCGTAGATAAAGGCAATAAAGCCGAGCAGGAAGCGCGTTTAATTGATCTGGTTCGCGAGACACAAGCCGATCTGGTTGTGCTTGCTCGTTATATGCAGGTGCTTTCTGATCAATTGTCAAATCGTCTGTTCGGGAAGATTATTAACATTCACCATTCTTTTTTGCCGTCGTTCAAAGGTGCAAAGCCATATCATCAGGCATTTGAGCGTGGTGTGAAACTGATCGGTGCGACCGCCCACTACGTGACACCTGACCTTGATGAAGGTCCAATCATTGAGCAGGAAACAGAGCGTGTTACCCATTCGATGAGTGCTGAAGATTTCGTTGCAACGGGTCGCGATATAGAAAGTCGTGTTCTCGCCCGCGCGGTAAAGATGCATATCGAAAACCGCGTTATGCTTAATGGGCACAAAACGGTCGTTTTTGCTCAATAGAGCGCTCGTTAAAGCTCGAGCTCCGCGTCTGCGCCCTGTTCCAGTAACCAGTCGCGGAACAATTCTGCACCTCGTTTTGGCGGCCGCTGTGCAGGCATGATGAGATAAACTGTGTCACCAGAGCGGTGGGATATATTGGCAGCACAAACCAACCGGCCGGCCACAATGTTATCACGCACGAGATGTTTCCAGCCGAGTGCCACACCTTGTCCAAGCACTGCCGCTTCGATTGAGCTGAGTGCATCGGTAAAGACAAAATCCTGCTCGATGCGCGCATTCTGCACGCCAGAACGTTCCATCCATTCACGCCAACCCAGACGCGAACGATGGCGCTCTTCAAAGTGCAATAAAGTGTGTTTGAGCAAGTCTGCCGCTTGGTGAATTGGACCGTGTTCTTTCAGATATGAAGGACTGCAGACCGGCCAGACTTCTTCAGTAACGAGAGGCCATGCAAGAATACCCGGCCACTTGCCTTTACCAAGACGCGCCGAGATATCGATGTCTTCCTCAAGCAAATCCTGATTGTCGCGGCTGCTTTCTTCAATGCGTAGAGCCACATCGGGATGCTTTTCCTTGAAGTCTTTCAAACGCGGCAGCAACCAGTGTTGTACAAAGGATGCCGAAAATGAAACGCGAATGATGTCGCGTGAGTGCTTCTTGCGCATGGATGAAATGACCATATGCAAATGGTCGAATGCTTCCTGTGTTTCACGATAGAGCCGTTGTCCTTCAGCTGTCAGCTCCAAACGGCTACGATCTCGCCTAAAGAGCTTCAACCCTGTCGCTTCCTCCAACAGTTTGATCGTCTTGCTAACCGCAGGTTGACTAACATTCAACTCATCAGCTGCAGCTGTGAAACTTAGACGCCGAGCAGCTGCTTCAAACACGAAGAGATAGTTGGCAGATGGAATGAGCGATCTAAGTCTGTGCATAATCTGAAGTTATACCTAGCCGGATTTTTTATCAAGCTCACAGCGCCAAAATCCCTCTGTAATGTGACGCACAAACGGAACGACCACGCCAATTCGTTCGGGTGTCGGAGTTCCTCAAAAAACATGTCATGGAAGGGAACTTGAAATGCAGACTCATGCACGTGCAGTTGTCATTGGCGGAGGGTGCGTTGGCGCATCAATTCTTTATGGCCTCGCAAAGAGGGGCTGGTCGGATGTTGTTCTTTTGGAACGAACCCAACTCACCGCCGGTTCAACGTGGCATGCCGCAGGTCTAATTCCTTCCTACGCGCGCAATATCAATATTGGCCGTATGATCAACAAGTCGATTGAGATTTATGAAGGTCTGGAAGCGGAAACTGGTCAGCACGTTGGCTGGCATAAATGCGGCCAGCTTCGCATTGCTAACACCCGTGACCGGCTCGATGAGTACAAGAGCTATATGAGTGTCGCTGACGTGCAGGGTGTGCGAGCCGAACTCGTTTCTCCTGCTCGCGCCCGAGAGTTATGGCCATTGCTAGAAAACAACCATGATATGCTTGGTGCGCTCTATCATCCAGATGACGGACACATCGCTCCTGCTGATGTCACCATGGCGCTTGCCAAGGGAGCGCGTGACAACGGCGCCAAGATTTACCTCAATACGCAAGTCAATGGATTCGAGCGTCTGCCGAGCGGCGAGTGGAAGGTGAAGACCAATAATGGTGAGATCATCTGCGAGCATGTAATCTCAGCTACCGGAAATTATGCAAGGCAGACCGGTGCTATGCTGGGACTAGACATCCCCGCAATTCCGATTGTTCACCAGTATTGGATCACCGACTCCGTGCCGGAAGTGATCGAGCGTAAGCGTAAGGGTTTGCCTGAGATGCCAATACTTCGCGATGAAGGCTTTGAAGGCTATTTGCGTGAAGAGGGCGATGGACTGATGTTCGGTCCTTATGAAAAGACCGAGCACCTGAAGCTTTTTGCTGAAAACGGTGTACCTGAGTGGTTTGGTGCAGATCTTCTGGAAGAAGACTTCGATTCAGTCTCATGGAATTGGGAGCGAGCGATGGAACTCGTTCCAACGCTTGGTCGTGTTGGTATCAAAGCAAATGTACGCGGGCCATTTCAGATGACAGCCGACGAGTTGCCACTGGTGGGCCCGGCGTGGGGGCTGGATAATGTGTGGCTCGCTGAGGGCGTGCCAGGTGGAATTCTGTGGGGCGGCGCAATAGGATATTACTTGTCTGAACGAATTGTCGAAGGCAGCAACAGCATCGACACAAGTGAACTTGATCCGCGTCGTTTTGGAGATTACGCGAACAAGAACTGGACGCGTGAGAAGGTTCGTGAAGCATGGGGCACCCATGCGGATCAGCACTATCCTGGACAGGATATGCCTGCAGCACGCCCACAGAAAACTGCTCCATCCTATGACCGTTTAACTGAACTTGGTGCGGTATGGGGCTGTCTCAACGGTTGGGAAATGCCTAACTGGTTTGCTCCGAAGGGAGTGGAAGCCAAGGATCAGTATAGCTGGCGCTGGACTGAAAAAGGCAATTATGTTGGCGAGGAAGTCGAGGCTGTACGCAACGCGGTTGGCCTTGTCGAAATGACGCCAATGACTAAATTTGAAGTCAGCGGTCCGGGTGCTGAAGCGTGGCTCGATCGCATTCTTGCCAACCGGCTGCCGAAAATCGGGCGCGTTAATCTTGCTCACCATTTGACGAAAAACGGCGGTGTTCAGGCGGAATATGTTGTCGCACGTTTGGCAGACGACAGCTTTTACATGATCTCGACACCCCGTGCCGAGCGCTGGAATTTCGATGATCTGTCCAAGCTTCTGCCGAAAGATGGCAGCGTGAGCCTGCGTAATGTGACCAATGATCGTGGTTGCTTTACGATCGTGGGTCCGAAAGCGCGGGAAGTATTGCAGACATTGACCGAGATCGATCTTTCAAACGAAGCCTTCCCGTGGTTTGGTATCAAGAATGGTACGGTCGGCCTTGCAAGTGATGTCCGCTTGTTGCGCGTAAACTATGAAGGCGAACTGGGTTGGGAGCTCTATCATCCACTAGCATATCAGCGGAATCTTCTGGAAGCTTTGCTTGCGGCCGGCCAAGAACATGGTCTGCGTCTTGTCGGGCTGCATGCGCTGGAATCGCTGCGCCTTGATAAATCCTACCGCGCTATGTATCGCGATATGAACCCTGAATTGAGCGCTTGGGAAAGCGGATTGGAGCGTTTCATACGTCTTGAAAAGGACGACTTCATCGGCAAGCAAGCGCTGGTCACACAGAAGGAACATGGCATCAAACAGCGCTCCGTAACACTCTCGATTCAAACTGATGGTGCGAGCACGCTGTCTTGCGAGGGTGTCTATCACAACGGAAAGCTGGTCGGTCGTGTCACATCAGGTGGTTATTCTTATACTTTCAAACATGATATCGCGCTGGCGCTGCTGCCAGTCGAACTTGGCGTTCCGGGAACGGAACTTGAAATCCCCGTTTTGGGTGAAATGCGAAAAGCCTGTGTGATTGAAGAATCTCCTTACGATCCGGAAGCCAGGCGCGCGCGTGTTTGATTTGGAAACGCTGCACGTGCCGCTTCTTAAAACGAATGAAAGGTTTGCCATATGAAGGCAGTTGTCGCAGTAAAGCGGGTTGTAGATTACAACGTAAAGATCCGTGTAAAGGGAGATGGTTCGGGCGTTGAGCTTGCAAACGTCAAGATGTCGATGAACCCTTTTGACGAGATCGCGGTTGAAGAAGCGATCCGTTTGAAGGAAGCAGGCAAGGTCACGGAAATCGTCGTGGTTTCGGTGGGTCCGGCACAGGCGCAGGAAACGTTGCGCACCGCACTTGCCATGGGTGCTGACCGGGCAATTCTGGTGAAGACTGACGAAACCGTCGAGCCGCTTGGTGTTGCCAAGGTTCTGAAGGGCGTGGTCGATGCTGAACAGCCTGACCTCGTGTTCCTCGGCAAGCAGGCGATTGACGACGATGCCAATCAGACCGGCCAGATGCTTTCGGCACTGCTCAACTGGAGCCAGGCAACTTTTGCCTCGAAGGTGGAGCTTGCTGACGGCTCGGCCAAGGTAACGCGCGAAGTCGATGGCGGTCTGCAGACCATTGATGTGAAGCTTCCAGCCATTGTCACAGTTGATCTTCGTTTGAACCAGCCGCGCTATGCATCGCTGCCAAACATCATGAAGGCCAAGAAGAAGCCGCTTGATGAGAAGTCGCCTGCTGATTTCGGTGCTGATATTGCGTCGCGCCTCAAGGTTCTGAAGACCGAAGAGCCGGGTGGCCGCAAGGCTGGCGTGAAGGTTGGTTCGGTTTCCGAGCTGGTCGAGAAGCTTAAAGCCGACGGCGTATTGTAAGAGATCGGAAGGGACAAACACATGGCTATTCTTCTTATTGCCGAACACGACAATGCAAGCCTTTCCGATCAGACTGCAAAGGCACTGACAGCAGCTGCCCAGATCGGTGGCGATGTCGATATTCTGGTTGCTGGCAAGGGCGCGAAAGCAGCCGCCGATGCAGCTGCCAAGCTTTCTGGCGTTCGCAAAGTTCTGTTGGCTGAAAGCGATGCGCTGGAAAACCGTCTGGCCGAGCCACTGGCTGCAGCCATCGTTGAACTCGCAGGAAACTACGACACGATCATTGCACCAGCCACCACTTCGGCCAAGAACGTGCTGCCGCGCGTTGCAGCACTTCTTGATGTGATGCAGCTGTCGGAAATCATGGAAGTTGTGTCCGCTGACACCTTCAAGCGTCCGATCTATGCGGGCAATGCGATCCAGACCGTGCAGTCGACCGATGCCAAGAAGGTCATCACGGTTCGTACGGCTTCTTTCTCGGCAACGGGTGAGGGCGGTTCGGCTCTAGTTGAAAGCATCAATGCGGCTGCTGATCCGGCACTGTCGAGCTTTGTTGAAAACAAGCTTTCGGGTGGTGATCGTCCGGAACTGACTTCTGCCAAGATCATCATCTCGGGCGGTCGTGCGCTTGGTTCGTCGGAGAAGTTTGAGGAAGTGATCCTTCCTGTTGCCGACAAGCTTGGTGCTGCCGTTGGCGCCAGCCGTGCAGCAGTTGATGCGGGTTATGCACCAAACGACTGGCAGGTTGGCCAGACCGGTAAGGTGGTTGCACCGGAACTTTACATCGCAGTCGGTATTTCCGGCGCGATCCAGCATCTGGCTGGTATGAAAGACAGCCGCGTGATTGTTGCGATCAACAAGGATGAAGAAGCACCGATCTTCCAGGTGGCTGATTATGGCCTTGTGGGCGATCTCTTTACGATCCTGCCGGAAATGGAAAAGATTTCCTATTGAAATCGAAAGTGTCGCAGAAGACGAGCTCGCGACACTTTCGGACGTTGATCGATCATCCTGGCCTCCAGGTTCCAGGTGCGTCAATTGAAATTCTCGACAAAGTTCAGACGGAAGAGCGCGACGGTGCTCGATTTGCCAGGTAAAGCGATGAGTTGGGCAATTTTGAAGTAAGAACGTGCCTAAAGAGCGTCCTTCTTTCTGAATGATGATGCATCGATACCCAACTTCTGCAAACGGGCATAAAGACTGCGGCGCGGGAGCTGTAGGATATTTGCAGCCCCACTAACATCACCGTTCAACCGCTCTAGTGTTTCGCGCAGTACCTTCGCTTCAAATTCATCCATCTGTTCAGAAAGCGGCACTTGGCCCGCTTCTTTTAGCGGACTTTTTCCCAATCCAAGAACAACTTGTTTGGCAAAATTGCGCAGCTCACGCACATTACCTGGCCAATCATCTGAATTCAGTCGCGTTTCAATTGTTGCGTCTATAATTGGGCGAGGCTGGCCGAATTGGGCTGCAGCCTCATCAAGAAAATAGGAGAAAAGCAGACCTATATCCTTACGGCGTTCTCGCAAGGGCGGAATACGCAGCCTAACTGTTTCCAGGCGGTAAAGAAGGTCCGACCGGAAAAGGCCAGCTCTAACCGAAACTTCCAGGTCGCTCTTTGCAGCCGCAACTATCCGCAGATTGACAGCTCTGGGTTCACCCGTTGCACTGGGCAGTTCCCGTTCCTCAACCACACGCAGAAGCTTGCCCTGCACGGATGCGGACATGCTGTCGATTTCATCGAGGAACAGTGTGCCACGATCAGCGTCAACGATCCTCCCGCGCTGAATGCGATTACCAAATAGTACGTCATCTGCGATGGCGTCTGGCAGCGCCGCGCAGTCGATCGCAACGAAGCCGCGTGCGTGACGTGAACTCCAGCGGTGGAGGAGGCGTGCTACAAGTTCTTTACCGGTTCCTGTTTCACCCTCAATCAATACATCGACATCAACACTCGCAAGCTGGCGGATTGTCTCGCGTAGCCTAACCATTACCGGGGTTTCGCCGAAAAGCGGGAAGTCTTGTTCGGCTTCTGCCGCAGCCTTTCGCAGTCGTCGGTTTTCCAGGGCGAGTCGACGCATTTCAAGGGCACGCCGGACGCTCGAGATCATGTGATCGGCGGCAAAAGGTTTGGCGATGAAATCAAATGCCCCTTTTTTGAGGGCAGCCACGGCCGTGCCGATGTCTCCGTGCCCGGTCATCAAAATGACCGGTAGCTCGGGATCACGCGCCAACAGCGCTTCCAGCACCGCATGGCCATCTATTTTCGGCATCCTGATATCGGTGATGACAATGCCCGGAAAATCGGCGTTCAAATTGGCGAGGGCCGATTGGCCATCAGCAAAGGTTTGGATGTCCATCCCGGCTATTTCAAAGGAATCCGCCAATGCGGTGCGAAAGGCCATGTCATCATCGATCAGAATTACGCGGAGTGGTTCTATGTCTGTCATGCTTGCTTTGCCCGCTTTACAGTAGCTGCGAAGGCGGCACCTCCTAATGGTGAAGGCACAATACGCAGCGTGCCTTCAAGTTCTGTCATAATATCGCGTGCAATGCCCAGACCAAGTCCCAACCCTTCAGGCTTGCCGGTCACAAACGGACTGAACACTTCATCGCCCAATGCCGGATCGATGCCCGGGCCGTTATCGGCGACAGTAAGTGTTACTTGCTGGTCTTCCCCGAAGATGAACAAGGCAATGCGCGGTTTTGGTTGCATTGCTACCGCATCAAGAGCGTTCTGAAACAAATTGACTAGAACCTGTTCGAGACGAACGCGATTTGCAAAGACTTGGAAATCGCATCCATTCGGCGTTTCAAGTGTCACGCCTGCATTTCGAAACCGATCTCCCATGATGAGCAGCGTGCCTTCCAACAACTCATCTAGCCCAGTAGGGGCGAGCTCACGATGTCCGCTTCGCGCAAAGCGCCGCATTTCTTGCGTGATGGAGCCGATGCGCGCCGTCAGCTCAACGGTTGTAGAAAGATTGGCTGCGACTTTCTCGAGTTTGCCTTTGCCAAGATGATGCTGTGCGTTTTCTGCAAGTGTCTGAATGGTAGCCACTGGCTGGTTGATCTCATGGACGAGACCTGCGGTAATCGAACCCAGCGATGCGAGCCTGTTGGCTTGCGCAAGTTCTTCGCGCGCTTCACGAAAGCGCTTATCAGCGCGTTCGCGCCGAACCATTTCCGCGCTGAGTTCTAAAGTGCGCTCACTAACAGCTGTTTCCAGCGCCGCCCGATCCGCAGCCAAGCGCGCCGCACGGGTGATGCGCCAGTAGATTGCGCCAAAGAGCGTCATGGCAATCAGAAGCGCTGAAACGGTGATAAGGCGCGCATGATCGTGGGCAGCGCGCAGGGATGGCGCGACTGCTTCGATATGCATGAGTTTCAGTTCGGTCTCAGCTATTGGTTCATCAACGGTGATGAACTTTGAACCAGATGGACCACGTATCATGTTTTCAGGTTCGAATGCGTAGTGACTTGGCTGAAGGTCTGCGACGCTAAACTGTCCGCTCTGGCTGATTTTGGTGCGTTCTTCGGTTGAGATAGGCTGGAACGAGCGCAAATCCTCTGCCTTATCGGTCGAGGCGAGAATGATGCCGCGCGGATCGATAACGAATGTCTGACCCGGATCGTTAGACCAGGTTTTCACCAGCCGATGGAATTCAAACTTAACGACCACAACGCCGACTGGATTAGCTTCGTCGCCGATCCGTCTGGCGAGAAACAGGCCGAAACGTCCGCTAAGATCACCAATCGCATAGTATTCCGCTGCACCCGCCGACAGTGCACCCTGAAAATATGGTCTATATCCGTAATTTCGACCAACGAAGCTTTCAGGTGTGTTTGCGTTGGAGGAGGCTATTACCATGCCGTCGCGCGTGATCACATAGATGATCGGCGAGCCGATCTGTTCTGCTAGGAACTCGAGCTTATCGTTCAATCGTGCTGTTGCGTCCGATGAGCCGCCATCCAAAACATCGTGCAAATCGCTATATTCTTTGAGCACCACTGGCAGCAGGCGAAACTTGGCAAGTTCGCTGTCGATCAGTCTCGTCTGTTGCCGCGCAACAAGGGTCGCATCCTCGCTCAAACGATCAAGCGCATCCGTCTCGGTCCAAAATTTTGCTGCTGTCCAGAATATCGTTGCCAAAAGCACTGCTAAAGCAACGAGAAGGATTCTGGTCGCGTTCAACGATATCCTCATTTGTGCAGGATTATGCACTAATCCTAATAAAGTCACGCAAAAATTTGCACAGAAGCAATTGTCGAATTGTGTCAGAATTGCGATTCATTGAGTTAATTCAATAAACTAAACTTTTTAGTCAGTGGCTATGGAAGTTACAAATCTTGTCCCGCATTTTAGCGCTACTTCGAAATTGGGAGTTTCGTAGGGAGGAGCTAATCCGTGCAGTGCCAAGAATATGATCTTTTCAACGCGAAGTTTTCTGAAAACTCAGATGCGCATTTTTTGGTTTGCGCGACCAAGTGATGGCGAGGCAGATCATGGTTCACGGCATTAGACGCCCACCCTTCGGCACAGGTTTTCAGGGGGAGCTTCCGTTGCAAGGCGCATCAAGGATGTGAGGCGGCCGATAACCCTGAACGTGGTCAAGTCATCCGTAGCAAGCGCGGCCTCGCGCTCAAGCCTCGGGTGAAGCTTAAAAATAAAGATTTGAAGGAGTAACCGCATGGTCTCAATCACCTCCGAACGGAGCGATGCGCCAAGCACCAACAGTCGACTGAAATCCATAATCGGTGGGTCGACCGGTAATCTTGTCGAATGGTTCGACTGGTATGTTTATGCAGCTTTTACTCTGTATTTTGCCCCTCATTTCTTTCCATCGGATAGCCAGACGGCGCAACTTCTGAGTGCTGCAGCCGTTTTTGCCGTCGGATTTATCATGCGCCCAATTGGTGCGTGGATCATGGGAATTTATGCAGACCGCAAGGGTCGTAAGGCAGGCTTGGCTCTATCAGTCACACTGATGTGTGCGGGTTCTCTCATTATTGCAGTGACCCCTGGCTATGAAACCATTGGACTCTTCGCTCCAGCTCTTCTGGTGCTTGCACGTTTGATGCAGGGCCTGTCCGTTGGCGGTGAGTATGGAGCGAGCGCGACTTATCTGTCAGAAATGGCTGGTAAAAGCCGTCGCGGTTTCTTCTCTTCTTTCCAATATGTCACACTGATTTCTGGCCAGCTTCTGGCAATTTTGTTGTTGATCGTGCTTCAGAGCACGATGGAAACTCCCGCTCTTGAATCCTGGGGCTGGCGAATTCCATTCTTCATCGGTGCGCTGCTTGCCGTGGTGGTATTCTGGCTGCGTCGTGGCCTTGCTGAAACGGAAAGCTTCAAGAATGCAAAGACAAAGGATGTCCCAAAGTCGGGGTTCTGGACGCTGATCAAGCATCATCCGAAGGAAACCGCACTGGTCATGCTTTTGACTGCCGGCGGTACGCTCGCCTTTTATGCGTACTCGATTTACATGCAGAAGTTTCTCGTCAATACTTCTGGTTTCAGCCGCGAAGTTGCCAGTCAGATAAACGCAATCACGCTGTTCATCTTTATGTGTCTGCAGCCGGTAGCAGGTGCTCTCTCCGACAAGATTGGCCGTAAGCCGCTCATGGTTGGATTTGGTGCGGCCGGAGTGTTGTTCACCTACCCTATCTTCTCGACACTCGAGCAGACGCGCGATCCGATCATTGCCGGTTTGCTGGTCATGGGTGCTCTGATAATTGTGACGGGCTATACCTCTATCAATGCGGTGGTAAAAGCGGAGCTGTTTCCGGCTCATATCCGTGCACTTGGCGTGGCACTGCCTTATGCTCTTGCTAACACATTATTTGGCGGTACTGCTGAATACGTCGCGCTGAGCTTTAAGAATGGGGGATGGGAACGCGGCTTTTACTGGTATGTCACCGTCATGATTGGTATTTCGTTGGTTGTTTATCTGCGGATGCGTGATACCAGCAAAGATAGCATGATTAAAGAAGACTAGAAGAAGACGAATTGATTGAAGTGCCGGGTTAAAAGCCCGGCATTTTTGTTGGATAGATTTGTTAAACGGTGTCAATCTTTCTATTGCCGGAGGGAGAGGATCTTTCCGAAACTGTTTGGGCCGCGTTCTGGATCAAAGGTCCAAAACTGTCGCTGAAGCCCTGGGCAGTCCATTCCTGTAAGCTGCCTGCTACGTGAATTGCCCCCACTGGTGTGCCTCGCCAGTCCATTATCGGGGCGCCGATTACCACCTCATTATTCAGGAGTTGGCTGCAAAGCAGAGAATGCCCTCGTTCTCGCGTGGCGCGAACATGGTTCATCACTCCTTCCAGGTCACGAACGGTATGCGGTGTGAACGGAGTAAGATCAGAGCGGCTGACGATATCGGCAATGGTTTCGTCTGGCAGTCGCGAGAGAATGGCCACGCCACCTGCTGTACAGTAAGTCGGCACAGCGTTTCCAACAATTGTCGCGCTGAACACCTCGTGTTTGGAAGGCATGCGCAAGGCGTAGATGACGCGGACGTCATCGAATAACGAGAGGTCAACACGCTCACTCACTCGTCGCCGGAGTTCGAGCATGACAGGATTTGCACGCTGCAACATTGGGTTGAGCCGCAAGAGATCATGGGTCATATCAAGTACGCGCAACCCCGGTAGATATCCGCGGTCGTCGGGATCTCGCGCCAGCATGTTGAGCTTCAAAAGAGTATGGACAATACGTTGGGCGGCGCTGCGATCAATCCCTGCAGCATTGGCCACCTGGGTGAGCGAGAGGGGATGTCGAGCCGTTTGAAACGCCGACATTACCGCGACCGTGCGTGCGACGGAACGCAAGAATAATGGATCATCCGAAAAAGCGTCGGCTTCATCAGGATCGAAAGTGGATATGCCACGCAGGTCTCGATATGTGTTCATGAGAAAAAGCTTTAATCCAGATTCAAGCATTGACAAGGATCAAAATTGATCCCTATCATAAAAAATCAATATAGATGTATCGCTCACAGATACACAGTTCAGCCCGAGGGGGCAAATCAGGAAATGGGAGTACGCTCGTGTCAAAACGCGTGGCTGTAGCTGGCTTTTTGCATGAAACGAACACTTTTGCTGCCACTCCGGCAACATTGGGGGCGTTCGTTCAGGGCGGCGGATATATCCCGCTTTCGCGCGGTGACGCGATCTTTACAAATGCGCAAAACGTCAATCTTGGGATAGCAGGCGCGCTGAAATTTGCTCAACAAGCGGGCTGGGAGGTTGTGCCGATCCTGTGGGCAGGCGCTATTCCTTCTGCGCCTGTTACACAGGAGGCCTATGAAACAATCGTTTCCGAAATTGTTACGGGATTAAGGGATTGCGGTCCGCTTGATGGCATTTTTATCGACTTGCATGGTGCGATGGTCGCTGAACATATCGATGATGGAGAAGGCGAGCTCTTGCAGCGCGTTCGGACCGTCCGCCATGAGGCGCCGCTATCGGTAGCCCTTGATTTGCATGGAAATATTACGAAGCGCATGTTCGATCACGCGGATGTTATGGTGGGTTTCCGAACCTATCCGCATATTGATATGGCAGAAACCGGATACCGCGCGGCAGAAGCTCTGCAGGAGCTCATGGACCGGCCTGACGGCTGGCACAAGGCGATGCGGCAAGGTGACTACCTTATTCCGATTGCATGGCAATGTACCGATGAACAACCCGCCAAGGGCCTTTATGGTATGACGGTCGATATACCAGAAGATGTGCTCACGGCCTCACTTTTCATGGGTTTTCCTGCCGCCGATTTTGCTGAATGCGGTCCTTCTGTTTTTGCTTATGGTTGGAACAGCCGCGCGGTGGAAGCCTGCGCCGATAATATCTTGGCAGCGCTCACTGCGGCAGAGCCTGCCTTTGCAGGCACTGCCTACCAGCCCGAAGAAGGCGTTGCGAAAGCCATTGAACTTTCTCGCGATGCAAGCCGCCCGATCATAATTGCTGATACACAGGATAACCCTGGCGCAGGTGGCAGTTCAGATACGACCGGAATGTTGCGTGCACTGGTGTCCAGTGGTGCGAAACGAGCTGCCATCGGTTGTATGCATGACGCAGAAGCCGCAAAAATTGCGCATCAGGCTGGCGAAGGCGTGGAAGTTGAGATCGCACTTGGCGGCAAGTCTGGTATCGCGGGCGATGAACCTTATAAAGCAAAGTTCTTCGTTGAAAGGCTGTCTGATGGCAAGGCTCATGCAACAGGTCCCTATTATGGCGGAACCTGGCTTGATATGGGGCCATCCGCCTGCCTGCGGCTCGGTGGAACACGTGTCGTTGTAACCACAAATCTGGCGCAGATGGCAGATCGTGCGCTTTATCGCATGGTTGGCATTGAGCCTGAGCAGGAAGCTATTCTCGTGAATAAAAGCTCTGTGCATTTCAGGGCAGATTTCGCGCCAATTGCCGAAAAACTTCTTGTCTGCACCGCTCCCGGCGCAATGCCGCTTAGCCCAGCACAATTGACATGGAAGAATTTACGTTCAGGCATCCGGCTTGAACCACTGGGAGATACATTCAAATAAAACAATAAAACAACCTTCAGAGGAACCAAGTAGATGCAGTTTTTCAAATCACCACAACCTGGGCCTATCCTCCGTAAATTGAAATATGGCATAGCAGCTTCGTTGATTTCCCTGAGTGCGGGAAATGCCTGGGCAGAAACAACGCTGACTGCCGTAATGCATTCGGATCTTCGTATCCTAGACCCGATCATAACAACTGCTCATATCACACGCGATCATGCTTACATGATTTATGACGTGCTGATTGCCGTCGATGAGAACTTCAAGCCGCAGCCGCAGATGGCGGACTGGACTGTGTCGGACGACGGCAAGACTTACACTTTCAAGTTGCGCGATGGCCTCAAATTCCATGATGGTGCGGCTGTAACTGCTGCTGATGCGGTGGCTTCCCTTGAGCGCTGGGCGAAGCGTGATGCAGGTGGCCAACTTATTATGGACATCACGGATTCGTTGAAGGCAGACGACGACAAGACGATTGTCTGGGCACTCAAAGAACCGTTCCCCCCCTTTCTAGACACACTCGCCAAGCAGGCAGCGTTGCCGCCTTTCATTATGCCTGCCCGGATTGCCGCAACCCCCGCTGATACAGCCATCACCGAACATATCGGTTCGGGTCCATTCAAGTTTGTGCCCGCTGAGTTCCAGCCGGGTGTGGGCGTGAGCTATATCAAGAATGAAGATTATGTACCACGCGGCGAACCGGCGAGCTGGATGGCGGGTGGCAAAGTCGTCAATGTCGACAAGGTGCGCTGGGTCACGATGACTGATGCCCAGACCGCTGTGAATGCGCTGACGAGTGGCGAAATCGATTATATCGAACAGGTTCCAGTCGATCTAGTGCCGCTGTTTGAAGGCGACGACACTGTCGTGCTGGAACAGCGCGATCCGCTTGGCTATCAGACTATGGGCCGTCTCAATTTCAAGCATCCGCCGTTTGACAATCCGGATGTTCGTCGTGCGGCCTTTCTAGCCATGTCGCAAGAACCAGTACTGGCTGCCCTGATGGCAGACCCCAATTATTACAAGGTTTGCGGCGCCATTTTTGGGTGCGGCACGCCAAACGCCACTGATGTAGGCTCTGAGAGTCTCGTCGCGAAAGGCAATGTCGAAGAAGCAAAAGAGTTGCTCAAGAAAGCAGGCTATGACGGCAAACCGGTTGTTCTGATGCAGCCAACTGACGTTACCAGTCTATCACCGCAGCCGGTGGTTGCCGCTCAGCAGTTGCGCGCAGCGGGTTTCACAGTGGACATGCAGCCGATGGATTGGCAGACGCTCGTCGGGCGCCGTGCATCCAAGGACGAACCTGCGAAGGGTGGCTGGAATATCTTCTTTACCAACTGGCAAATCCCCGAGATTGCAACGCCGATCAATTCTGTGATGCTTAACGGTCGTGGCGAACAAGGTTGGTTCGGCTGGCCGCAGGACGACCAGATCGAAGCGCTGAAGAAGGAGTATATTGCAGCCAAAACGCCTGAAGAACAGAAGGCGGTGGTCGAGAAGATCCAAGCTCATACCTATGACACGGTGCTGTACATCCCGCTCGGAGAATATAATCCTCCTCAAGCCCGCAGAAGCAATGTCGTTGATATGCTCGGTTCGCCCGTTCCGGTCTTCTGGAACGTGAAGAAGACTGAAGAATAATCCGCCCGCAGCTATCGCGTTTGGCGCGGTAGCTCCCAGTTCAACGTGGGGCCGGCTCTGTGTCGGTTCCACCTCAAGCGGGACGCGCACATGGCTGTCTATCTATTAAAACGTATTTTTGCACTCGTGCCGGTACTGTTGCTGGTATCAGTGTTTGTCTTCCTTCTACTTCGACTGACACCGGGCGATCCGGCGGCAATTCTGGCTGGTGACGCAGCCACTACCGAACAGCTTGAACGCATCCGCGAGGCAATGGGCCTCAATGAGCCCATTCTCACCCAGTATTTCACGTGGATGGGTAACATTATGCAAGGTGATCTCGGCGTTTCGTTGATTTCCGGCGTGCCCGTTCTTGATATGGTTTCGCAGCGCATCGGCCCCACCATATCGATTGCGATACTGACTATCATCATTGCAGTTCTAGTGGCTATTCCAATGGGTGTGGTCGCTGCTTGGCGTCATCGCTCATGGGCAGATTATCTTGTCATGAGCTTTTCCGTTCTTGGCTTTTCCGTTCCGGTCTTCCTTGTCGGATATGTGCTTCTGTTGATTTTCTCGGTCAATCTTGGTTGGCTTCCAGTTCAAGGTTTCAGGCCGATTTCTTCAGGTTTGGGGGGCTTTCTGGAGCGCGCAATCCTGCCTGCTCTCACTCTTGCTTCAATTTATATAGCGCTGATTGCGCGCATGACCCGCGCGGCGATGCTTGATGTGCTTGGCGAAGACTACATACGCACCGCACGTGCAAAAGGCGTAAGTGACCGTCGCTTACTGTTTGTACATGCACTCAAAAATGCAGCCGTTCCAGTCGTGACAATTGTTGGCACAGGCTTTGCGTTGCTGATTTCTGGAGTGGTCGTGACGGAGAGCATCTTCAACATTCCGGGTATTGGTCGCCTGACTGTCGATGCAGTACTGGCGCGCGATTATCCGGTTATTCAGGCGATGATTCTGCTCACAAGCGCACTCTATGTCTTCGTCAACCTTTTGATCGACCTTTCCTATACGCTGTTCGACCCAAGGATCCGTTACTAATGCGCTCAGAACAGACATCGGCAGGCATGTACTGGCTACTCCGCCTGTTCTCGTTGCCGCGCGTTACACGCGTAGGTATCGGGCCACTTATTGCTGCGTTTCTTCTCGCCGCAATCATCCTTCTCACTCTCATTTCTCCATGGATCGCCCCACACGATCCGCTTGCTATGAACCCCATGATGCGGCTTAAGCCGCCTTCTGATGAATATTTGCTTGGGACTGACAATTATGGTCGCGATCTGTTTTCACGCATGATTCTCGGCGGGCGTATTTCACTGCTAATTGGCCTTCTCGCAGCTGCAAGTTCCATTGGGATCGGAGTTATTATCGGCCTTATTGCCGGCTTCTTCCGTACGGCGGACGCAATCATCATGCGAATGATGGATGCCCTGATGGCCATGCCATCGATCCTGATTGCGATTGCTCTGGTAGCGCTCAACGGTCCATCCATTGGTTCTGTCATCATAGCGATCACTATTCCAGAAATTCCCCGCGTTGTACGTCTGGTACGATCTGTCATTCTGACAGCGCGTGAAGAACCATATGTCGAAGCGGCGCTTGCTCTTGGCTCGAGCACACCAAAAATTCTGTTCCGGCATCTTCTGCCAAATACAATGGCGCCATTGATTGTGCAGGGCACATATATTGTGGCTTCCGCAATCCTTACTGAAGCAATCCTCTCGTTTCTTGGGGCTGGCATCAGCACCGAGATTCCCACCTGGGGCAATATCATGGCTGAAGGGCGACAATTCTTCCGCATCAAACCATCGATCGTGCTTTGGCCGGGTGTTCTACTGACACTCTGTGTTTTGTCGATCAATCTTTTGGGTGACGCAGCGCGCGATACGCTCGATCCACGACTGAAAAAGCGGGAGGGCTGATATGGAACTGCGCAATCGTGATTTCACACACGCACCGGTCGTTCTCAATGTCGAAAATCTTGTAGTGGCGCTTCCCGGTGGTACACCAGTATTACGCGGTGTAAACTTTGACATTCGCAAAGGCGAAACCGTCTGTCTCGTGGGCGAATCCGGATCAGGAAAATCGGTGACTTCCCTGACCGCGATGGGGCTTTTGCCTAAAGATGCCCTACTGGTTAGAGACGGAAAAATCCTGCTCGATGGTACTGATTTGCTGACACTCCCAGCTTCTGACATGAAGAAGATGCGTGCGACGCGAATCTCGATGATCTTCCAGGAGCCGATGACAGCGCTTAATCCGGTCATGCGGGTGGGCGCGCAGATCACGGAAGTTCTGGACATACATACCAATCTTTCAGCTGAGGCCAAGCGTGCCAAAGTCATCAACATCATGGAGCAAGTGCATCTGCCGGACGTTGAGCGGATTTACCAAAGTTACCCACACCAGCTTTCAGGTGGTCAGCGGCAACGCATCATGATTGCTATGGCACTCATTCTGGAGCCAATCGTACTGATTGCCGATGAGCCAACCACTGCACTCGATGTAACCACGCAAAAACAAATCCTGTCTCTGATCGCAGAATTGCAGGAAAAGCACGGCACGGCGGTGTTGTTCATCACACATGATATGGGTGTAGTCGCCGAAATCGCTGACCGTGTCTGTGTCATGCGCGGCGGTGAGATCATGGAGCGAGGGAGCATCCGTGAGGTTCTGACATCGCCAAAGCAACAATATACCAAGGACTTGCTTAGCTCGGTTCCGAGCCTCATTCCGCGATCGGCGCGTGTACCGCAAGAGCAGCAAGCGGTGATCCGCGTGCGTGACCTCGGGATGACCTACAAAAGCGGCGGACTGTTTAGCACAAAGCCGGGAGTTAAAGCCTCTTATGAAGTGAATTTCGCCCTTCAGCCTGGAAGGACGCTTGGAATTGTTGGTGAGTCGGGTTCTGGTAAAACCACTGTTGCTCGATCAATCATGCGTCTTATCGAGCCGACCGAAGGGGAAATCGTCGTGGATGGACGCGATATAGCCCATCTGGGAAAACGTGAAATGAAGCCGTTCCGCAAAAAGCTTCAGGTCGTGTTTCAAGACCCCTTTCGCTCATTGAACCCACGTTGGACAATTGAGCAAAGCCTAACAGAAGGGCCAGTCAATTACGGTGTTCAATATGAAGAGGCTATTGCGGAAGCCAAGCGTCTCTTGAGGATCGTGTCGCTTCCCGAGGATTCACTCAAACGCTATCCGCATCAGTTTTCCGGTGGCCAGCGCCAACGCATTGCCATTGCGCGGGCGGTTGCTCTGAAGCCGGATATTCTTGTAGCTGATGAGGCTGTGTCCGCACTTGACGTTTCGGTACAGGCTCAGGTCCTCGCATTACTGTCAGTGTTGCAGCGCGATACAGGGATTGCCATCATTTTTATAACGCACGATCTGCGTGTCGCGGCACAGATCTGCGATGAAGTGCTGGTGATGAAGCGCGGACAGGTTGTTGAGCAGGGGATTGCGTCCGATGTGCTTGGCAACCCCTCGCATGAATATACACGTTCATTAATAGAGGCGGCGCCAGGTCGCTTCTGGGATTTTGCTGCGGGACGATCCGCAGCCTGATCGGAGGGCCGCCGTCCGCGGCCCCGATTTTACTGATTGTTTCAAACAGGAATGAAATCATGCCCATCATACCGTTTATTGAAGAGAAAGCCGGCGAGATGCGTGCGGTTTTTGAAGATTTGCATCGTCATCCCGAAATTGGTTTTGAAGAACAGCACGCTTCAGGTGTCGTGGCAGGACTTCTGGAGAAGTGGGGTTTTGACGAAGTTCACACCGGAATTGCCAAAACCGGCGTCGTTGGCATTTTGGAAGGACGCAATAAGGGCAATCGGCGTGTGGGTTTGCGCGCAGATATGGATGCGCTGCCGATCGATGAGATTTCTGGTGTGATTTATTCATCGCAAAATCCTGGACGGATGCATGCTTGCGGGCATGACGGGCATACAACCATGCTGCTTGGTGCTGCCCAGTATCTTGCAGAAACACGCAATTTCGAAGGAACTGCGGTCTTTGTTTTCCAGCCCGCCGAGGAGGGGTTGGGTGGAGCACGCGGCATGATCGCTGAAGGGCTTTTTGAACGTTTTCCCTGCGATGAAATCTACGGAATGCACAATCAGCCTATGGGCACACTTGGCAAGGCATTAATCCGCAAGGGTGCCGCGATGGCGGGCGCGAGCTTCTTCGATATTAAGCTAACCGGCAAGGGAAGCCATGCAGCGCAGCCGCACAATGCCCGCGATGTGTTGGTGATTGGTGCGGATCTGGTCGGGCAGCTACAGACAATTGTATCGCGCAACATTCCGGCAACCGACGCCTGCGTTGTATCCTGTACGCAGTTTCATACAGGCAGCGCCTATAATATCGTACCGGAAGTGGCAACAATTACCGGCACAATCCGTTATTTTGAACAGCATGTCTGCGATCTGGCGGAAAGCCGTATTCGGGAAATCTGTGCAGGCGTGGCTGCGGGGTACGGCATCACAGTCGATGTCAATCTTCGCAATGTCTTTGATGTCCTTCGCAATGATCCTGAACTATCCGATGCTTATATGGCGGCAGCGCGCGATGTCCTGGGGGAAGATAATGTGAGCGATGATTGCCCGGCTTTCATGGGCAGTGAAGATTTTGCAGACATGCTCGCTCGTGTTCCGGGCGCATACATCAATGTGATGCATGGCGGCAAAGCTGCGTTACATAACCCTGCTTTCGTGCTTGAACCGGAAGCGCTGCCAATCGGAGCCTCGATTTATGCCCGGATCGTAGAGACCCGCCTGCCAGTGAACAAGGACTTAGCAGCATGACTATGCATCAGTTGCCATTTAACCTCGATGATATGATTGCGCGCCTGCGCCCCTGGATTGAGACGGAAAGCCCGACTTTCGATGCAAGCGCAGTCAACCGAATGGTCGAGGTTGCCGCTTATGATTTTGCAGCAGCAGGCGCGACTATCGAATTCATTCCGGGGCGAATGGGATTTGGCGGCTCCCTGCGTGCTCGCTTTGCGCATAAAGATCAAGGCAAACCTGGAATTCTGGTTTCTGGCCATCTTGATACGGTTCATCCACTCGGGGTGATTAACGTCAATCCTTATCGCCGCGAGGATGGGAAACTTTTCGGCCCCGGCATTCAGGATATGAAGGGCGGAAACTTCGTCGCTCTTGAAGCCATGCGTGAAATCGCGCGGAGCGGACTTGCAACGAAACTCCCCGTCACGTTTCTTCTAACACCCGATGAAGAAGTGGGCACGCCTTCGACGCGGGATTTGATTGAGCAGGAAGCGCTCAAGAACAAATATGTGTTGGTGCCCGAGCCAGCACTGCGTGATGGTGGTGCAGTTGTCGGCCGTTATGCAATTGCACGATACGATCTTGAGACAGTGGGCAAGCCAAGTCATGCTGGTTGGCTGCTCAAAGAAGGCCGATCGGCAATCCGGCGCATGGCCGAGAAAATTATCGAGGTAGAAGCACTGACGACAGATGATTGCACGTTCTCAGTTGGTGTTATCCACGCCGGGCAATGGGTCAATTGTGTCTCCTCAGGCTGCAAAGCCGAAGCACTTAGCATGGCTAAAACGCAGAAGGATCTGGAAGACGGCGTTGCACGGATCATGGCGCTTGGCGGAGACAAAGACGGAGTTGAATTGATAGTCACTCGGGGCGTCACACGTCCAGTCTGGGAGCCGGGTCAGGCACAGGACATGAAGCTCTTTAATTTTGCAAATAATATCGCCAAGGAAATAGGGTTCACCATGACCGCACAAAGCTCCGGTGGCGGCTCGGATGGCAATTTCACCGGTGCACTCGGTGTGCCAACGCTCGATTCCATCGGTGTGCGGGGTGAGGGGCTGCATACTTTGGGTGAGCATATTTTCGTAGACAGTCTGGTCGAACGTGCCCGCCTTCACGCAGGCCTATTTCTCTCACTGGAATAACAGCCAGAGGTGCGGCCATGGCCGATACTACAAGATTAACGGCAGCCCACGTTGTGGGCCTGCTGGATGACGTCATGATCAATGTGGATCGATGGGGGATCGCTCACATCAGAGCCGAGAACCTGCATGATTTGTTTTTTGCGCAGGGTTTTAATGCCGCGCGTGACCGACTTTGGCAGATCGATATTGCACGCAAGCGCGGGCTTGGCCTAATGGCTCGTGATTTCGGCCCCGGTTATCTTGAGCAAGACAGGGCCGCACGCCTGCTGCTCTATCGTGGTGACATGGTGGCGGAGTGGAAGGCTTATGGTTCAGACTCCGAACAGATATGCAGGGCCTTTGCTGAAGGCATTAATTCATATATCGATGCCTGCGAAGCAGGCGAGACGTCACTTCCACCCGAATTTGCTTTACTCGGTCACAAGCCTGATCGTTGGTGTGCAGAAGATGTTGTGCGCGTCCGCACCCATTCGCTGACGCGCAATGCATCATCAGAGCTTTTGCGCTCAAAAGTCATGGCAAAGGCCGGCGTGGAACTGGGTGCAAAGCTCGATCAACTGCGCAAGAAATTGTCGCACGACGTGCTGCCAAGGCCTGTTGATGGCTTTGACCCAAGCATCATGACCGACAGGGTTTTGCGCGACTTCCAGCTCGCCGTCAGTCCTGCCACATTCTCAAAAGAGCGATTGGCTGCAACACTGGATGAAGCAAGTCTTTGGACTGTGGTCTCGGCGTCCGGAGAAATCGCTCGCGCCTCGTTTGAAGAGGGCTCGAATAATTGGGCAATCGCGGCGCATAAAACTACAACAGGTCGACCCATACTGGCGCTTGATCCCCATAGAACACATGGTCTGCCATCAATCCGCTACCTGATTCATCTGACAATGCCGGGGCTTGATGTGATAGGCGCAGGCGAGCCTATGGTTCCCGGAATTTCCATGGGGCATAACGGTACTGCAGCTTTTGGTCTAACCATATTTGGTGCCGATCAGGAGGATATCTACGTCTATGAGACCAATAAAAGCGATCCCGACCAATATGCATATCGCGGCGGTTGGGAGAGGTTCACGGTGATCACTGAGAACATTCCTGTCAAAGGATATTCCGATCAAACGGTCGAAATGAAATTCACCCGGCACGGTCCAGTTCTTTATGAGGATAAAGCAAATAAACGCGCTTTTGGCCTTCGCACGGTTTGGATGGATGCAGGAATGGCACCCTATATGGCCAGCCTTTCCGTCATGCGGGCAAAGACCTATTCCGAGTATGCTGGTGCGTTAGAAGGATGGGGCTGCCCATCGGTCAATCACATCTATGCAGATACAACCAACACCATTGCCTGGAAGCCTTCGGGAGCCACACCTGTTCGTGAGAATTGGGACGGGCTTTTACCTGTCCCAGGGGATGGGCGATTTGAATGGAAAAGCTATCTGGCACCGCAGTCTGGTCCTGTGGAAATCAACCCGCAACGCGGCTTTATTGCTACTGCGAATGCCATGAATGTACCAGATAAGTGGGCCGCCTCGAATCCGGTCATCGGTTACGAATGGCTGGACAGCAGTCGTCACGACACCTTGCATGAAACGTTGTTGAGCAATGCGCCGATATCACTAGAAGACTGCGCACGCATGCAAGCCTCCACTTTCTCGCCCATTGCAGCGCGGATATCAGAAAGCCTTAGGATACTTTTCCCGGAGAGTGATAATCAGGCTGTACTGCTTCTTCGCGATTGGGATGCGGACCTCGCGGCAAAATCTGCACCGGCAGCGCTTTTTGAAATATGGTTGAGCAAGTATCTTGGTCCACTGGTTGCAGAAGCTGAGGGGGCAGCCGCGGATGTTGTGCCTCTGCTTATGCCATTTGATTCACCGAGCATTGTTGCATGGCTGGAACATGCCAAAACAACATCTGGCCATCTTGCGGCCATTCAACAAAGCCTGAGCGATGCTTGGTCGGAATGCGTATCTTTGATGGGGAGGGATGTTTCGCAATGGGCATGGGGCGATATTCATAAGTTGCACCTCCACCATCCCTTGCAGTCATTGACCGACAGCGACTGGTCGATATCTCCGGTACCATTGGGTGGTAGCAGTTCAACGCTAAATTATGCGACCTATCGTTTGCAAGATTTCTCGGTTGTCGCGGGGCCGTCTGTCCGGATGATCATTGATGTAGGAAAATGGGACAACAGTCTCTTCGTAAATAATCCCGGTCAATCAGGCGTACCCACCTCGGAGCATTATAAAGATCTTCTGTCGCACTGGCATGATGCCAGCCCGGTTCCGATGCTTTATACAAGAGAACGTATTGATAAGGTGACGAAAACTCGAATCCTGCTTAGGGCGGGTTGACAATACCCGCCCTGCAACGCGTTGCTACTTCATTGTTACAACAACGTAAGTCGGATAGACTTCAACGAAAATCACAGGCGTTGCATTGATAATGGTTGCCTGATCGATTGGCGAGATTCGGACGTTTGCTAACATATTCTCAAGCTTGGCGCGGTTCTCCTTGCTGCTGAAGAACTTGTCTTTTTCGTCCTCCGCATCGACTTTGCCAAATTGGTGAACGTTTGCTCGGTCCTGTCTAATGATGCCGGCAACTTTGGTAAGGCGCTGTCCGGAAGAGCTATAATGATCGCGCTCGCTCAGCCGGGCGTAGTAGGTGTCAATCGGCTTCTCGGCGGCTTTCGCGGCGCCTGTTACTGCTAGCATCATAGCTGCCATGATAATCGAGCGCATGAAATCTCCTTATGCCATTTAAAGCCCCTAGCAGTTTCAGGCGGCTTCTTCTGCCCATTCTTATGGCTCTACAAGATTCTTGAGGCAATACTATAAATCAGATTAATAATCATACGCACTGTAGGTCGTCCGTCAGTCTGGAGAAAAAGGGGTGCGCCCGCCGACCGTTTGGCGTTCGATCATCCGAGGCCTACATCGATCAACCCAGAAAATTCAGTGTTCACTTCCGAGTGGTCTCGATCAAACATATCGGCGAAAGATCGCCTTTCTTAAAGCCAGTTCTGACCGCATCGATCCCAATCTTAAAGAGTCGCTATCCACTGGTCTTTTCGCTCTCAAGATAAACTCGACCTCGCAGATGACGTGATCAATCGCAAGGTGTCGATGTGACGCCGTCTTGCGGTCAGTCAATCTGCGCGAAGATGACTTATATTCCTTTGAATTGCAGGTGGCAGAAGTCAGTCTACGAAGGTTTGCCTGGCATTCTAAGGCATCATCGTGTTGGTCGCCCCTATGTAACGGTTGATGCCAATGTCCTTTGAAGTCGCACGGCGATGAATTTCGGCCATAGTCGAATGAAATACGGCGTTGCGTTGTTCCAGCGCGGAATGTTGTGAAAGGTGCGCAGGAACGAGTTCACGAATTTCAGCCAGAATATCGTCTTCATCAATTGAGCACATCTTCCCTCTTTGAACGACGATTTCTCCCGCTACCATCACAGTCTCTATCGACGAGCCGTTCTCAGCGTAAACAAGGTGCTTTGCGATATCGTTGATTGGTAGAAAGCTTAACTTCGTGAGGTCGAGTATTAATAAGTCCGCAGCCTTACCGGCGGCTAGGGATCCTGTAACGTCTTCAAGCATCGCGCTGCGGGCTCCGTCGATTGTCGCCATCTTAAGTATCTCGTCGGCAGAAATCCACTGTTGATAATCGGGGCCGGATACGCTGTGTATGAGCCCCGCGACCCGCATAACATCGAAAATGCGCGCGGTGTCGTTGGAAGAAACGCCGTCGGTTCCCAGTGCGATCGTGACACCTGCATCCATAAGCTGACGGATTGGGGCGATGCCAGCGCCTAGCTTCTGATTTGATATCGCATTATGGGCGACTGAGCATTTCGCAGAGCCCATCAATTCGATGTCGTGAGGGTTCACCCAAACTGAATGTGCGACAGTTGTGTTGCGCGTGAGCACGCCTAACTCGGACATATATGCAACGAGGCTTTTGCCATATAGTTCGTATCCGGTGACGGCTTGAGTTTTGGTTTCCAACACATGGGTGTGCAAGGGAACGTGCATCTTCAACGAGAGCTCATGGCACGCCTGAAGCAAGTCTGCAGAACAGCGTTGCGGTGCAGAAGGTGCGAGCATAAAATTGAGGCGGCCTGCCTTTCCGTGCAAAGTTGAAAAGGCGGCGTGGCAGTAGTCAATATAGGCATCGGCGGACATGGAAGGGCCGAAATCTAGCTGCTTTTGCAGAGCAGGTGACATCACTGCACGCGCATAAGGAAGGGCGTCAAGCGTATGAATATTCATCGCAGCGCTCGAAATATTTGCGCGGATGCCTGCATGCTCGTAGGCTTGGAAAACAATTGAAAGTCTTGATAGATCATGAGCTGGAGGGTCGAAGAAATCGTCGCAAAGCGTGGTCACACCGTTGCGTAATGACTCTATCGCGAGAAGCAGACTGCGAAGATAAAGCAGTCTTTCATCAATGACCGGTCCCATTAGCAGCGGATAGGCATATAGCAACCAGATTTCGAGTGGCATGCCTTCGTAGCGTCCACGGAAGAAGGTTTCACTGGAATGGGTATGCGCGTTGATAAGTCCCGGCATGACAAGGCGGTTCTTGCCTTCAATGATGGACGCATCGGGTGCAACTGTCAGGTTCTGACCGATGCGTGCAATTTTCCCCCTCTCGATCAGAATATCGCCTTCGAAAGGACGGCTCCCATGTTGCGCGCACATCGTGATGATGGTGGCGTTTCTGATTAATGTCTGCTTGAGTTTGATAGTCATGGACTTGTCCCGGTATTCTTACTGATCTCGCAGTTCGCTGAATCCGCTTGCGGCTTTCGTGCCCCCTCGCAAGTGCGTGCTGAGCCAGACACCGAGAACTGTGGCGATATACGGAAGTGCGAGCAGCAGGTCGTGGGGGACACGATTGCCAAAGGCAAGCTGTGCACGGATACCAAGGGCACCAACGACTGCGAAGAATGCTGCCGCGAGACTTGCTCCAATGGGATGGCCTGCTCCAAAAATGACGGCCGCGAAACCCATGAAGCCACGGCCTGCCGTCATGTTTTGAGCAAAGATCTGCAGGCTTCCTGCTGCAAGCTCTGCCCCCGCCAATGCGCATAGCACCCCGCCAATGATGAGTGCTGCGAGGCGCATAGCAGCCGGGTTCACCCCGACGCTGCGTGCGGCGAATGGATGTTCACCAGCGGCACCTAACCGTAATCCAAAGCGGGTGCGTCTGAGGACGAGCCAGACGGCGAGTACAGCAAAAGGCATGAACAGAACGAGGATCGACAGGGATCCGAATGCCCCGAAGGCGGTTCCGATACGTGGAAGTCCAAAGGGTGCACTGATTGCGGCCTGCGTTCCGAAAATGGATTGGACCGCAAGCGCAGTGCCGCCGAGCCCTAGGCCGGTAAGTCCAAGCCCAGCAATGATCTGATTGGCCTTTAGTTTCTCGACAACAAACCAAAACAGAATTGAACCGATTACACAGACGATTATGGCGCTTAGAAGTGCAAGCCAGATCGATTGTGTGAGCACTATACCCAGAATGGTCGCGCAGGCCCCCACGATCATTAGCCCTTCAAGGCCTAGATGCCAGATACCGGTCCGCTGTGCGATCACGCCCGCGAGGGTAACATAGATAAGTGGGGTGCCTGAACGCAGGATTGCTATTAGGAAATCTTCCATATCCGTCCTCCGAGTTTTGCGATCCGGTCCACCACAGTGGATTTTGCCGTGATGAAAAGAGCAATGGATGCGTTGATAATATCGATTGCTGACGACGGCAGGCCAGCCATGATTGGCAAGTAAAGCGCCGCCGATGCTAGTCCACCAAAGAACAGCGATACGAAAGCTGTTCCCACAACTGAAAAGTTTGCGACAAGGGCGATCAAAATGGCCGTAAATCCGTGACCCGGCAGGAAGCCACCCGTCAATCGACCGTTGGGGCCCATGAACTCGATGGTTCCGGCCAGACCTGCGAGTGCGCCGCTCAGAAGGAAGCTAGCAAGTCCGATACGCCATGTGCGTGCGCCTTGCCATCGCACCATGGTTGGATTGCGGCCCGCAAGGCCCGACAGCACACCAAAGGCTGTGCGATTAACGAGGAACCACATGACCAAGCCCACGATAATAGCGATGGCGATAATTGTGGGCGATAGACCTAAAGAATCGCTGATGCGATAGGCGCTCGCCAATGGACGACTTGATGATTGCTGACCAGTGCCGGATGGATCTTTCAGTGGTCCTGCTGTGACATAGAGCAAAAACAGTCCAGCGATAAAATTTCCCATCAGCGTGGTTATTACTTCATCTGCCCCTGATTTAAGACGCAGGAGCCCCGGCCATAGAGCCCAGAGGGCACCACCCGTCATGCCCGCAAGAAAGCAAAGCGGAATGAGGATCAGCGCTGGCGAGCCGTTAAGCTGTTCGGCCATGAACGCAGCGGCGATCGCGCCCATATAGAACTGGCCTTGCGCACCAATGTTGAAGTAACCCGCCCGGAACGACACAGCTACACCAACCGCGGTTATGAAAAGTGGCAGTCCCCATCGCAATGCCTGCTGCAATGCGCCTGGCCGCAGGAAAGCACCTTCGGCAATCGACTGAAACATCAGGCTCGCCGAGTAGCCTGCAGCTTGAAATATGATGCCGCACAAGATTAGACCGATCAGAATGAAGATCACGGCGCGGAAAACAGAGACGAGGCGGTCGATCATTGATGGACTCCTGTCATCGCGGCTCCCACCGCGGCAAGATCATACGGCGGACGGAATTCGGCAACGATGCGGCCTGAAAGCATGACTACAACACGGTCTGAGATATCAAATATTTCGTCGAGATCTGATGAGATGAACAAAAGACCGCAACCGCGAGCCCGCGCTTTGCGCATTGACTCCCAAACGAAGGAGGTCGCGCCGATATCGAGACCGCGCGTGGGCTGTGCAGCGAGGATGAGCCTTGCGTCCTTATCCATTTCCCGAGAAAGGATCACTTTTTGCGCATTGCCACCCGAGAGCGAACCTGCACGCTGGCTCACATCGGAATAGCGCACGTCCCATTCTTTAAGCGCCCTGTCGCAGTGCTTTCGGATTGCAGACGGGCTTATCGTTGATAACAGTGACTTTTGCAGGAGATTACGCGCTGCCCAGTTTTCCCAGAGCGAACTGGTCAGGCTCAATCCTTCAACGTTACGTTCGAAAGGAATAATGCGCAGGCCAGCACCGCGTCGGGCAGCGAGCGGCGCGCCGGTCAAATTCTGGTTGTCGATTGTTATATTGCCTTCAGTGACGTCCGCCATCGCAGCAATTGCGCGAACAAGTGTTCGCTGGCCGTTGCCTTCTACCCCTGCCACACCGACGATTTCGCCCGATTCTATGTTTAGGTTGATCTGATCGAGAGCGGGGCCTTCAGGGTCTGAACGCGTCGAAACCTTGGTCATACACAAAACCGGCGCGTTGTCCTGAACTGCGGCTGCTTCATGAATGTGTGGGATGATGTTCGTTCCGGTGAGGGCAGCCTTATCGTCAACATTTAGTTTTTTGGCGGCAGCCGATCCGATTATAAGTTCCGCCAGCTTATCTGCATCGATACCGTCGCATAGTATCGGCCCATCTACGAGCTTTCCGCCGCGTAACACCGTGACTGTATCTGCAATCGCCAGAACTTCCCTGATCTTGTGCAAAATGAGGACAACGGTCACACCACGCGCTTTCAGGCGTCGGACACGTTCGAAGAGTTTGTCTGCGCCTTCTGGTGACAGGACCGCTGTGGGCTCATCGAGTATGAGAAGTTTTGCGTCGGAGACGAGTGCGCGCGCAATTTCCACGCCTTGCTGAGTCTCGACAGGTAGATCGCGAATTCGCTGTTTGGCTCTAACCTTTACATCGAGGGCGTCGAGGTGAGGTTGCCAACGCTTCTCGAGCTGGGTTTTGAAAAACAAGCTTCCGCCTTCTGCACCAAACTGCATGGCTTCTGCGACAGTGAATGAGGGAGGCAGCGCAAAACTCTGATGTACCAGTTCCACACCAGAACGCCGCGCGTCTTTGACGTTGCCGCCCATGATTGGACGACCATCGATTTTGAGTGTCCCTGACGCGGGTCGAACGAGGCCAGCCAGAACTCTGGCGAAAGTGGTTTTTCCCGCACCATTCTGGCCGACAACGGCGTGGATTTTCCCACGTTCGAAGACGGCTCCGACGTCGGATAGCGCAACAATCGATCCATAACGCACGGTCACATCGTTGCATTCAAATATTGGAGGGCTGGCCTTGTTCATCGTTGATTTTTCCCGTTAAGGATCAGAGCGTTGTGTTAAACGGGACTTTGAGAGATCCATCCAGGATCGCTGCGCGTGCTGCGGCTATTTCTGGTTCGACTTCTTTCATTTTGGCGACGAGATCCGCTGGCCCTTGGGCTGCAAACAAAGGCGAGGGAATAAAGTCGATAACGCCCGTTCCAAGCCCGGTATGTTCATGTGTGCCCCCAGCGAAGGTATCACCAAGTGCCTTTGTTACTTCGTTGTAAAGCGAATTACCGAAGTCCAGGCCGACGATGGAAGCTACGTTTCTCGGGCCTTGCGGAAACTGTGCCGGGTCGAGAACACTCACGAGGCGACCGTCGCCTTCCTTGGCAGCAGCGATAATGCCAAAGTCGGTTGCTGCTGCGTCGGTCTGTATGAAGTCAATGCCACTTGAATACATCTGCGTGGCGATTTCTTGACCTTTCGCGGGGTCCTGAAAAGAACCTGCAAAGGCAATCGCGACCGATGCATCAGGCCGCACCGACAGTGCACCTGCTTTGAACGCGTTATAGTCAGCATTGATTGGCGGGATGGACACGCCGCCAATAAAACCAAGCTTGCCGGATTTACTCATGCGTGCTGCAAAGATTCCAGACAAGTAACAGCCAAGGTAATAGTCATATGAGACAGTTACGACATTCGGAATCGCGGGTTCAAACGGGTCGGCAAAGAGCTGAACCCATTTGGTGTTCGGATAGGATGGGGCCAGCGCTTTGAACGGTTCTGCGACTTCATTGAATGTTGAAACGATGACTGAAGCGCCCGCATCACCAAGGGTGCGGAAAATGGTTTCGTAAGTCGCTGGGTCCTGCGCATAAACGGCGCGAGACTGAAAGCCTTGTTCATCTGCGAGCTGCTTGAGCTTGGCGATCATCGAGTCCACAGCGCTTGCGTCACCTGCGGCTTGTGTGTGCACAAGTGCGACGAGGCCGCCCTCAGCATGCGCTGCGGCGGTCAAAAGACCGCTGGTCATGCTGCAAGCCGCCAAACCCGCAGCGGTCTTTAGAAGATTTCTCCGGCCGATTGTTCGGCTCAGAAAATTAAGTTCGATCGAATTTCGATTTGTCATGTTCCCATTTCCTTGCTCTGGAAGTTTGCTGTAGAATTTTTATTGGGGCGGCATTTATGCCGCCCTTGGTTGGGCAGTTGCCCAATCGAAGCCGCTTATATTATGCGCCGGGCGAAAACGGTGCCGGGTTCATAATCATCACATCCTGGGTCTGAATTGCGTCAAGTGCCCAAACACCAGAGATGAAGCTTTGCCAATTCGGGTCCGCATACATGGCTGCACGTCGGGCTTCTCGATCTGCGAGGCTGTCATAGCGCCACATCAAAACTGTGCGATGCAGATGCCCGATTTCGCTGACGTAAAGGCCGAGAAATGTGTTCAGGTGCCGCTTCTGGATCGGCAAGCCTTCGGTTTCGTATTTCTTGAGCCAGCCATCGACAGTGCCTGGCTTGAATGTATATGTGCGATGTTCGACGATCACAGGGCAGCCTCCTTGAGTATAAATTCTGCAGCGCGCTCACCGATCATAATCGCCGGAGCATTGGTGTTGCCGCTGGATATAATTGGCATGATTGACGCGTCCGCGACGCGCAGCCCATGAATGCCGTGGACTTTCAAGCGAGCATCGACCACTGACATCGGGTCATTACCCATCTTGCAGGTGCCAACCGGGTGGAAAGTTGTCATTGCATTGGCGCGCAACCATTCAATGAGTTCGGCATCGCTCTCGACGGCAGGTCCTGGTGCTAATTCCTTTCCGCGATATTTGTCGAAGGCTTTCTGCTGGATGATCTCACGAGTCATACGGATGGCATTGATCATCGTGCGAATGTCGAACTCGGTTTTCAGGTAGTTGGCATTGATGCGTGGTCGATCTTCCGGATTAGCAGAACGCAATCGGATTTCGCCGCGACTTTCAGGATTAACCGGGCCCACACGTAATGAGAAACCGTGATTGGCTTCAACACGCTCTTTTTTAAACGGGTTGGGAAAGTGCAAATTGGCGGTCTTTTCCAATGCGGGCATGAAATGAAGCTGTATATCAGGTGCCGCCAGATCGGTTCGTGATTTGACGAATGCGCCCGCCTCGTAGGGAAAGGTTGTGGTGATGCCTTCCCCAAAAAGCATGCCTTGAATGACGGACCATGTGAGTTTGTCGGCCCGCAGATCCGAATAAAGGGTGACCGGTTCGCGGCATTCATAGGCCATGACGCAATCGACGTGGTCTTGCAGGTTTTTCCCGACACCCGGCAGATTCTGAACAATATTGATATTGTGTTCTGCCAGTTCGTCGGCGGCTCCGATGCCGGAAAGCATAAGGATCTGCGGTGAGTTGACAACGCCTGCCGATAGGATCACTTCACGGTTAGCATGCGCCTTTGATACAGTGCCTTTGCGGCTGTACTCGACGCCGATAGCGCGCCCATTCTCAACGAGCACCCGACTTGTGTGGGCGCGTGTGATGATCGTTAGATTGGGGCGTGATTTTGCGGGGCGCAGGAAGGCATAGGCTGCTGAACAGCGCTTGCCCTTGGCAATGGTGAAGTCATATCGACCAAAGCCCTCTTGTTGTTCGCCATTGAAGTCATCATTGAGTGGATAGCCAGCCTGGGCGCCTGCTTCGTTGAAAACATCGAGCAGGCCGTTCCAGCCTCGTGCCCGACAAACGGTCAGTTCGCCTTCGGTGTTATGAAAGGCATCCGTGCGCTGCACATGGGTTTCGGAGCGAAGAAATGATGGCAAAACTTCGTCATATGACCAACCCGCCGCACCCATCTGTGCCCAGCGGTCATAATCATGGCGATTCCCGCGCACATATATCATGCCATTGATGGTTGAGGTTCCGCCAAGCACTTTGCCTCTCGGCCAATAGAGAGAGCGCCCATTGAGATGAGGTTCCGGCTCCGTATGGTAGTGCCAATTATAGATGCCGGAATGAAAGAGCTTTCCCATCAACATTGGAAGGCGAAACAACGGATTGAGGTCGCGACCGCCGGCCTCAAGTAACAGAACTTTGTTTTCAGGATCAGCCGAAAGACGGTTTGCAAGGACGCATCCCGCCGAACCGGCGCCGATGATGATGTAATCGAATGTCTTGGTTGCGACCATGTTACCAAGCGATGGGTTGAGAACCCATCTCCTCTAGAAATTTGTTGCAAAGAATGAATGGATTGGGACGCGTCAGAACTTCATCGGCTCGCGCCGGGTGATCACGCAGAACGCAGCGCAAATTGCCGCCAACGGTCTCGTCGATGCCGGCGAGTTTGAGTGCCTGTGCTGCGGCGTCACCAAAACCAAGAAATACGAGCGGCTTTTCACGTGCGGCGAGTAACTTGAGCGCTTCAACGATCAGCGGTCGCCAGAGCACGAGGTGGCCCTGCGATTGATGAACGTCTATATCGACCTTAAAGCGCGTAAGTGTTAGCGACGCGTTCAGAAGCAGCGCGCCTTCATTCACCCATCGATCAGCAATCTTGGAAGGCTGTTCCAGCTTAACGGCACCACGTTCAATCGCCTCTAACGTTTTTGGCCAATCGGCAAAACTATGTGCGTAGGATAAGTCCCCGGTTCTAGCTGCAACGATCAGTTGGGTGTACGCACGAATGCTCTTTGAGAACATCTTATTGAGCTCATTCCAGCCCGCGAGATTGCCCGCTTCAAATGCCCGCCCCGTGGCAAAGCCCGGTTCGGGGTACGGGTCCTGTCCAAGCACCACGCAGCGAACATCCTCTGGAGAGATGCCATCGAATGCGCGAAGGCAATGTGTGCCTTCAGGCATGCCTGGAAAATGCCTACCGCGACGAACTGGAAAAATTGGCTCCCAGATTTCGAGTTCTAGTTCGGGAGAAATGCCATCAAAATCGAGCGTGATGTTCCCGAGAAAAGAACGCCAGGGCGCGTTCAGATCGGAAGTCCAATCTGCCAAAAATTCTTCCATTGCAGCCTGTAACCGCACGGTCATCTGCACCCTCCCCAAGGTTTCTCTGCCAGGCAAATTCAAGAACCTGACCGTTTTGTCAGCTTTTTATGAAAAGAAGTTGACCATCTTGTCAACTTCTTTTTTATTGGTGCTTCGATTCCAAAGGTTTCGTAGAGTTGCTTTGGCAGATCTGTGCCGGACATCTGCCGGAATTTGAATGAATGTGCATTAATGCTCCAAGCAATTGGCTTGGAAAAAGATGTTTAAAAATAACGGGATAACCAATGGTAGAGCAGAGCAAGTCGGTGGAAATTGAGCCAGGAAATCAGCCGGCATCCGACGAGCCGATCAGAACCCGAAACGTCCTTAAAATCCTCACAGCTGCTGTTGAGATATTTTCTCGCAAGGGTCTCGACGGCGCGCGTATCGTTGAAATTGCAAAGGCCTCTGGACTGCCTAAGGGAAATGTCTACTATTATTTCTCGTCGAAGGAAGAGATTTATAACGCAGCTATAGATCGACTCATCCACAGCTGGGATGATGCGTTCAGGCATATATCAGCTGAACGCGAACCTGCAGAAGCTATCGAAGCCTATGTTCGTGCCAAGCTTGATCATGCGTGCGAGAATGCAGCCGAAACACGGCTTTTTGCCAATGAGATTTTACAAGGGGCAGAACATCTATCGATGGATGCCCGAGAGCATATGCGAAAGGTTACGTCTGAAAAAGCTGCGGTGATCGATACATGGGCGGCTGCCGGGAAAATTGTGCCTGTCGATGCGCGACATCTGTTCATTCTGCTTTGGTCGGCGACCCAGTTTTATGTCGAATTTGAAGCTCTCGCATGCGATGCACTCGATGTCAGCCAACTTGGAGAAGCTGATCATGCGAAAGCGGCAAAGACAATAACCGAAACGATCCTGCGTGGACTGCTGGTCAGATAATGGGCGTTTGGAGCAGATCGCGAGGGCACCAAATGCTCAATTTTATAGGAAGCCAAGCGTCCTTGCTGACTGAGTGTGCCACGCAATGTCAGCAACAGGAAATCGTCCATATAGGCTACATCAACGTCGTCTGAATGGCGGAGCTTGTGGCGCTTAAGTGCGGATTGTAAGTTGCGTGTCATTTTCTAGTCTCCTGGAGGCGGAGCTATTTCTCTTCTTCATGAGGGGCGTGTAAAGGTAACCTCCTGCAGCTTAAAATTATCGGGCGACTTTTAAGATAACTCTGTTTCGGAGTTTTACTGGGTAACTGCCTTATAGATCGTTGGTACTTAGAACATGACCTGTCCGCTTATTGTTGGACGCATAGGCTGCGATGAGGGCATCAACGCTTTCACACTACATTTCAATGACAGGTTCGGAGGAGGTTTACGTCTTCAAACTCCGTGAAGAGATCGTAGACTTCTATGCCATTCAAAAAAATACGAAAGGCCGTGCTGCAACTCTTGCTGACGTCTATCAATTCGATGCTGTGAGGTGCTGATATCGATCGATTACTGGACACAGGTGTGATCGAGAATTGCTTTCGCGCCAGCGAACAGGTTTGGCTAAATGAATGCGTCGCACGTGCCGTTGAGAATGGTAACGCAGATTGCTGCGATCAAGTCGATGCAGCATAATACGCAGTTCGAACCGAAAAAGGCGCTGGGTCTGGAAGGCCGTTTGCCCGACATTATCCCCATTATCGGACCAAATGTTTCAACGCGAGGTCGGATTCATGGCTTTTGGTTGGTGCGGCTACGGCTTTCAGCTCCCACCAGGGTGATTGAACGGTTCCGCATGCCATTTCCACAGATAAAAAGACAAAAAAGAGTTTGGTTGAGACCGAGGCCCAGCCGGGTAGGTTTGGATGGTGTGAGAGAATATCGATTAATCTCTATCCGTAGACATTATCGACTTCAAATCACAGTGATTGAGGGGTAAATTGTCATGGGTAGAATTCCTATTAATAGGACAATTCATGTCTTGTAATGATCAAAAGACTTTCGATGTGTGGCAGCCTGCTCTTGAGTTGCGCAAGGGTTCGACAAAGCATCGTCTCCTGACCGACAAGATCATAGAAGATATTGAGAAGGGTGTGCTTAAGCCCGAAACCCAGATGCCCACGCATCGCGATCTTGCACATAAGCTTGGCCTTTCTGTTCAGACAGTAAGTATCAGTTATAAAGAGGCCGAACGGCGCGGCTATTTGCGTGGCGAAGTTGGGCGCGGCACTTATGTTTGCAATCGCGTGACGGATCGAGCAGACCGATTTATGCTTGATCGTGATCCGAGCGGTATTGCTGATCTTTCCATCATTCGAGCAGTCTACATGGGTGCTCACGAACATGCTTCAAGAAAGCTGTTTGAGGAGATGAGCCAGGTAGACAATGCGAGCTTCATGAGACCTTGTAGACCCATTGCAGGTTTGGATCGTCATCGTAATGTGGCGTGTGACTGGTTGCGTCGTTTATCGGTTGACGTCGATCCCAGCCGAGTGATCATCACAAACGGCGCCGCCCATGGGCTGTTCCTCGCCGTGGCTGCTGTGGTGCAGCCCGGGGAAGTGGTGTTGACTGAAAACCTCACCGATCACGGTATCATCGGCTTGGCGAACGTCCTTGGCTTTACGCTGCGTGGCCTTCCAACTGACAGTGAGGGCATATTACTAGACGCTCTTGAGGCTGCGTGCAAAGCGGGCGATGTGAAAGCGTTGGTAATCATTCCAACACTTGGAAATCCAACCAGTCATTTGATGAGTGCGGAACGGCGCTGTGCGGTCGCTGAAGTCGCCCGCCGATATGGCATTTTCGTTATCGAGGATGAAGTTTACAAGCCGATCCTTGAACAGAAATTGCCTTCAATGCCAGAATTGTTACCGGAGCTTGGCTTTTTCGTCACCAGTTTCACTAAGACAGTGATGACAGGATTACGCACCGGCTATCTGGTCGTTCCAGCCAACTATTCGATTAGAGTGACGTCAATTTTGCGGGTGACCAGCTGGAGCGGTGTCAATATGGTCGCCGAAATGGCTAGCCGTTGGATAGAGGATGGCACTGCGACGCAGTTGCTAGAGATTCAGCGAAACGAACTGCGACTGAGACAATCCTTGGTAACTGATATTCTTGGCGCACATGTAGCAGGAAGTAACCCGCTATCGCTTTGTGCCTGGTTGAAAGTTCCACGCAACTGGTCTGAAGACGGCTTAGTCAGAGCGCTGGCCAGCCAAGGTGTTGCGGTCACACCATCCGATCCGTTTGTAGCCGGAGGAGATCGTAGCAATGGCGGTATTCGTATCTGCCTTGGCGGAAGGCTTTCACGTTCCGCCTTACAGACTGCTTTGGAGACCATTCGCGAGACATTCGCACAATTGCCTCCGGTGTATGATGTGAGTTCAATTGCCTGAGATCAGAGGACTGATTGCAGAAACTCCTTGGTCCGAGCTTGTTGTGGCGATTGGAAGATTTGATCCGGTGTTCCTTCTTCGCAAATTCGTCCTTTATCAAAGAAACACACCCTGTCGGAAACTTCGCGAGCAAATCGCATTTCGTGTGTGACAAGGAGCATGGTGAGGTCGTGCTCCTGCGCCAGACTGCGAATGACTGCTAGGACTTCGCCTACCAACTGCGGGTCGAGTGCTGATGTTGGTTCGTCAAACAGGAGAACGCGCGGACGCATTGCAAGTGAACGCGCGATAGCCACACGTTGTTGCTGTCCCCCTGAAAGCTGTGCTGGATAATGATCCTTCTTATCGGTCAAACCTACCAGTGACAGAAGTTCGAGTGCACGGACTTCAGCTTCAGCCCTTTCCATACCCAGTACATGAACCGGGGCCTCAATGATATTTCTTAGAACGGACATATGAGGGAAGAGATTGAAGCTCTGAAACACCATTCCGACATGTGATCGGATTTTGCGTAGATGCTTTTCACTGGCTAGGAAATGCCCTTTTCCATTCGGCTCATGATAGGGGATTCCTGCCAGCTCCAGTTCGCCTTCCTGGAATGGTTCAAGCGTCATCAAAATGCGTAGAACAGTCGATTTTCCTGAGCCCGATGGACCGATCAGCGTGACTTTCTCACCCGTTTTAACCGTGAAATTGAAGCGATCGAGTACGGTCAGAGCGCCAAAGCGTTTGGTTACGTCCTGAAAGCGGATTATTTCCTGGGTCATTTAAGAGCAATCCCGTTCTTTGGAAGTGTGCGTTCGAGAAGGCGTATAAGCGTCGAACAGATGAGTGTCAGGACAAGGAAGATCAAACCAACCATCGATAATGGTACCAAATATTCAAAGGTGCGATCGCCAATCAGATTGGCGAGATTGAGCATGTCCACAATGCTGACAACTGACAGCACAGGTGTTTCCTTGAGCATGGAAACAAGGTAGTTGCCCATCGCGGGAATGATGCGAGGAATAGCCTGTGGAATAACTATATCCCGATAGGTACGCCAGGATGTTAGATTAAGCGCGCGCGCCGCTTCCCATTGACCGCGTGGGATTGCTTCGATGCCGCCGCGATATACCTCGGATGTATATGCTGAGTATTGCAAGCCGAGGGCCAGAGCGCCGGTGAGGAATGCCGGTAACACGATCCCGTAAACAGGCAGTACGTAATAGAGAAAGAACAGCTGAACGAGCAGTGGTGTATCGCGTAAAAATTCCACCACGACTGCAGTCGGCCACGAGATGATCTTGTATGGGCTTCGGCGTAGCAGTGCGAAGACGAGTCCCAGTACCAGAGCGATCGCAAAGCCTGTGGCGGCTGCCTTGAGCGTAACCGTGAGGCCAATCGCGAGAATTGGTATGATTGAAATGGCAAAAGAGAGGGTGGATGACGTGTCCCAGGCGTAACCGTAAATCATGCGAAACCTCCCGCCATTGTTCGACGACGAAGTCGCCTTTCGAGCCAGCGAATACCGGTGGCAAGGACCAGCGCCATTGCGAAATAACCCAAAAGTGTGAGCGAATAGATTGTGACATTGTCGAGCGTAAGATTGCGCAACCGCTGGGCCTGGAAGGTGAGGTCGCTAATCGCGATCAGCGAGGCAAGGGCGGTATCTTTGAGATTGTGTATGGCGAGATTGCCAAAGGCGGGCATCATTTCAACAATGGCCTGTGGCAAAACGATGTGAAATAGCGTGTGGGACTTGCCGAAATTGAGTGCACGCGCAGCTTCGTGTTGTGCTTCGGGCACAGCCTGCAGTGCACCTCGAACAACTTCGGCGCCATAAGCGCCAATATTAAGGCCAAGCCCCACGATACCAGTGGTAATAGGATCGAAGGAGATGCCCACCAAAGGTAACGCGTAGTAAAGCCAGAACAACTGCACAAGCAGCGACGTTCCACGAAAAATCTCGATATAGATGACTGCAACCATGGAAAGGATTGGCCCGCCTGCAAATCGGGCAATGCCCGCAGCGAAGGCAAGCACTGTACCGAGAACCATCGAACTCAAAGCAAGTAAGACGGTTATTTGTGCTCCTTTTAAGAGAGCAGGAAGATATTCGGTCCAATGCATATGGTCCGCTCCCGTCTGAGATGGGCCAATGTCTGCCAAGCCGTTTCCAGTCTTGGCAGACGGCCAAAGGTTTTACTTTGCGTTGCAAAGAGCCGTCGTGTCGACCGTCCGCGCTGCTTCGACGCTTTCTTCGCTCAAGCCATATGTCATCAGAATTTTCTTGTAATCATCAGTCTTCTTGAATTCGATCAGCTCTTTGTTGAATGCCTCGTAGAATTCCTTGTCTTCTGGGCGGAAGCTAAATGCGCCGAAACTGCGTGCGGATTTGCCGTCTACAACGGGATCAGTAAAAGGATGCGCCTGCTCAAGTTCAGGTGAGTTTTCAACCAGCTTTGCAACGGTCAATTCCGTCGCAGCATAGGCGTCAGCCCTGCCGGTCTGCACTGTCGATGGCGCATCAGCATTACCCTGGATCATGACGATCTGAGATTCATCAATACCCATGCCATGTAGAAAGTCGATTTGATCTGCACCCGAAACAATCGCGACTTTCAGCGAGGGATCCTTCTTGATGTCATCATAGGAATGGATTTTCTTCGGGTTACCCTTGGGGACCAACAGGCCTTCGCCATAGCTTGAATTGGCGACAGTAAACTGAACCTGTTTGCAACGGTCGGGCAGTACGTTCTGTTCTGCTCCGACAAATTCAAAGCGCTTGGCTTTTAGGCCAGGAATGAGTGATCCAAATGGTGTTACCGTCCAATCGATTTCATTAATGCCAAGTTTCTTGAAAACCGCAGCAGCAACATCGGGGCCAATGCCTTTAGCGGCTCCGCTTGCGTCCATATAACCATAGGGGACTTCGTTTGCCGTTGCGCCACGGACGAAGCCCGCGCTTTTGAGTTCATCAATGGTGACTGCCCGTGAGGGGACAGTCAATGCAACCGTGGTAACTACGGAAAGCAAAACGGAAAAAGCTAATTTCATGTGCATAGTGTTCACTCCTCTGTATAGATGCCGGTTGGTTTTTGGTCCGGCTTGCAATTGGGTGGAAATGGCTGACTTATCCTGAAGTGGGTTCTCCACTGGTGGTCGCAATGACTGATAGACAGTCCCCCATCTTCACAAGTCCAGGAAAGTGGCGGGCGGCGAGTAGACCGTCGAGTGCCGCGCGATATTCTTGTGGCGCAGCACCCGTGCGTGTCACCGGATGAACGCGGGCGACAACATCGCCTTTACGGAGCTCGGCACCCAAATCGACCAGAGGCTCCAACAGTCCATCCGTTTCTGCAAAGCCAAAACAATCTTGCGACGGCATCTCCAGCCATGTCGTCGGTGATAGTTCGACTTCACCTTCAAGAATCCCTGCGTGGCGCAGAAGATTGCGAAGACCACGCTTCGCAATTCCTGCCGTGTAAGCCGAAATCGTGCCGCCGCCACAGAGTTCGGTGGTGACAAAAACTTTTCCTGCTTCCTCAGCAGTAGTGTCATACATACCGACGGCGTCGATCTCGATCATTCGCATGGAGAACGGTGCACCGAAGGCTTTGACGGCGGCGAAGCAGCGGGCTTCCTGTGCGGCATCCGGCAAAGAATGTGCTGCCGCGTAGGGCAGAAAATCCAGCGTCCGCCCACCAGAATGAAAATCCATGACTATATCCGCGCTGGGCAGTAGATAACGGGTAAAATAGTCGGCAATCTTTTCGGTAACTGAGCCGTCGGGACGTCCCGGAAAACTGCGATTGAGATTTCCCTTATCTATGGGGGATGTCCGCGAGCCCGCCAGGAAGGCAGGATAGTTCATTGCCGGCACAATAATTATACGCCCATTAATCTGCTCGGGCTTAAGATTGGCTGCAAGATCATAGAGCGCGACCGGACCTTCATATTCGTCACCGTGGTTTCCTCCAGTCAACAGCGCCGTAGGGCCGTCACCGTTGCTGATCACACAAATGGGGAGCATCAACGAGCCCCATGCGGAGTCATCGCGTGACCACGGCAGACGCAGATGACCGTGCTGGACACCTTCGCGGTTGAGATCAACAGTCGGTGTAATCGGAGACGGGCGGGAAAGCGAGGAGGCGTGCATCATTATCCGGTCCTAGTCTTTCACGATAAGCTTGCGTGGTACGTTGGAAAGACATTCGACGCCGGTTTCGGTGATCACGATGCTCTCTGTTATTTCGAGTCCCATCGTCTCAAGCCAAAGACCTGTCATGAAGTGAAATGTCATTCCGGGTTTGAGTTCCGTGCGGTCTCCGGGACGCAAGCTCATCGTGCGCTCACCCCAATCGGGCGGGTACGAGAGCCCGATTGAGTAGCCGGTACGATTGTCCTTAATGATCCCATGTTTTTTCAGTACGGAAAAAAAGCCATTCGCGATATCTTCGCATGTGTTGCCCGGACGTGCCGCTGCAAGGCCTGCTTCCATCCCCTCCAGCGTTGCTTTTTCCGCATCGAGAAAGGCTTGGGTTGGTTTGCCAAGAAAGACGGTGCGCGAGAGCGGACAATGATACCGTTTGTAGCAGCCCGCGATCTCGAAAAAAGTCCCTTCGCCTGTTTTCATAGGCAGATCGTTCCAGGTGAGGTGAGGGGCAGAGGCGTCGGTACCAGACGGCAATAGAGGCACGATTGCGGGATAATCGCCGCCAAAGCCGTCGACGCCGCGTGTTCCGGCATCATATATTTCAGCGACCAGGTCGCATTTGCGCATTCCTGGCTCGACGCTTTCAGCGATACGTTTATGCATCACTTCGACGATGCGGCCCGCCTTTCGCATGTAGTCGAGTTCGGTTGGGCTTTTGATTGCACGCTGCCAGTTCACGAGCCCTTGGGCATCTTTGAACTGCGCGTTCGGCAAATGCTTTTGCAGCGCATGGTGGGCAGCTGCGGTATACCAGTAGTTATCGAATTCGACAGCAAAAGTTTTATTACCCCAACCTTTGTCATCAAGAATGGACGCAAGCAAATCCATTGGATGTCGTTCCAGCGACTGCACATAGTGATCGGGATAGCCGATAATATTGTCATGATCGATCCAAGCGGTACGCTTTGCGCCATTGCCATCCTGCCCCCGGCCATACCAGATCGGTTCCCCCTCCATCGCCAAAACAACACATTGATGGACATAGAAGGACCAGCCATCATATCCTGTCAGCCAATGCATGTTGGATGGATCGCTGACAATGATGACATCAAAGCCCGCTTTTTCCATGGCGCGCCGGGTCTTGGCAATTCGCTGATCATATTCCGTGCGGCTGAAATTGAGTTCCACACTCATCGGCTGGCTCCTGCGGTTTTGCTTGAATCAATCTTCGCACCGTTATCGAAAAGGCTGGCGCGCTTTGTGGCGAGGTGGGCTATCGCGGTGTCCTGCACGCCGGTTCCAGTCAGATCACAAACAGTGATCGCATGGGGCTCACGTTTGGCTGCACTTGAAGCAATGATCACCTGACCGAGTTCTGAAAAATTACCCTCGGCATTGACGATACCGGCTTTTATTGCGTGATGGAGTTCCCCGAGCCTGCTCGTCTGTTTGATGCTATCTGCGACGTAGGTAACTGGACGATCGAAAATGGCAGGGTCAAGTTCGTTCTTGTGCTCAGCATCCGAGCCCATTGCCGTGATATGCTGTCCTGCCTCCAACCAGTCTGCCTTGATGATTGGTGTATCCGAAGGCGTCGCTGTGACGATGATATCTGCGCCGCGGCATGCATCCTTTGCCTCTCGTATGGCTTGGACCGGTATGCCAAGCATATCCCGAAGCTGACGAGCAGCATTTTCAGCTTTGTCATATTCGCGCGCCCAAATGCGGGCTCGAGTTATGGGGCGCACCAGCGCAAGCGCCTGCAACTGAAGTTTCGCCTGCATTCCTGCACCAAAGATAGTTGCGATATGAGCATCGTCGCGTGCAAGGTACTTTGCGGCTACTGCCCCTGCTGCGGCCGTTCTCACATCGGTCAAATACCCGTTGTCCAGCAAAAGCGCTTCGATCAGTCCGGTCTTGGCGGAAAACTGGATCATTAGGCCATTTGTGGAAGGGAGACCAATTGACGGGTTATTGAAAAAGCCGGGGCTAATCTTGATGGCGAAGCTATCGAGATTGGGAATGTAGGCTGTTTTGACATCCACTTCGCCCCTGTGAGCAGGAATATCGAGCCGTAGGATTGGCGGCATACGAACTTCGCCGCCTGCTAGTGCGCGAAACGCATTTTCCACACAAGCAATGGTTTCGAGATCAAGCGAGATGATCTCACGCAGGTCGGCTTCAGTCAGGATTCTCATTTCGACCATCAGCCGACCCTCCGATAGTTGTCAGTCATAATCTTGCGGTGTTGTTCGGGATCGATATTACCTCCAGATAGGATAATGGCAGTTGGACCAGGGGGGGTGGCTTTTCGACCAAGTAAGAACCCGAGACCGACCGCTGCCGCTCCCTCGATGATTTGATCCTCCTGCTGTGCAGCATGTCTCACGCCTGCAGCAATCTCTGCTTCATCAAGAAGGATAATTTCGTCCAGCAACGCTTTGCACATGGAAAAAGTCCAGCGGTTATCGAGGCCTATGCCCCCACCAAGTGAATCTGCGAGAGTATCTTGTTCTTCGACACTTACCGGTTTGCCGGCTTTAAGGCTTGCAGCCATCGCAGCTCCTCTTTGCATTGATATGCCGATGATGCGGGTCTGAGGGCGCTTAGCCTTGACTGCAGCGGCTACGCCCGCCGCCAGCCCGCCGCCAGACAGCGGAACAAGAACAGTTCCTACATCTGGAAGGTCTTCTATAATCTCAAGCCCGATTGTGCCTTGACCTGCGATCACGCGTGGATCATCAAAGGGTGGCACTGCATTCATGCCCTTCTCCGACACAAGGCGCGTGACCTCTTCCATGGCGTCATCCTGCGATTTGCCAACAATGCGGATCTCTCCTCCCAGCTCACGGATCGCTTCAACCTTGTTGCGTGGAACAAGGGCGGAGAGGCATATTGTGGCCGTCAGACCGAGAGTCGATGCGGCATATGCCAGCGCGCGCCCGTGATTGCCGGTCGATGCTGTAACAAGGCCTTTCTGTCGCTCAGAAGGGGACATACTGCGAACGGCATTGGTTGCACCACGCAATTTGAAACTGCCAGTCAGTTGCCTGTTTTCAAGTTTTAGATAGACGGGCACACGTGATTGCTTACTGAGGCTCTCGGAAAAAGCGAGTGGCGTACGTTCGATATGGCTTTTTAGCCGATCGCGCGCTTCTTCAATTTCCCCAAGACCAATAATATCGGGCACGTTATCTGCCTCACTGCGTTGGACAAATGGAGAAACGATGCATCGTTCATCTGGCTTGCGTTAAACGAACTGCAACGCGGCGCAATTGCGCGCGCTTTGCGAAACCTTAAGGCCGCATTGCCGTTCCCCATATGTGTGATTTTATTATTGAGTTAAGATTGGAAGACCAAATAGATCATGTCAATACTTATATTGGATCATTACAATATTGGCGTGTGATGGCTTTTGACAACTTATTCTTGAATGGTGTGGACTACCGTGCCAATGAACAGGGACAGACGCGCACTCAAATTGGATCGGTCAAATGAAATCCGCCCTCAAGCTCGATGCTGTTGATCTTCGTATTCTTGAAGCGGTGCAGGCGAATGCGCGTATCACCAAGATGGCGCTTGCAGAAAAAGTTGGACTTTCGCCCACACCGTGCTGGCTGCGGCTGCGCAAGTTAGAAGAAGCCGGTATTGTAACAGGCTATCACGCCCGCATTGCTTTTCGGAAAATTGCTCCCGTCGCACAGGTCATGGTGCAAATTACGCTTGGTAATCATCGCCAGGCCGATTTTGATCGTTTTGAGCGCGCGATAACAGCAGTTCCTGAGATTGTCTCGTGCTGGTCTGTGGGTGGTGGCGTTGATTACTTCCTGATGATTATGGTTCACGACATTGACGCTTATCAGCGCTTGATCGATCGGCTTCTTGATCAGAATATTGGTATTGAGCGCTATTACACTTACATTGTTACGAAATTGGTGAAAGACGACCGAATGGGAACGCCTTTATCTATCGTTTCAAGCGAGGCGGAATAGACCAAAGGTTCTGTATGCCCCTGAAGTTTAGACCAACACTGCTGGTGCGCGCTGCGCCTTTGGTCCAAATGGCGCGTCAACCTATGCGATGTTTCTTCCAGAAGTGGGAGAAGCGAAATGAATGTCGTTCTGGATGACCCGATAAAACATGACAGTCTCAGCAGGCTTGGGGACAAACATCTCTTTCGCGAGCTTGGTTATGTCAACGGACGTTGGGTTGCTGGCGACAAGGCGGAAAGCTTCGCAGTGTCTGATCCTGCCACAGGAAAGCAGCTTGCACGGGTGGCGAGTTTAAGTGAAGCTCAAGTATTTGTTGCAGTAGAGGCAGCTCAAAAAGCCTTTCCAAACTGGCGCAACAAGCTGCCACAGGAACGGGCGGCGATCTTGCGTCAGTGGTATGAGCTCGTTTTGGCACACCGCGAAGACCTTGCTTTGCTTATGACGCTAGAACAAGGAAAGCCTTTGGATGAATCGCGTGGTGAGATCGACTATGGAGCTGCGTTTATTGAATGGTTTGCTGAAGAAGGCAAACGGTTGAATGGTGAGACCATCGCGAGCCATTTATCGCATGCGGAAATGCTGGTGCGCCGTGAAGCATTGGGTGTCGTGGGACTGATAACACCTTGGAATTTTCCTAACGCGATGATTGCCCGCAAAGCTGCAGCAGCCATTGCGGCTGGTTGTGCTGTTATCGTGCATCCCTCGTCCGAAACACCATTATCGGCGCTGGCATTAGCCGAGCTTGCAGAACGAGCAGGGATGCCTGCCGGAGTTTTTAATGTGGTGACTGGCAAGGCAGCGCCAATTGTGGATGCAATGTGCCGCGATCAACGTGTGAAGGCTATAAGCTTCACCGGATCTACGGAAATAGGCAAATTGATTGCCGCGAAGTGCGCCTCGAGCGTCAAGCGCTTGGTTATGGAGCTCGGAGGCCACGCACCCTTGATCATTTTCGATGATGCTGATGTTAGCCGCGCGGTCGATGTGGCTATGGCTGCAAAGTTTGCGACCTCAGGACAAGATTGTTTGGCGGCAAACCGTATTTTCGTTCAGCGCGCTATTCTTCCGGCTTTCAGTCAAGCGTTCGCAGAGCGGATAAGCAAACTTAAAATTGGAAACGGTCTTGATGCGGATATCGAAATCGGACCGATGATGCATAGCCGCGCAATCGATAAGATTGAAGAGCATGTTCGCGACGCTGTGAAGCGTGGCGCAAGGATTGAAGTGGGAGGTAAACGCATTGGTGAGCACACTCTTTTCTTTGAACCGACACTGCTCAGCAATGTACCCGATGAAGCTGCGATCATGGGTGAAGAAACATTTGGCCCAGTCGCAGCGATTTCTGCATTTGATGACGAAGACGAGGTGATCTTACGCGCAAATGCGACACAGTACGGTTTGGTCGCCTATGTAGTGACAGCCAATGGTGCGCGACAGCTGCGGATGGGACGCGCGTTGGAATTTGGAATGGTCGCGATCAACCGCGCAAAAATTACCGGAGCGCCGATACCGTTTGGTGGTTGGAAGCAATCCGGGTTGGGCCGTGAAGGTTCTCATCAGGGCATAGAAGCATTCACCGAGCTCAAATATCTTTGCATCGATACCGCTGCGTGAAAGCGTTGCGACAAGGAAGGAAATACACCCATGTTGAATACCAGCAATGAACTCACCGCTTGGGATCGCGATCACTTTTTTCATCCCTCTACGCATATGGGGATGCATGCACGTGGGGAAACGCCGACGCGCGTATTGAAGGGTGGCGAGGGCGTTTACATTGAGGATATCAGCGGCCGCAAGAGTCTGGATGCCTTTGCTGGTCTTTACTGCGTCAATGTTGGTTATGGTCGTACGGAAATCGCGGATGCGATTGCAGAACAGGCGCGAAATCTTGCCTATTATCATGCATATGTCGGACATGGCACTGAGGTTTCGATCGCGCTGGCTAAGATGATCATCGACCGAGCTCCTCAACATATGAGCCGCGTTTACTTCGGTCTCTCAGGCTCAGACGCCAATGAGACAAACATGAAGCTCATCTGGTATTACAACAATATCCTTGGTCGTCCGGAAAAGAAGAAGATCATTTCGCGTTGGCGCGGCTATCACGGTTCGGGCGTGATGACAGGAAGCATGACCGGTCTTGCTACTTTTCATAATGCATTTGATCTGCCGCGTGCCCCGGTTCTGCACACCGAGTCGCCATATTATTTTCGCCGCGCAGACCGCTCAATGAGTGAAGAACAATTCTCGCAATATTGTGCCGACAAGCTTGAAGAGATGATCCTTTCTGAAGGTGCTGATACCATTGCAGCTTTCATCGGTGAGCCAGTGTTGGGAACCGGCGGTATCGTGCCGCCGCCAACCGGATACTGGCAGAAGATACAAGCGGTTTTGGACCGTTATGATATCATGCTCGTTGCTGATGAAGTGGTCACAGGTTTTGGCCGTCTTGGCAGCATGTTCGGATCTGAACACTATGGTATGAAACCGGACCTGATCACAATCGCCAAAGGTCTCACCTCCGCTTATGCCCCTCTATCGGGCTCGATTGTTTCCGAGCGTATGTGGCAAGTGCTCGTTCAAGGATCGGACCAGATGGGGCCAATTGGTCATGGTTGGACCTACTCTGCGCATCCAATTTGTTCTGCCGCAGGCGTTGCCAATCTAAAATTGATTGATGAGCTCGATCTTGTTGAAAATGCGGGCTCGACGGGCAGATATCTCCGTGAAGCGCTGGAAGACGCAATTGGCGGACACCGGCATGTAGGGGATGTTCGTGGTGAAGGTTTGATGGCGGCAATTGAGTTTGTCGATGATCGAGACGATCGGAAATTCTTCGATCCGTCTTTAAAAATTGGTGCACAGGTTTCAGCCGCACTCCTCGCCAATGGCGTGATCGCCCGTGCAATGCCTGAAGGTGACATTCTGGGCTTTGCACCACCATTATGTCTCACGCGGGAAGAGGCTGACAAAATAGTCGATGCGACCATAAAGGCGATCACAACTGTTTTTGCGTAATATCGGCATAAAATATATCAGGGCGTCGACTTGGATGTCGACGTCATTGCTTCCAGAGGGGTTTTACTCGGTTCTGGTCGGGAAACGCTTGAGGATTGCGCTTTGAGCCATGCGCAAAGAGATCATCGCTCTCAACGAAATCGATGCTGCCCACGCAAGATCAGCATTTCAGATACCAAGTCTTTCGCGCAAGGGTTTGCGATAAATGCGAGACACCGGCCATGATTGCTGGATGGAGCGCATTTTGATCAACCATTTGTCCGGCCTGCTCCGATCGACGTGGGAAACGTGAAGTGCGTTGACGAAAGCTGTCCGATGAACACGAAAGAAATGGCTTTCCGGTAAAATGCTCAACCAAATGCCGAGCGGGCGTGCATCGAGCAGCATTGAACCATCATTGAGCCAAATCTCGCTATAATTGCCAGCAGAACGGACGCCGACGATAGTTTCAGGCTCTACTCCGCGTACAACGCCGCGTTTTCGCAAATAGACCAACGGCTCTGATTCTTCTGCGGGAAGCTTTTCAAACTGGTTATCCATTGTGCCATATTTTGCCTGAGCAATCAGGTTGGCGCATTGAAACATTGCTTTGATTTCGCCGCCGGACCATTGATGACATGCGCGTGTCGTGTCAAATCCGATGATGCCCCGCAATCGACTCTGATAGAAAATCGGAATGCTCAATATGCTCTTGTTACCCTGACGCGTGAACTCAACCTGAATCGCGCGAGCCACACGCGGCAGACCCTGGACGTTGTTGACGGCTACCGCCTTTCCAGCGACCAGATGCCGATGCAGCCATCCAATAAGAGTTGTGGGGGCCTCCTGCAATTCCTCAAGAAATGATGTCGTGTTCCCTCGACACCATTCATGTGTATTGCGGAATCGAAGCAGGTCCTGCCCATATTCTATCATCCAAGCCCGGTCCGCATTGGAGGCATTGCCGACAAATTCCAAGTATTCTGAAATTGCTGCATTAACGGGATGTCTGAGCAGACTCATAGCGCAGAAATATGACCAATCCAAGGATGGTTCATCCGCACAATCGCGTTCAGAAAATACTTGATAGGCTTCAACGATGCGGTCCAACCTCGTCTCCGACGCTTTTCTGAATTGGCCCTAGGTTGGGCCAGAAGCAGAGCACTTAAGCGAAACGAGTCCGCCCTAAAAGTCTGGGCATTTTAACCGGCACTGATCCGGATGCACTACAATTTATTGAATGATCCAACGGATTTGCGTGTGCCTTTATATTTCGACGCTCTGTATATGCTTAACGCTTCTCCTGAACCTCGACGCAACTGTGAATTCTTGCACATTGCCCCTTGCGATTGTAAATATAAGCGTAATAATATAACATACCATTGCTTTTGCGGGAGAAAATGTTGTTGTGAGCTATCCCCTTCGGAGCAAACCGCATTTGTGAATGCTGTTTCACTCGAAAAGGCGGCAGACATCAAGGTTGATGGCAAGCCATTCAACATTGTTGCGGTTGGGGGATCCGGGAAGATCCATGACGGCGACGAAGGCCACAAGCATGATGGTCACAAACACACAGAACATAAAGACGACTGATAATATTAATTGTCTCCATCTGTCGTGAACTTGGCCCGGCCTGTGATGGCCGGGCTTTTAATAGTTGATCGTAACGATCACGGTGTCTGTGTAAGTGCCGGAAGTCGGTGTGGTTTGAGGAGCGACGCGACCATAGACGGTCACACTTTCTGTAGCGCCTGTTCCTGTACGGGCAACAATCTGGTTTGCCGCACTACCCCAAGGTACTGTGCGAGCGCTGTTGGAATATAGGCCGTAAATCACTGCGTTTGAACCGAGAGTCATGCGCCGTTGGGTTGGTGGGGCGTTGCTTAGTCCGCCGCTCAAAGCGACACTGTATGGCAGTCCCGATGTACAGTTAATGGTTAGCGTGCCAGTGGCATCCACATTGGTAGTCAAATTGCTTCGGGAACCAAAATTGATCGCAGTCGCTGCGACTGTACAGGAACGATTAATGACGGCTTGCACGCTGAAGGTCGGTTGGATGGTGTTTTCTACGACTGCAGCGCAGTCGGGTGCTCCAAGCAGATAGCGAACATAGTTAACTCGCGCTTGACCAGCGCCAAAAGTTGATAGGTAAGTTCCGGCAAGCTTCGATGCCTGCGCTCCCAAAACACGACCATAGATCGTTCTGGTCGCTGTGCCTGAGCCTAAAATAGGGGCAATCACGTCAATTGGCTCCACAGTTCCCAAAGTTGTATTTGTGGAAGAGCCCCAGGGCTGCGTGCGATTTGCATCGTGGTAAAACTGATAAGACAACGTGTTGGCACCGCTTACCATCAGCCTAGTGCTCCCAGAGCTTCCACCGCTGCCGGCTTCAAGATTGGGGCATAGGCGCATCAGAAGTGCGAGATTGAGTGAACTCGAGCAGGTGACACTCAGTGTAGCAGTGGTATCCACGGCACCCCCTGCCTGAAGATTGACGGTGCCAAAATTCATGTTGGTGATGCTGGCTGTGCAGGTTTGCGCGAGCACAACGCTGATGCCTGTGAGGCTCAGGAATATCACGACAACGATCGTCAGAAAAAGTTTTTTCATTGGTCTTTCCGGCAGACGGCATCAGGAATTGTTGTGCGACTATTCGCACTGGCGGGAGCATTGAAAGTAACGGTGCAATTTTCACCGTTTGATTGTTGTATGGTGAGTGTATTGGAGCTGGCGGCATTTTCGATGTAAACTTGTCCCTCGTAACCGACGATTGCGTCGCCAACGCCGTTGAGCTTCACCGAAGCGCCTGTTTCAACATATTCGCCTGCTTCGTCACGAATGGTCACAAGGACCGGATTGTTCTGGGCGGAAACGTTGAAATCAACGACAGCCCCGCTACGGTCGCTCGGCCGGACGATCTGGCGGGTTGTTTCCACGCTGGCATCGAGTGGCAGGTTCGAAGGATCGATAGAGATGGCGTTGGCTTCATAGGAGCGAAGGTCGGTAACAAGGAACTTTCCGCGCTTGTCGGTCTTTCCAATGGGACGATTTTCGTAAAAGACCTCGACATCTGGCGCGCCAACATCAACAACGCTGAAGGCATCATCTACGCGATTAGACAAGAAAACACCGCCACCGGCTGCTATAATCGAGCCTTCAAACTGTGCATTGCCACGGATGTTGTCATTGAACTTTTCAACGCCTGCTTCAGCGCGCCCTATGGAACTCCGATAGCTTCCACTGGCTGCAACAATGTCGTTCTGACCGTAAGAACCGCGTACGCGCCAACCGCTGCTTCCGACAACTGGCTGCTCAGACTTCATCAGTTCGGCTGTGAAGCTGGTGCCCTTATCGTCAGAGGATATACCGCTCGACGCGGTGATGTTACCATCCAGCATCCACGAAAGACCGGCAAAAACGCCAAAGGAACCTTTGCGTTCAAGATCGGTGAAGGCTGAGAGGAACGCGTTCCCATTCTGTCCGATCCCCTTTGTAGCAGTCATGCTGAGGATACGTGATCTGTCGAAGTCTGCTGTTTCAAGCTGTGCATAGGAAAAATTGAGGTTCAGGTTTTCAAACTGGGGCGGCAGAGATATTGACGCTTGGTCAAGTGAGCGTGGAGGTCTTGCACTATAGATGGTTGAAGGAAGTCCGTATTTTGCGACATCGGCAGTAACGGACGCAATATCGTTGTAATCGCCAAAGGTCCGCTGTGTTCTGCCGAAAAACTTGATGCCCCAAAGTTCAGCCTCAAGGCTGGCCGCGACCTGATATCCTCGCTCTCCACCGAACTGGCTTGCCGACGCTGCAATGGAGCCAATGCCGAAAGTGCCGATATTGAAGACGCTACCAGCGCCGCCGTTATAAAAATTTTCGGCCCCTTCGACATGGGCTTCAAGGGTGAGTTGATTGGTTAGTCCATAGCGCAGTGTCGCCGAACCAATAGGCCTTTCATCATAATTATTTGACTCCACTCCATAATAGCGCCGCGCAAATCCTATCTCGGCTGAGAAATCTGCCAGTCCTTTTGATAGAAGATCGGATGATGCGTAGAATGGCGTTTCGGAGACTGTTTCGCGACCCAACGCGTCACGAACAACCAACCGCGCTGTCCCTGATCCTGTTACAATCGGTAAATTGGTGATTGAGAATGGACCCGAGGGCACCGAGCGCGAGGCGCGTTGGGCATTGTCGACGTAGATATCGACGGTGGAGGGAACGGCGGCGGATCCTGAAAGCTCAGGCAGGGGCATTGTTACCAGATCTGGGCGGAGGTTGAAGTTGCGGCGGATTTGTATGCCGCCCAGACGTGTGGGACGGGTCCAAGAAAGGCCGCCAGAGATGATGTCGCCCGCATTATATGTCATCAGGTGATCTGGATCGGAATAGGACCAGCGCGTATCGAGCCGCGTGGTCCCGAATTTGTCGGCGTCGGACGAACTTAGAATTTGCGAGGAAGTGACAACGCCATACCGTCCAAATATTCGACCTTCGAGCAGGCTCGAAACGCCTTGGAATGACGTGAGGTCGTCCCATTTCGGGCCACCGGTCGAGCCATAAACGGTGTAGTTGACCAAACCTCCCATGTTGCTGGTGATGACGGGCTTTTCCTCCTCCTGCGTGAGCGGTATGTCGTCGGGCTGTGCATCGATGACGCGCGCCGCGCGGCTTGCTTCCGTAGCATTAAAATTTACGGTTTGTTTTTCTTCGTCGTAAATTGCCACTACGCCCGGTAGCCGACCTATATCGACCCAGCCATCTTCCGTGGTTGCTTCCTTTGCAGGTTTTATGCCAACATTTTTCAGTTGCTCTGGCTCGATCAAGAGGAGCCCGTCGGGTGTTTGACGAAAGGACGCAATCAACTCAGTAGAGGAGCCATTCACGAAGACTTCAAGTTGCAGCTCGAAAAATTCGATGTCGGAGTGTTTGAGTTCCGCCAACGGGGGTGGCAAATCTTGAGCCGCAGCCTTCGGAAAGTCCGAGAAAATTGACAGACAAGCAATCGTCAAGACAGCGAGGTCAACCGCCCCTGTTGTTCGCTTGGACATTTATGGGGCCAGCTTCGCTTTGTGCTGAGATCATCAGCGAGCCACCACCTCGACTACCTCCGGTTCCGCGAATAAACCAGGAAGCGCTAGAATTCCCAAGGACATATCCGACGAGCCCTTTTTGCTGTGCGACCGAGGCGCCACCTTTGCTTTTTACTGCGAGATCAGAAATGCGCATCCTTTTGTCGCCGGTATTGCGTGCAGTGACCTGATAGCCGCCAGATTTTGGCTGCGCGCTCCATGCAACTTCAGCACCTGCATTTTCCGCCGGAGAGAAGAAGACTGGAATGGAATGCCGGACTACAAAGGTGACGGTACCAGATTTCTTTCTGGCAGAACTTGGTAGTTCGTCAACAATCAGTCGGTAGCTCTCTTCAGCTTTTACCGGGCGTTTGGACGTACGCACCACCCGGACCATATTCTCTGCGCCAGGCTTTAGCTGCGAAATTGGTGGGCTTACTGCGACATCGGTGGCTGGGGTGTAGGTGTCAACGCCGTTGTTCTGGCTCCATTTAAAAATCCTGACCTGCACGCTGATTGGGCGTTTCGCATCATTTGATATACGAACGCTTGAGGCTGCGGTTGGCGCGCTAAGATCGACAAGCACTGGAGAGACCCGCAACGAGACACTTTGCGAAAGTGCAGGAGTTACGTGCAGACCGGCAAATAATGCCGCCGCTAACACTAGACTACGCATGATATTCTTCCTTTATGCTCAGTACGAGATGGTTGCCGTCACCGTATCGGTATAGGCACCCGGTGCAGGGGTGTTCTGAGGAGGGACGCGGCCATAGACAGTAAATTGTTGCGGCGCGCCGGTACCCGTTCCCGCAAGGGTATTGGTCCCCACTGTTGTCCCCCACACTGTGTCTCTCGCAGCTGTCTGATAAAGAGAGTAAGTGACTGTTGCGCCACCTGTGCCTGTCATGAGGCGATTAATAACTGTCGCGCCAGAGCCTCCACTACCAGCACTCAGCGCAAGGTTAAAAGGGGTGGTATTGGTGCATTGAACCGTGAGAAGGCTGGTCGCGTCGGTGTTGGTTGTGAGCACCCCGTGAGAGCCAAAATCCATATTGGTTGCTGAGTTGATCTGGCAGGCGCCAGCAATTGTTATCTGAACCGTGAATTGCGCAGAAGGGGTCTGAGCAAAAACGGCTGGCGGAGAAAAAGCAACAACCGCCAGAGAAGCAAAGAGCGGACTAAACTTGAAACACATATTCCCTCCTGTATGCCGAAATCAAGCTGATATCAGCCATCCTTCGATGTTGTTCGCATTACAAGTATATGTATATATTTCAATTCAATGATTTCGGAGTCTATGGGTATTCGAAATTCATATCAATGTTCATTTGATAAAAAACTTCGAAATATTTATATACCGAACATTCTGGTGAATAATGGTGCAGTTTTCGTTAAATTTGCGGCTCATTGTATATTTTGCTAGGACAATAATGTCGAAAAAAGACAATAAAAGTTAGTATTATACTATAAACTAGCAGCAGATTTAACTTTGATGGTCGGTTCTCTATGCGCTGTGTTGAAAACGAGGGCGGTGTGATTCTGGTCGCTGAACGCAGCCGGGAGTGCTGGTGTCATCTGTATGTCACGCAGGCGGAATAAAAGCGCGCAAACCATTCAGATTGCACGCTTATGTCACATGAAACTGAAATCCACACGGATGTTGCTGTAGAGGCAGAGGGCCTAGGTCTCGCTTATGGCAGCAACACAATCCTCAAGAACATTGATCTGTCGCTCGCGAAAGGTCAGACGCTTGCACTTTTGGGCCCATCGGGCTGCGGAAAGACCACACTTCTTCGCCTTATTGCTGGATTGCTTCACCCGACCAGAGGGTCTGTCACGATCAATGGTGAAACCGTGGCTGATGCCAAAAGCAGCCGGTTTTCACCGCCTGAAAAGCGTCGCCTTGGTATGGTGTTTCAGGATTACGCACTCTGGCCGCATATGTCTGTTTATGGAAATGTCTCATTTCCGCTCGAAATGCGTGGAGTTGGACGTGTCGAGCGCGAGACTCGCGTGACAGCTGCACTGGATCGCGTTGGTCTTGCTGGCTTTGGAGATCGCTCGATCAGCGAAATGTCGGGTGGTCAGCAACAGCGCGTGGCGATTGCACGTGCAATTGTTGCCGAGCCCAGCATCGTGCTTTTCGACGAGCCGCTTTCTAATCTTGATCGCGAATTACGTGAAAACATGGTCAGTGAAATTGGCCAGCTAGTTACCAATCTCGGTCTTACCGCCATTTATGTGACGCATGATCAGAGCGAGGCTTTCTCGTTGGCGCATCAGGTTGCGATCATGAGGGCAGGTATTATCGAACAACTGGCGGCACCAGAAATGCTTGTTGCGCAGCCGACCACTCCAGCGGTTGCCGATTTCCTCCGGCTTGGCTGTGTGATGCCGGTTGAACGCGATGATGAGGGCTATCGCATAGCGCAGACGCAAATCCACCTGGCGCACCATTCTGCTCCCATAATGGCGACGCATGTGTTGTTGCCGTCACGCTCAGTTCGCAGCGTTGAAATGAGTAACGGATCCATTCCTGCCACCGTTCTGCGCACGCAATTCCGCGGTGATGGACACCTCACAACAGTTCGCATCGGTTCGCAGCACGAGGGACATGAGCTGACCTATCTCGATAGCGCGCGTCATTCGCCAGGTGTTCCGTTGGGCATTGCAATCGATGCGGAACAGCTCCGCTGGTTTTCCTAATAACTCTTTCATCTCAGACACATCTCAGGAGAGATCAATGAAGAAGTCCTTTTTCAGTGCGGGCATGGCATTTGCCGCTGCTTTAATCACAAGTACGGCAGCTTTTGCTGATATCACTGTTTATTCGGCAGGCCCCGGCAAGCTGATTGAAGGCTTGGCGGCTGGTTTCACTGCAAAGACGGGCACAAAGGTCAATGTCTTTCAGGCAACGACCGGGAAGGTCATGGCTCGTATTGAGGCTGAGGCTGCCAATCCAGTTGTCGACGTGCTGATTTCGGCATCTTGGGATACAGCGACCGATTTTGCCAAGCGCGATTGGCTTGTGGCTTACACCAGCCCCAATGCTGAAAAAGTTCCTGATTTTCTGAAGAATGAAACCGCTGTTGCACAGGGTGTTTCCGCGCTCGGAATCGCATGGAATCCGAACAGCAAGACACCTAAACCGACCGAATGGGCTGATCTTGCCAAACCAGAATACAAGGACCTTGTGAACTTGCCAGATCCGTCGCAGTCGGGTGCTACTTTTGAGCTCATAGCTGCGCTGCAAGCGGAACAGGGCTGGGATCTATTCAAACATCTGCATAAAAACGGTGCAATTGCTGGGGGTGCCAACGCTGAAGCGCTGAACCCCGTGCTTCAGGGCGCAAAAGCTGCAGTTTTTGGCGCCGTCGATTACATTTCGCTTGCAGGAAAGGCCAAGGGCGAAGCGATTGAAGTGGTCTTCCCGACATCGGGAACTGTGATTGCACCACGCCCGGCCATGATCCTTAACTGGTCGAAAAATCAGGACGAAGCAAAGCGGTTCATCGATTACATGCTTTCTGATGAAGGCCAGAAGCTGGTTGCTGACACCTACTTGATGCCAGCACGTTCTGACGTTGCTGCAAACCGTCCTCTCATCAGCGATTTGAAAATTCTCAAGATTGATGCAGAAGCCGTATACGGCAAGCGCGATGAAACGTTGAAGGAATTCAACGCAATCTTTGGCGCTAAGAAATAATGAATTGGCGGCTCTCGTCCCATGTGGAGGAGAGCCGCTTTTGCTTTTTAAGAATGTTGTCCTTTCCCAGACAGCCGGAATACCGCGAGGCAATTATGAGTGCTAAGACCGCTACCGCTGCAAATCCGCTTGGGCTTGTGGCCGTCATTGGCCTTGCCATTGTCGTTGCTGTTCCGTTTATTTTCATCGTTTTACAGGCAATTTTTCCGCAGATCGGGCAGGGTGTGCTAACCATGCCTTTTGTGCATTTGCCGGCATTGTTTGAAGATCCGAAGCTCCTGCGTATGACCGCCAATACCATTTTACTGGGGATCAGCGTCGTCGTGCTTTCGGCTATTATTGCAGTGCCGCTTGCTGTTTTTCGGGCGCTCTATAGGGTGCCGTTCGCGCTGGTATGGGATGTGCTGATGCTCGTGCCGTTCATGATCCCGCCTTATATTGCGACGCTTGGCTGGATCATGACTTTGCAGCCGCGCGGCTATCTCGAGCAGCTCTCAGGCTTCAATCTTGCATCATTTCTGTTTTCACTTGCCGGCATGACATTCGTGATGGCGCTCAACACGTTTCCTTTGGTCTATTTTGCCGTGTCCCGTACAATTGAAGCTGTCGGCGCGCGCTACTCCGATGTGGGTCGGGTGTTTGGTGCCTCGCCGTGGCGTTCGTTTTTGCGAATTACGTTGCCGCTGGCGACGCCCGGACTTGCGGCGAGCTTGCTGCTCGTGTTCGCTTCGGCGATCGAGGAATATGGCACGCCTGCTGCTCTTGGTAGCCGTTCGGGCTTCGACGTTCTGGTGACGGAGATTGACCTGCGCATATCCGACTGGCCGATTGATCTTTCGGGCGCGGCTGTATTTTCGCTGGCTCTAGTAATGTTGTCACTTGCAGCTTTCATGCTCCAGCGTTGGATTTTAACGCGTCGTTCGTATGTGACAACCAGTGGTAAACCGCAGAACAAGGACAAGCGCGATCTCGGAGCGCTCAAGGTTCCGGTGATAATTTTGTTTGGCGTTGTGGCTTTTGCGGCAACCGGCGTGCCGCTGCTTGCGATTCTTGCAACCGCGATGTCGAAGACCATTTCTGGCGGGCTAACGATGTCCAATCTGGGCTTTGATAACTTTGCAGACATCGCAGATAACAGTGCGGGCGCGATGCGGGCTTTGTTCAATAGTCTTTCATTGGGTTTGGCAAGTGCGCTTGTTACGGGGTTGCTCGGTGCTATTGCAGCCTATGCTGTAGTGAAAATGCGGTTCCGTGGACGTTTCTGGCTTGATGTCCTAACGGTGCTGCCGAACTCGCTTCCTGGTGTCGTGGTGGCTGTCGGCCTTATCCTTGCTTGGAACCAGCCATCGCTTATCATCTCGCCTTACAACACGCCGCTCATTCTTTTGCTTGCTTATTGCTGCATCCTGTTGCCGCAGCCAATCCGCTATGCAACAGCCGCGTTTCATCAGATTGGTGACAATCTTGAAGCTGCTGCACGTGTCTGTGGAGCTGGCAGTTTTACAACTTTCCGCCGCATTATGCTGCCGCTGGTCGCACCAAGCCTGATTACTGCTATGCTGCTGGTCTTTGCGGTGGCAACGCGCGAACTGGTCGCCTCCATTCTGGTAGCACCTGTCGGTATGCAGACAATCTCCATCTTTATCTGGCGCCAGTTTGAACAGGGATCCATTGGACTGGGCATGGCAATGGCGTTTATTGCGATTGTGTTGACGACACTACTGCCGCTCTTGCTTATGGGCCTATTGAAACGAACTGGATTGGTAAAGCTCTGACTCGGTTCTCGTTTAAATGGAATTGTCAGGACTGCATTGGATCCGGGATTCTCGTTATCCAACCTTAAACCGCTTCGGCGTTTTGTCGAAAATGCTGCAACTGTCGACAAATTGCGTACAGATATTTATCCTTTCAGCATGTCAAAGAGTCTATGGCGGGCTGAAAGGAATAAGCAATGTCTCTCACCACCACCCAACATCCACGCATTTCCAATGATGAGCGGCTGGAACGAATTAATGTTTTGCGTCGCCGTCTCAGCGAAAACAACATTGCAGCCTTGCTGCTTGGGTCGACGGAAAGCCTGCTTTACTATACCGGCCTTGCCTGGCATTCGAGCGAGCGCCTGCTTGGCGCAATCATTACGCAAAGCGAGCTTGTCTATATTGTGCCCGGTTTTGAGCAGAGTCGTGTGGAAAGCCTTCCGCATCTGGCGGGCGAAATGCGCATCTGGCAGGAAGAACAAAACAGTGCGGCCCTTGTCGCTTCTGTGCTGAAAGCCGGGGAAACGCTCGCCATTGACGATGCTGTCCCGCTTTTTGTCTATAATGCATTGCGCGCACAACTTGGGGCAGATCGTCTTGTTGACGCTGGCCCGATCATTCGCCAACAGCGAATTGTCAAATCTCAAACCGAAATAGACATCATCAAATATGCCATGGAGCTGACGCTGGAAGTACAACGCCGCGCGCATCAGTTCATTCGTCCGGGCATTGCGGCCTCCGATGTGGTACGCTTTATCGACGAGCAGCATCGTGAACTGACCGGTGCTGGAGGCTCAACCTTCTGCATCGTCTCTTTTGGTGTAGCAACCTCTTTGCCACACGGTGCGGATGGCGAGCAGTTCTATGAGAATGGTGATGTCATTCTCGTGGATACGGGTTGTCGCATCGACGGCTATCATTCCGATCTGACCCGCACCTATGCGCTGGATGAGCCGTCTGCTGATTTTGAGCGTGTCTGGTCGATTGAACGGCAGGCGCAGCAGGCCGTTTTTGATGCTGCAAAGATTGGTGCAGTATGTTCCAGCCTTGATGATGCTGCCCGCGCGGTGCTGGTAGAGCATGGGTTAGGTCCAGATTATCAGCTCCCTGGCCTTCCGCATCGCGCGGGGCACGGTCTGGGACTGGAAATTCATGAAGCGCCATATATTGTCCGCGACAATCAGTTGCTGCTTCAACCGGGCATGTGCTTCTCAAATGAGCCGATGATTGTCGTGCCGGGACAGTTTGGCGTTCGTTTGGAAGATCATATTTACATGAGTGCTGACGGCGCGCAGTGGTTTACAAAGCCCGCCAAGGGACCGACCGAGCCATTTGCCTGATATATACACTAGGAGTTTTTGATGAAGGAAAGCGATGATAACGCCATTCCTGAACGCAAGCGTGGTTCAGGCGGGAAAATGGTCTATGACTTGCTGCGAGATGAAATCCTCGACTTGGTGCTGCCTCCCGGCAGCCCGATCGATGAGGTCCAGCTTGCAGAGCGGTTCAAAATGTCACGTACGCCAATTCGTGAGGCTTTGCTGAGACTGGCAGGCGAGGGGCTCATCGACACGCTGCCAAATCGCTCGACTATGGTGTCGAATATCGATTTTCTTAACATGCATACCTATTTCGACGCTCTGACTTTGATGTATCGTGTCACGACCCAGCTTGCGGCCAAGAACCACCGGCAGGAAGACATGGACATCATCGCATTGCATCAGGCCGAGTTCACCAAGGCCGTGAATGCTCAGGATGCGCTATTGATGATTGCAACTAACGCAGCGCTTCATCTTGCCATCTCAGAAGCGGGGCGTAATCCATATTTTACAAGCCTCTTTAAGCGCTTGCTGGATGAAGGGCGACGCATTCTGAGGCTCTACTATCAATCCTATGATGATCAATTGCCTCGCCGTTTTGTGGAGGAGCATGAAGAAATGATTGCGGCAATTGCTGCACGGGACATGAAGTTGGCCGAACAGCTGGCCCATGAACATGCCGAGCAGATCGTGCGACAGGTGCAAAAACTGGTGATGCGCGATGACCGGCTGGAAATAAATCTGTAACGCAACATAATTTATGTCGACAAATAAAATACAGACTGATATATCAGTTGCGGAAGCCGGTAGACGGCATTGCGTCGCCGCGCTTCGATCGGCCTGGTTTTGTTTGCTGCATTTCCTGCTCCATGTCGCTTCGCGAAGGACGGAAATGCTCTGAGAGGAGTTTTAGATGGCTGCCAATATCTTTTCCGGCGTGATTCCGGCTCTGATGACGCCTTGCAAGGATGATCGCTCACCAGATTATGATGCGCTGGTGCGCAAGGGTAAGGAACTGATTGCAGCTGGTATGTCGGCTGTTGTTTATTGTGGTTCAATGGGCGACTGGCCCCTCCTTACCGACGAACAGCGCATGGAAGGCGTCGCTCGCCTGACTGCTGCTGGTATTCCTGTTATTGTTGGAACGGGGGCTGTGAACACGTCAGTTGCTGCAGCTCATGCTGCGCATGCACAGAAGGTTGGCGCCAAGGGTCTTATGGTCATCCCGCGCGTTCTGTCGCGTGGCTCGGTGATTGCAGCGCAGAAGGCACATTTCAAAGCCATTTTGTCGGCTGCACCTGATCTGCCAGCAGTTATCTATAACAGCCCTTATTACGGGTTTGCCACTCGTGCGGATCTGTTCTTCGCACTGCGTGCAGAGCATCCAAATCTCGTTGGCTTCAAGGAATTCGGTGGCCTTGCCGACATGCGTTATGCAGCCGAAAACATCACCAGCCGCGATGATGACGTCACGCTCATGATCGGTGTTGATACGGCCGTGTTCCACGGTTTCGTCAATTGCGGGGCAACCGGCGCAATCACCGGCATCGGCAATGTTCTGCCGAAGGAAGTGATCCAGCTTTGCAAGCTGTCGCAGGCTGCAGCTTTGGGTGATGCGGATGCACGCCAGCGTGCGCTTGAACTTGAACAGGCGCTTGCTGTGCTTTCATCCTTCGATGAAGGCCCGGATCTGGTGCTTTATTTCAAGCATATGATGGTGTTGAAGGGCGACAAGGAATACACGCTGCACTTCAACGAAACAGATGCTCTTTCCGATAGCCAGCGCGGTTATGTGGAAGCACAGTTCAAGCTGTTCAACAGCTGGTATGCGGAGTGGAGTAAGCTTCCTGGAGCGGTTCAGAAATACGCGGCTTGAATCTTGCTGTAGACAAAAAAAGGCCCTCCGTCTGGAGGGCCTTTTGTTTAGTTTTTAACTAGCTTGGTTGCTGTTCCTGCTGCTCCGGGAACAGAAATCAGTTTGATCAACTGATTTCTGTTAGAAGTCGACCTTCAGGATTAAGAAATAGCTTCCAACCCCTTCTCCAACAACAGATCGAGCTGATCGATCTCTGATTTGGTGAGCTTTACGCCTTCGGCGTCTGATTCCGCGCGTGCCTTAAAGCGGCGTTGCGAAGGCAGGCGTGCGCCTTGTCCTACAATGGCTTCGAAGAACGCCTCCGCACGGATAAATGGATCTCCGGGACGACCCTTGGCAAAGGCTTCCGGTGAGAATGCAATGATGAGTTCGCCATGCACCGGCGACAATGTGGTGGTGCCAAGGAAATCGAGAACTTCGGGGCTGGTCAGATCGCCGATCATGATGGCCGCAAGCAGTTCAACCATCGTGCTGATCGCGGAGCCCTTATGGCCGCCAAACGGTAGCATGGCACCGGCAAGTGCAGTTTCAGGATCGGTGGTTGGGTTACCCTCTGCATCCAGCGCCCAACCTTCGGGCAATTGTTTGCCGGCGCGACGGTGGAGTTCGATTTCGCCACGCGCCGCAACAGATGTCGCAAAATCAAAGACATAAGGCGATTTTTCCTTCCGTGGCCAGCCGAATGCGAAAGGATTGGTGCCGAGCAACGGCTTGTTACCGCCGGTAGGGGCAACGGTTGCATAACTGGGGCACATGACAAGTGCAGCAAGACCTTCGTTTGTCAGCGCTTCGACTTCCGGCCAGAGTGCGGAAAAATGCGTGCAATCGTTGATGACAAGTGCTGCAATACCGTTTTTGCGTGCGCGCTCTGCAAGCAGTGGCAGGCCCAATTCGAAAGCAGGATTTGCAAAGCCGTAGTTCGCATTGACGCGCACGATGCTCGATGCTTCGTCCTTCACTATTTCAGGAATTGCGTCTGGTTTTACCTTCCCGGCCTTGACTGTGCGCAGCGCACCCTCGATACGGTATATGCCGTGAGATTTGCAGTGATCGCGTTCACCCGCAACAATCACACGAGCGACGGCCTGAGCCTGTATAGCGTTCAACCCAGCTTTACGAAAAATCGCTTCTACGCGTTCGTGAAGTGTGGGAATGCTCAGGATGGTGGTCTCGCTCATCATGCGTCTTTCATGGCTGCGCCTGGCGGGAGGCCCCTACAGGCAATTGATATTTGCGCACACACTGTATACAAACATTCGGGGTATACAATCGTTAGGCAAGTGCAATTTAGATGGAGCCGGATACTGGCTTAATTGTACGTCGATTTCTACAGGAGGATGAACGAATGGCATTTACGCCCAAAGGAAAACACCTTGTTGCTGGCGAATGGCTCGATGGAGCCGGCACTTTTCAATCTTCACCAGCAAGTGGGCCTGCGCATTCGTTTGCAGTCGGTACAGTCGATCTGGTGAATCGGGCGTGCGAAGCAGCCGAAGACGCTTTCTGGTCCTATGGCTATTCGACTCGCGCTGAGCGCGCCGCGTTCCTGCGTGCAATTGCCGATGAAATTGAAGCACGCATTGCTGATATCGTCATTATCGGCTCGCAGGAGACCGGCTTGCCGGAAGCGCGTCTACAGGGTGAAACCGGCCGCACCACAGGCCAACTGCGTCTGTTTGCTGACCACATCGAAAAGGGCGACTATCTTGATCGCCGTTTTGATGCAGCGCTGCCTGATCGCCAGCCTGCACCGCGCCCAGAGATCCGCCTGGTTCAGCGTCCGATTGGACCTGTTGCGGTTTTTGGTGCATCGAACTTCCCGATGGCGTTTTCGACTGCCGGTGGCGACACCGCAGCAGCCCTCGCAGCCGGTTGTCCTGTAGTTGTTAAGGGCCATTCTGCACATCCTGGAACGGGTGAAATTGTGGCTGAGGCTGTTGCAGCCGCTATTGACAAGACGGGCATTCACCCCGGTGTCTTCTCGCTCATTCAAGGCGGTCGCCGCGATGTAGGTCATGCGTTGGTTCAAAATCCAAACATCAAGGCTGTTGGCTTTACCGGCTCGCTGGCCGGCGGACGCGCACTGTTCGACCTTTGCGCAGCGCGCCCTGAGCCAATTCCATTCTTCGGTGAGCTTGGTTCGGTCAACCCGATGTTCCTGCTGCCAGAAGCCATGAAAGCGCGTGCAGAAACGCTTGGACAGGGCTGGGCCGGTTCGCTGACCATGGGCGCAGGCCAGTTCTGCACCAATCCCGGCATCGCCGTGGTTCTGGATGGTGCTGACGCTGATCGCTTTACATCAGCAGCCGTTGAAGGTCTCAAGAAGGTCGCTCCTCAGACTATGCTAACTGATGGTATTGCGCAGGCATATCATGAGGGTAAAGAGCGCTTTGATACGCGCAACGCGGTCAAGCCGCTTTATGAAACTGAGTCGTCCGGCCGTCAGGTTTCGCCGAACCTGTTTGAAACGACGGGTGAACGCTTCTTGTCGGATCATTCTCTGGGCGAAGAAGTATTTGGCCCTCTGGGGCTGGTCATCCGGGTCGGTTCGGTTGCTGAAATGGAAAAGCTCGCACGCGGCTTCGAAGGTCAATTGACGACGACCATTCACATGGATGATGGCGATATTTCATCTGCCCAGCGGCTCCTGCCAGTTCTGGAGCGCAAGGCAGGCCGGGTTCTCGTGAACGGCTTTCCGACCGGTGTTGAAGTGGTCGATTCCATGGTACACGGTGGACCATACCCGGCCTCAACCAACTTTGGCGCAACTAGCGTTGGTACAATGTCGATCCGTCGCTTCCTGCGTCCAGTTTCCTATCAGAATTTTCCGAAGGAACTACTGCCAGACGATTTTGAGTAGTCACTTTCATCAATAAAGAGGGCCCCTCCAAAGGAGGGGCCTTTTTTGCTTCCGAACGTGCTTCCGATTTCTGGAGAGCGCACGATAAACCATTTTTTAGCGATGCCTAGTCGTAGAGTGCGGCGGCCAGTTTTCGGATTGCCTCTGCAGTGCGCGGTCCAAATCCGAGCATATATGGCCCTTCCAACACCACAAGAGACTGGTTTTTCGCAGCCGGGGTTTGCTGCAACGCTTTATGGGAGAAAACGTCTTGGCGGGATGGACCGCCGTTTCCGTCGGAAAGCATCAAAACGACGTCCGGCTCGGCCTTGACGAGCCATTCTTCCGAGACTGGTTTATAACCGGAATAGACCGACAGCGGATTGATCCCGCCTGCATATCGAATGAAAGCGTCGGCGGCCGTGTCGCTACCCGCACCGCTCAGTCGGGCCAGGCCATGAAAGAAGACGACTTTCTTTTGTTTCTCCTGCGATAGCTCGCTTGCGTAAGCTGTGGCGGCGTCGAAGTCGTCGATGACTTTCTGGGTCAGAGTCTCACCCTGCTTCACAAGGTTGAGGCGTTTCGCAATAAGCCCGATCTTCTTAATCAGGCCTGAACGACTGTTATCGACTGGAATATAGAGGATCTCGACAGCTGATTGGTTAAGCACATCTGTCGCTTCCGGCGGACCAATGTCTTCGGATGCAATGATGAGATCGGTGTTGAGGGTCAAGATGCCTTCTGGCGACAAGCTGCGACGATAGCCAACATTTGTTTTATCAGTTGCTTCGCTCGGATATTTGCTGCTCCGATCAACGGCTATAATTTTGTCTCCTGCACCCAGCGCATAAATGATTTCGGTTACGTCGGGGCCGAGTGAAACGATCCGTGTGGCTTCTTTGACTTGTGCAACAGCAGTTGGTTGTTGAAAAGCGCTAAAGGCTATTAAGGTGAGTAGAAATTTTATGGTGCCGGAGGGCACACGAATGGAAAAACACACGATGATTTCACCCGATTGATACAACGATTTTGTTCAATCAAACCTATTTAAGATGAGTAAAATATTCAAGTTAAATGAGGTGGCATGACGCGCTGCTAGAGTGCTTTACGTTTCACCCAATCGATGCTTTGGATTTGCGCCGAGAATACTTTTTCACCAGACGGAAGCTTTGCTTATGCGATCTTCTTCCAGAAGAGTCGACCAAGGCCGATAACGCTCGCGCGTAATCAAGCACGAGACCGGGCGTCCAGGCCATCGATTCCGCACGTTTGCGCATCAACCCTGCCGCCCACAATTCAGGGAATACAATTGCCTGCAAAGCTCTGAAAACGGGCCATCTATATTCGCGATAAACACCCTCAAGAGCTGCATCAAGTGCGTCTGCAACTGCGCTGGAGCAATTTCTGTTCGTGAGGTTATATGTGTCGTTGGCGCGATAGTGTTTCCAAAAAGTGCGAAGTCGAGCTGCATCGATGTTTTTAATTTCAACCTGGACCGTCGAGGGGCACCATTCGCCCGACTCAACCGCATAGCTGGGGAGAAAGCGACCGGGTACGTTATTGTCTGCAGTGGCTCGTAAAGTACGGGTGAATTCGTCGGGGTTGCGGTCAATCTCGGCGGCTGGATAGTGGCTGATATATAGATCAGGCGACATTTCCAATGCAGCATGGCCGGTAGAAATTACACCGCTGCTATCGACAGCGGCGATATATCGGTTGATTGCTCGCTGTCGTAAAGACGTCATTGCGGTGCCGGTTGGCGTCCAGACATGAACGGTAAGTTGCTTACGATTTCGCGCATTGCGCTTGCGATAGAGCTGAGCTGCACGCTGATTAAACGGATTTCTGCTCAATATGCTGGTAAGAGACGCGCCATCCTCTAGACGCTTGATCCGGAATGCAATGTTCAACAGCCCAATTCCGGTTAAGACCAGCACTGCTCCGACATTGGTGCCAACCGTGCCTTCATACCATGTCGGCCAGGGTTGAAGCGTGGCGATTGCCAGTAATACTTCGACGATACCGCCGATAAGGCCAACTTTCCAGCGTGGATAACGAACGACCCAAGCACTGCCAATTCGCACAATTCCGTCTATGAGAAAGCAAAGCCCGAACAACACGGCGAGTGCGAAATTGCTCGCAGGAGTGGAGCTGATGATCAATACGCTAACACCGAGCAGGGCTACGCCCTGCACAATACGCATTCGGCGCGCAGTGCCGTAACTGGCGAAGGCTGCAAACAGGCACAGTGCGGCTTCGGGCAACAGAAAATAGCCAAAAAGCCGTGCAGAAATAACTGTTTCGCCGTCGAGTGCATCGATGATGATCAGTGCTCCGCCGATGATCCAAAGGATCGAGATCGCAAGCAATGTTCTCCAATGCCGTTGTATGATCTCCCGACCAAGCAGAAGAAACAGTATCCGTATCACCCCAGCACTCCGCAAACGGTCTAAGCCATCTTTAATAGACGGAATGACTAACGCGTTTCAACGTAAAAGGCGTCTGATCTGTACTTATTCATCAAAGCGGAAAGGCGGATTGCGAAGGATGCCAAGTTAAATAAGAAAAAGCCCCATGCGGTGGGGCTTCCGAATTGCCTTCAAATCGTCAACTGATCGCCCGTCCCACCCATATAAGGATACAGGCCCCGACAAATCCTGCAACGAGATAACCGAGCCAACCGCCAAAAGAAACACCAAGAAAGCCGAAAATGAAGCTCGCAATAGCGGCGCCGACAATACCAAGAATGATATTCATCAAGATTCCGGTATCGCTGTTCATGAAACTAGATGCGATCCACCCGGCAAGGCCGCCAATAATAATTGCAGCAATCCAGCCTACCCCTGCGTCACCCATGTCTGTACTCCGTGTCTGATACGATGATGACTGATATGTATCAGACCCTTGTTTCGACAAGGGGTGTTTGAAACGCCAACCCCGTTTTCCGAATTGGCGTTAAAATTATTAATCAGGCTTGTTCAGACGACTGTTGAGCGCCTGCTGCAGCTGTTCGATCTCAACTGAAGTAAGCTCAAGACGCGCAAATTGATCGTCCAAGAGGATGGGCAAAGTGTCATAGGGGTGAGCCGCCACAAGACCATATGTTTCGTCGTTTTTCGCGTCATAGTAGAGATAAGGTGTCTCGGCTTTGCCAAAGCTTGAGAGTATCGTCCGCTTTTTGTGGGCTGCGAGTTGCGGGATGTAGCCAACTTTAGTGCGACCCATGCTGTCTTTGCGCGACACGATCTTCGCCCAGTCAAGCGTTAGCTCTGAGGCCTTCTTACTTGCAGATATGGCCCTCGAAATCTGCAGAAAACGATTTATGAACAGTATCGAACAGCCCAACATGATGCCGACAAGGGCGATGCCGACGCCGAGGCGGTTCCAGAATTCGTCGAGTGCCAATGTGAGTGTGGCATTGTTGGGGTTCGATTTCTCAACAACCACCTCGGTCTCATAATCACCGCTAGATAGGCTCACGAAGGAAAAGTCGACGGATTTAAGCTTGGTTTCGCCCTCGTAGCGATAGGAAAGCGTTGCCTTGCAGTCAGTGATCATTTTCCTGGAACGGCAGCTTCCATCAAAAATGGTGGAATCTTCAATTATAAGCGGGTCTTTTTTGATCAGGTAATCCGAGTAAAGTCCTGGTCCCCAGAGGACTGTTACGACAAGGGAGATGATTGCGAAGGTAATGGCAAGGAATAACAACTTCCATCTATCCGCAAAGCCATGCCTTTTCACCTGAACCGGTCGGATAGGGAGAACGCCGCTCAGATCCGGCAATGTGTATTTATCATTCATAGAATTAACATCATTGGTTATTGGAGGGGGGAGGAACATCTAGCGGAGTGCTGGTGGGTCGTTGAAGGGAATTATCGTTATTTCCAGTAACGTAAAGTTACCGCCTGTGTCTTTACGGGAGGTGTCATCCGATCCTGAACTGCTGGCTCTTGAGGGGGGCGCGGCGCAGATAAGTTTATGGCGAGAGCGTCCTTCATCTCATGGAACAAATGTCCCTTCGATTGCATTCTGACAGTAACAACAACACCATAATACTGTTCTGGAGAATGTTGATGCGTCGTATTATCCTGTCTGCTACTGCCGCTCTTGCAATGGTTGCATTTGCAAACGCGCAGACTGCCACAATGACAGAGGAAACTGATACCGAAGTGTTTGTCACGGCAAAGCCAACAGATGTTTTGAGCTATAATCTGATTGGTCTCAACATCTTGAATGGAGACAATACGAACATTGGCCAAATCAAGGATCTCATCCTCTCTGATGGTCAACTTTCAGGATATATAGTGTCGGTAGGAGGGTTTTTGGGAGTTGGTGAGAAATTTGTCGTCGTCCGTCCTGATGCAGTAGACATAACCTATTTTGATGACGAAAAAAAATGGTCAGCGGTAATGAATTCTACCAAAGAGGAAATCGAAAAAGCACCGGCTTTTATTTATGAAGGTCGATGGGCTAAGTAGCAGCTCTTGCTCAAAAAGCACTTTCATCCGAGTGTGGGGGCGTCGAGCGGGAGGGTGCGATTTTAGTTTCTTGCTATGTTTGGCGAAATGACCATCGATTTCAATCTCCGACCGACCGACGATCTCATACATCTCCAATACAGGGAAGGTTGTATAGTTGAGCTCTAAATGCTGACTAGCTAGTTTTCAGATCAATGATTGAGGTTTATTGGATACCACTTTGCTCGCCTGATTTACAGTGACTGCGATCATATGAAATATATCATCGGCGCTACATCCCCGGGAGAGATCGTTTGCGGGTCTGGCAAGGCCTTGAAGCACCGGACCAATGGCTTGTGCACCGCCAATGCGCTGGGCAATCTTATATCCAATGTTGGCAGACTCTAAGTTGGGAAACACGAAAACACTCGCATTGCCTTTTAGCGGCGAAGCCGGTGACTTGGTGTGGCTTATTGCTTCGACAAATGCAGTGTCAAATTGTATTTCCCCATCGATGCAAAGATCTGGTCTGCTGGCACGCACCCGATCTGTGGCCTGAACAACTTTTGAAACCCGTTCATGCGCAGCGCTCCCGCTTGTTGAGAAGGAGAGCATTGCAACTGCGGAGTCCTTTCCAGTCAACTGCTTATAAGAGTCTGCGGATTGTATTGCGATTTCGGCCAATTCTGTACAATCGGGTTCGATGACAAGACCACAATCAGCAAAAATCAAGGCACCTTTTTTCTGATGATGTGATTGGCAGAGCAGCATTAGAAAAAAACTCGATACCAGGCTCGCTCCCTCTGCCTTGCCGATAATCTGCAAAGCATGGCGGACGACTTCGGCTGTCGTCGCGACTGCACCGGCAAGTGTTCCATCCGCATCACCTGTACGTACCATCATAGCGGCGAAACCCAGCGGCGTCCTGACGATCGCCTCTGCTTGATGTTCTGTCATCCCTCTGGGTTGCCGCAACTGATAGAGTTGCTGTGCATAGGAGGCATTTTTATTCGACGTGACCGGGTCAAGGACATTTATGCGTCCGCCACCGAGCTTTTCGATGATAATATCTTTAGAACCCAGCAGGGTAATACGCGCAATCCTCTCGTGTTCAGCACGCAATGCGGCTTCGATGATACGCGGGTCTTCGCCTTCGGCCAGCACAATGTGACCAGGCTTTAATCGGGCTTTTTCGAGAATATTTTCCAAAGGAAGCATGGCAAAATCTCATTGAAAAGCCGGGAGGAAGACCTCCCGGCAAGATCGCTAAACAGGCATTTGTGCTCGCATATCAGACTTATCAATCCCGGCGACGATAACGGGCTTTTTCATAGCGTCACGCCGGAAAGGCTCGCCCAATTCCTGATTTAGAATAACCTCGATAAAGGTCGTTATGCCGTTGGCCTGTTCGTCGATTGCTTTTTCCAATGCCTCGGTCAATGAATGTTGGGTATCGACCATGACACCTTTAAGACCGCAACCATCTGCAACCTTCGCGTAGCTTAGGTTTGGATTGAGCTCAGTCCCCACGAAGTTATTGTCGTACCAAAGCGTTGTATTGCGCTTTTCCGCACCCCATTGATAGTTGCGGAAGATAACCATTGTAATTGCCGGCCACCCAATGCGGCCGATGGACGTCATTTCGTTCATAGAGATTCCGAAAGCACCATCGCCCGCGAAACCCACAACAGGCGTATCGGGCTGTCCTATTTTGGCACCAACGATTGATGGAAAGCCATATCCACATGGCCCGAACATTCCCGGTGCCAGATATCTGCGTCCTTCTTCAAAAGTTGGGTAGGCATTGCCAATTGCGCAGTTGTTCCCGATATCTGTAGACATAATTGCATTCTTAGGCATTCCGGCCTGAATTGCGCGCCATGCCTGTCGCGGCGACATTCGTTGTTTCTCGCGCTCACGGGCATCCGAATTCCATTGCGTGCCTGGATCATCATCTTCATGATCCATCGACGATAGCTGTTGCAGCCACGCCGATTTGCGCTGGTGAATCATTTGCCTGCGTTCGTCGCGGCCGGCATTTCCAGCATTCGCTCCAAGCTGTTCAAAGATCTGTTGGGCGACCTGCTTTGCATCGCCGCAAATGCCGATCGTGATTTTTTTGGTGAGGCCAATACGGTCTGGATTAATATCGACCTGAATGATCTTGGCGTCCTTGGGCCAATAATCAATTCCGTATCCAGGTAGCGTTGAAAATGGATTGAGCCGGGTCCCAAGTGCCAGAACCACATCAGCCTTGGCAATCAGTTCCATAGCCGCTTTGGAACCATTATAGCCAAGTGGTCCAACCGAAAGCGGATGGCTACCGGGAAAAGCATCGTTATGCTGGTAACCACAACAAACCGGCGCATCGAGCTTTTCGGCCAGTGCTATGGATTCAGCGATCGCGTTGCCGATAACGACACCAGCACCGTTGAGAATAACTGGGAATTTTGCGCCTGTGAGAAGGTTTGCGGCTTCAGCGATGGCGTCGCGTCCACCACTTGGCCGCTCAAGCCGCACGATCTGGGGCAAATCAACGTCAATGACCTGGGTCCAGAAATCACGTGGAACGTTGATTTGTGCGGGCGCACAGCCGCGCCATGCCTTCTCGATAACACGATTAAGAACTTCCGGGATGCGTGATGGATCGCGGACCTCCTCCTGATAGCAAACCATATCTTCAAACAGCGCCATCTGTTCAACTTCTTGAAAGCCCCCCTGACCTATGGTCTTGTTGGCTGCCTGTGGTGTCACGAGCAGCATTGGAGTGTGGTTCCAGTAGGCAGTCTTGATGGCTGTGACGAAGCCGGTCACGCCCGGGCCGTTCTGGGCGATCGCCATGCCCATTTTACCGGTCACCCTTGTATAGCCGTCGCAGATCAGTGCGGCATTGGTCTCATGTGCACAATCCCAGAATGCAATGCCGGCCTTGGGAAATAGGTCAGAAACAGGCATCATTGCAGAGCCGATGATCCCGAATGCATGTTCAATCCCATGCATCTGCAAGACTTTTACGAACGCTTCTTCCGTCGTCATTTTCATGGCGCATACCTTTCGTTATAATTCAAAGGATCTCGTCTTTCAGCGCATACCAGCGGTACATGGCACGCTGACCTATGCGCCGAAATGGCGTCAACATGCCGTAGCTTGGCAGTTCTGATGTGAATATTGGCAGGTCCAGTTCTTGCCCGCGACCGACCATCAATTGGGCAACCCGGCGTCCCGCCTGTGCGGAATACATAACGCCATTCCCGCCATAGCCCATGGCATAGTAGATTTCCTGCTTCGGATCTGGGCGAACGATGCGGGGCATCATGTCATGACTGACGTCCACCCAGCCCCACCAGGAATAGTCGATCTTAATATCGGTCAAAGCCGGGAATTTTCGGTAAAGACCTGCAAGCAACAAGTCGTAGTGTTTGGAGTTGGGTGCGTCCGCCCCGGTTATGGCACTGCGACTGCCGATCTGCATTCGTCCATCTGGCAGAAAACGATAGTAGTGGCGAAGCGTTCGGGTGTCGGTTAGTGGGATTCCAGTCCTTAAACCACATGCTTCTCTCTCATCTGCGGTCAGTGGTCGGGTTACTACGGAATTAGACAGTATCGGCATCAATCGATGGCGTGTGAGCGAGTGAAGAGCAGGTGAAGTATAGCCCGCTGTCGCGAAGCAAACCTGCCGGGCTTTTACTGTGCCGTTTGGCGTTAGGAGGTGATAGAAATCTCCATCCTTTCGGCAGCTGAGAACAGGGCTTGCAGTATGGACCTTTGCGCCGAGCTTACGGGCCAGTCGGAGATAGCCGAAGGCAAGCTTGGCGGCATGAACTCCGATGCCATCGGGTTCGTACATCGCCCCACAGGCTTCCTGATCCCGGATAAAGCGGTCGTGGATTTCATCACGGCTCATCATCTGAGTTCGATAGCCGAACACTTCATTGAGTAAGCGGGATTCCTTGACCAGCGAAGGGACCACCTTCTCGCGGTGAGCAATATAAAGATGACCGCCATCCTGCGGTTCACATTCAATTTCTGGTTCGGCTATAAGCGCACGAAATAGATCGAACCCTTCTGAAATTTCCCTATGCAGTTTCTTTGCGACATCCACGCCCCAACGCTCAATCCATTGCGACCGTTTAAGCCGGCCGGCAGAAATCTGGGCTTGACCGCCATTGCGTGTGCTGCATCCCCATGCAACTGCATTGGCCTCAAGTATCATTGCTTTAATGCCATGATCACGAGCAAGGTGGATAGCGGCTGACAGTCCTGTATATCCGGAACCGACAATCACAACATCGGCATCGATGTCTGAAGTAACAGGACCATCATCTTCGGGTGCCGTGCCAGCTGTCCCGATCCAGTATGTTGGCGCGTAATCACGTCCTTGTCCGGGCGTCTTCGCAACCACTGGATCATAAGCAGGATCGAAGGGTTGTCTGGCGGAATATGTGTTAGTCGTGTGAGTGTTCATCGGTCGGTCCTCCAAATCACCGACGGGCGCAAGCGAGGCTTATGCCGTCAGCAAAGGCCGGTTCTTGCGAAATGCCTGTTTACGGGTGATCTTGCCGCCTCTCTGAGTAAAGAGATCGCAACCTTCTGCTTCGACACGTGCGCCGGTTGCATCCGTTCCGAAAAACGTCCACTCCGATACTGCGCGATTTCCACACACAAAATGCCTGTGTCCGTCCCAGCGGGCATCGGGCATGGCGCCCCATACTGCTGAGAATGCACTGGCGATTGCTTTTTTGCCTTGGAGGCGTGTGCCGTAAACCTCCTCGCCGGCCACGGTGTAGAACACGCAATCCTCGTCAAAAAATTCCATGATCGCTTCAATGTCATGGCGATTGAAAGCATCAAACAGGTTGGAAAATTGCTTCTCCGTAAGGTTTCCGGCAGACATTTCAGTGCTCCTTGATAAATTCCAACCTGCCCAGAAACAGGGCAAAGCTTTCCTGTGACGCGGTAATTCTGCCGCGTCGTTCCTTCAAAAACTTGGACCTTGTTGGTGGGGCTACCCGATATTCGCTGCCCTCAGATTTTACCCTTCCAGGGGATCAGCACTTTTTCCAGATGACGAATTAAAAGGTCAAAGGCGAAAGCAAATACTCCGATGACGATAATGCCCATGATGACCGTGTCACTGGCCAAGAACTGCGCGGCGTTCAGCACCATGAAGCCCAGCCCGCGATGTGCCGCCACCATCTCTGCAGCAACCAGTGTCGTCCAGCCGACACCAATACCGATCCGCATGCCTGTGAAAATTTCCGGAAGGGCCGCTTTCATTATGACCTGGGTTATAACCTGGGTTCGTGAAGCACCCATTGCGTATGCAGCATGGACCTGTTCAGTGGAAACCGAGCGGACGCCTGCTCTGGCTGCTATCGCTAATGGAGCGAAGATCGCCAGGAAAATGAGGAACACTTTCGGGAATTCGCCGATACCGAGCCAGATGATGATCAGTGGCAGGTAAGCAAGCGGCGGCAGCGGGCGATAGAATTCGATAATTGGGTCGAGAACGCCACGGCAGAATCTGCTCATACCCATCATGATACCGATGGGGACTGCTGTAACGCAGGCAATCGCGAAGGCACCAAGAACGCGGCCAAGACTGGCGAGCGTGTGCTCAATCAATGTCGAATTGGCGACGCCATCGGTCATGGCGAGTATGAATTTATCATAGACCGCGTAGGGAGAAGGCAGAAACAGTGGCCTCACCCAGCCCAAGCCTGTCACAAGGAACCAAATTCCAAGCAATAGCAGTGCTGTGACCAGACTGATAAAGCCGCTATTTCCGTCGCCGGGAGCGCCATAGATCTTCCCGGGTTTGACTGGCCGTGCCCGAGTAATGAACTCAAGCATGGGCCAGTTCCGGGTTTCCTGATGCACGTTCATCGCCATAGATAATCCCCAGAATTGTCTCACGCATCTTGATGAAGTCGGGACTGGATTTGACGGCGCGCGCGTCACCGCTTTCCAGAAAACGCCGATTGAAGTCCAGATCGTAGGTGTGAGTGATCCGTCCTGGACGCGGCGACATCACAATGAGCCGTGAACCAAGAAACAGAGCTTCTTCGACGCTGTGAGTGATAAAGAAGAACATTTTGTTGGTGAGTTGCCACACACGCAGAAGCAATTCCTGAATGGTCTCACGGGTTAGGGCATCGAGTGCTGCCATAGGTTCATCCATAAGCAGCATTGCAGGATCGCAGGTGAGAGCGCGGGCAATGCCAACACGTTGCTGCATGCCTCCTGAAAGCTGATAAACCTTATGATTGTGAAAGTCTTGCAAGCCGACCAATGCCAGATTTTGAGTGGCACGTTCGCGGCGTTGGGCTTTGGGTATGCCCTGAAGTTTAAGTCCAAACTCCGTGTTTTCGACCACATTCAGCCATGGAAGCAGCGCATGTTTTTGAAAAACGACGCCTCTGTCTGCGCCTGGCCCTCGCACAAGCCGTCCGCCCAGGGTTATCTCACCGGCTGAGGGGATCATGAAGCCTGCCATCAGATTGAGGAGGGTTGTTTTTCCGCAACCAGATGCGCCAAGTGCTACGACGAAGTCGCCGCTGTCGATCCGCAGATTGACACCTTTGAGTGCGATGACGGCTTCTTCGACATAGAGGCCTGGATAGGTCAGACTGACATTTGATATGTTCAAGGTTTCCATAGCGTCGCCTTTCGGGAACGAAGGAGTGGTTCCGGCCATTTCGCTCGCTTGCAAAGTTGCATTCACAAGGAATGCGCGGAACCATCTCAGTACAACTGGGCTCAACGAGCCTACGTTGGCAGAGTCGCTTGATTTATTTCGCGTAATTACTTTGCTGCGGCTTCGGCAAAGCTGCCATTTACATAGCCGCTGTAATCATCCAGAGCCTTGTCGAGCTGTTTTTGGTCGACGAGAAATTTTGCGCTCTGAGTGATGGACTTTAGCGCGCCGCTTTCTTTGCCTCCACCGAGCCATGTTGGAGACGCTTGCTCCTCGGCGGATGGGAAAGACAGCAGTTTTAGCGCGTCCGGTATATCAGTCGCATTGCCACCGATTAGTTTCACCATTGCTTTAACTTGGTCGGAATCTGCTGTCCATTGGACGCCGTTTGCCTTGTAGTCGGCATAGGCATTCTTAAGCACTGTCGTGAAAGCGGCCATGAATTTCGGGTTGTCAGCCGCAAAGCTCTTGTCCACAACAAGTCCGTCAAACGTTGGTACGCTTTTTTTGCCGATCTCTTCGGAATTAGCGATTTCCGTGCCGGTTTTAAGAATTTCAGAGAGCGCCGGTGGCCAGACATAGGCGGCATCGATATCACCGCGCTGCCACGCAGCAACGATCTGCGGCGGGGTCATGTTCAGAATTTCTGCGTCGCGTGGATTGATCTTCCAGATGTCACTCATCCCTACAAGAAGATGAAAGTGCGCTGTGGAGACGAATGGTACACCGATCTTCTTACCCTTCAAATCCTCAGGTTTTTCGATGCCGGAGCCTTCGCGTGCGATGAGTGCTTCTGATTTGCCGATATTGTCCAGTATCCAGAACAGCTCGAGTTCGACACCACGTGTGGATGCTGCCGCGATACCTGTCGATCCGATCACGCCGATTGGCACATTGCCGGATGCGAGTGCGGTCGAAATATCGCCGCCCGATGCAAATTGTCGCCAGTCAATCTTATATCCGGCTTCTTTGGCTGCCGCATCGAATCTTCCGTCCGCGATAGCCGTGAGAAATGGACCAACGATTTGCTGGTAACCGACGACGACGGTCGTCTCCGCGTTAGCCGCTGATGTTGAAACAGCTGCGAGCGCTGAAAATAAAATCACCCGTTTCGTGCTTGTAAAATAGTTCATGGAGTTCCCCTTCCATTTATGAACCATGGCTGACTTCGGCATGCCCGTTGACGTTTTCCGCCAATCTTCAGTTCCGATCACGAACGATAGCCATCTCCATAGATTTGGCTTATAGCCAGTTAGAACAGACAATAAGTCCAGTTCTTCGGAGAAGGTGGTTTTGCCGGGAGGGCCAGTCTAAAAAATTCCCTTAGCGGCAAAATTTTGGAGTTGGAGAATCTGAAAGAAAAACGCGACCATCAATTGTAAGCAACTGCAATGGAACAGGAGGTTCTGCATCGTTGCTGACTCTAGGAGCAAGATTTGAGGGCAGTCTCACCAACTATTTTCTTCATAGACTGCAATCGAAATACAGGATTGCAGGCGCAAATTCGTGAGACAACCGTATCTGCCATTCTGTCCGGTGCTATTTTGCCGGGTGCGCGCATGCCGTCGACACGAGGGCTGGCGGATTATTTGAAAATATCGCGACTGACCGTGACATTGGCATATCAGGAACTTGTCTCGCAGGGCTATCTCGAAGTGCATTCGCGAAGTGCTTATCATGTCTCTGTAGCGCCTCCGATCAGTCGACCGGACGAGAATTTCCTACAGGTGCCCGACATAGCGGTGGACTGGTCTTCCAAGCTGCGGCCGGGTTTCAATATCGCCAAGACCATTCGTAAGCCACTCGATTGGCGCCGGTATCGTTACCCATTTCTTTACGGGCAAATGGATCAAAGCTTATTTGATCTTTCTGCATGGCGCGATTGCGCCAGACGTGCTTTGGCGCGAGAAGATTTCGTTCTCATGGCTGGCGACTTCGCTGCTGCGGACGATGTTGAACTTGTGAACTACATACGGTCACGAACGCTGCCGAGCCGAGGTATTCGCGCAGAACCCGATGAAATATTGGTAACGGTTGGTGCGCAAAATGCGCTTTGGATTATCAGCCACTTGCTTTTGTCAAATCATTCGCATGTCGTCTGCGAAAACCCCGGGCATCCCGATATCAGCGCCACGCTTCATCTTACTGGTGCTCGTGTGTCGGCACTTGATGTTGATGAGGGTGGCTTGCCACCTGAACTGCTTCCCCGCGGGATCGATGCGGTGTTCGTTACGCCAAGCCATCAGTCGCCCACAGCTGCAACGATGTCACGTGCAAGACGCATTGCACTTCTTGAAGCAGCAGCTGAGCGCGATTTCGTCATTGTTGAGGATGACTATGAGTTTGAGATGAGTTTTCTCCAGCCGCCAACCCCGGCCCTGAAATCCCTCGACCAATATGGTCGTGTTCTTTATGTGGGTAGCTTTTCGAAGTCGCTTTTTCCAGGCTTGAGGCTTGGCTATCTCGTCGCGCCAGCAACGGTCATTCGAGAAGCGCGAGCGCTACGCGCACTGATGTTACGCCATCCCCCTGGTCATCTGCAGCGAACTGCTGCGTATTTTCTTGCGCTTGGCCACTACGACGCGGTTATTCATAGAATGCGTATCGAATACCACAAGCGCCATATTGTTATGATCAACGCGCTGCAACAGGAAGGATTGAAGATCGCCGGCAAGTCAGGTTTTGGCGGTACTTCCTTCTGGATAGAAGGTCCTGAAGGTATGGATGCGGACGAACTTGCGCGGGATCTGCGTGAGGACGGTGTGCTTATCGAATCTGGTGCGCCATTCTTCTGGAGCGACGACAGGCCGTGTCGTTACTTTCGCATTGCTTATTCATCCATTCCCATAAATCGCATTGCCGACGGTGTCAGGCTTCTTGCAATTCGAATGCGCCAAAACTCTTAGAAGCGAGCCATAACAGGGCAGCGGCTTGGCGATCAATTGCTACGCCGAGTTTTGCGATCTCGGACAATAACAAGAACCATGAACTTCGTGACTTGCGCTTTAACGCCCGAGGGTCGATTATCCCAATCGAAATGTTCACCAAGCGAGGTAGCAAATTATGACCATTTTCAAAGCATTGACGTCGATCGGCACGGTCATAGTTCTATCATTCACGTTGTCTGGTTGCGTCAGTGAATCGTACTCTTACGATGGCTATAGGGATTACGGCCCTTCATATGGCGGATACTATTCGGGGTCTGGTATTAGTTATCGCAACGGCCCGAGATATGATTCCCGCTATTATCGCGATCGTCGTGAGTATCGTTCGGACAGATGGCGGAATGATTCACGCCGCCCACGGCGCGAGCGAAATGATGCTTATGCAAGGCCTCCCGTTCAAAGACCAGTGCAGCGACCCGAGCAGGCCAGCAGGCCAGAGCAGCCTCGTATTGTTGCTCCCCGAGGAAACCAGGGAGGCTATACTGAATATTCGAACGGTATGCGTATTATTAAGAGAGAATCGCAGAACTGAACCCGGCCCCCTGATTACGTAAGAACCGGCAATCGGGTCGACGCCTTGGAGCGCTTTGACGACAGCCCATCCGTAATGGCCTTCAACACGGATGGGCCTTTGCTGCCTCCATTACTTTAGGAACTGAAGGCGAAGCCGAAATTGCATCGCTCAATGCGCCTGTCAGCTCAACAGGTGCGCTCTCTCATTGGCTTCGCGCATGTCCTTGTCGGAAAACGGGTGCCCGCTTCTCTGCGCCATGCCTTGGAGTGTAAGCGTTCGCTTTAAGTGGGCGGCTGGGAAAGAAGACCGTTTCTTTAAGGGACCATATTTACTTGAATTTGAAGCATATCATTCGCTCACCTTCGCGCAGCAAAAGAGTCATTCTTGACAAGTGTGCCCTTCCTTCACTGAGAATGCACCTAGAACGACGTCCCGTAGCTATCATTGGTTCAATTGCTAGATGAAAAAAAGTGAATGGGAAGGCGTTGTCATGCTGACTGCTCCGGATATCGGGCGCCGCGGACGCATGGCGACGTATGGCAGTGCATTCGGAATTCCGCCTGAGATCTCATTCCACATATAAGAAAAATCAGTTTCGTATAATGGAATTCCTCGAGCTCCATATACAGTATAGAGTTGCAGTACTGAGTTTCCGCCACAATTTGCGCGCGTTGCGTCTTAATACATCTATTTTAGCTGAATGATATATTAGAGGAAATACATCGCGATAGGCATGATTTATTTCTAAGCTCACACGAAATATTATTCATTAGATAATGTATATTCATACGATGATCAAGCTTATTTTAAATAGAAATCTATTATTATTATTTATTTGATATAATTGAATTTGATAATTAACTCTCTATTACTTGCTAACAACTTATGATCTTGTTACATTAAAAATAACGGGCGTTTCTGCATTTTCCTCTTCAATTGAAAATGCGGGGCGCGCTCGGGGGGAATTCCATACAAATGATTCAAGTCTATAGAGTTTAGATGCATCCTGTGCACCAGACCTTTGTGTCTGCACTTGCATGGATATTAGGAAACAGGACGGGGCGGCGTCATGACGGATCGCAAGCGCGAGCAAGCATCGAGAAAACCTGTGCGCAAATCGGCGCGACTGGCTGCATTATTAAGCATTCAGGTTGCAATTGGTATTCCGACCGCCTTTGCCGAAGATCCGCCACCGCCTCAACCCTCGAAGACGTCCTCACTGGGGAAAACCGTTACAAATCCCATAACGGGCGCCACTACAACGGTCAGTGCGCTGCGGGTTGATCCGGCAGGTACTGCAACTGCTGGCACGACAGCATTTGTTCAAACGGCGGATGGTTACACATTTCTCGTAAAGACGGTGGGAGAACAGTTTTATAACGCAGATACGCCCCCGACTGCTTTCGCTATTACGTCGTTGAGTGGAAACTCCGCTGTGGTGACCAGTGCTGAGGCGAGTGGCAGTGCCTCATTTGATATTGGCCAAACGACCACATCCTTCAATACGAATTTTAATAGCTCTGGTTCTGAAGGAACGTTGACCCCACCCGTCGATGTGAGCGGGCCCAACGGTGTTAAACAGGTTTTCTACGGCAAGAACGGGAGCAACGGTCGCGCTGGCGCGTTGTTTGTGCCGCCATCTTCTGGCGGAAACGGAGCGGCTGGCCCGACGAACGTCCAGACGCTCAGTGGCAATGTTAATGCAACCTCTAATATTGGTTGGGAGATTGGCAGTGTCGGCGGAAATGGTGGAAAAGGGGGTAACTCTTACGCCAGCTTCTGGAGCGGACGTGACGGTGGTGACGGTGGTGCTGGCGGGCAAGTTAACGCAACACAGGCCTCCTCCAGTACAATCAAGACAACTGGTTCGGGCAACCACGGAATTTTTGCTTACAGCCGTAGCGGTGAGGCCGGTGATGGGGGTGGCGGTTTTGCTGCGCCTGGCGGCGGTACAGGCGGGCATTCATCAAATGGCGGTTACGTCACAGTCAATCAATATGGCGTGATTGCAACGAATGGGGAAGGTGCGCACGGCATCTATGCTTTGAGTGTCAGCAATAATGGGGGGAATGGCGGCGATCAATGGGGCCTTGTGGGCGAAGCGGGTAGCGGTGGTTACGGTGGCAGCGGTGGACGCGTCGACGTTAATACATTTGCCGGCGCGCAAATTCTGACCGAGCAAAATTATTCTCACGGCATATTTGCACAGTCGATCGGCGGATCTGGCGGATCTGCGGGGACGAGCGGCAATTTGCTGGTCTCACTTATTGGTAGCGCTGATAATGGTGGTGATGGCGGTGAGGTCCATGTTGATAATCGCGGTCAGATACAGACTAATGGCTTCGCATCACGCGGCATCATGGCCCAATCAATCGGCGGCGGCGGTGGAGCAGGTGGGACAGCTGCAGGTCTAGTCGCGCTGGCTTTGGGCGGCGTCGGATCGAACGGCGGCGATGGAAGCGCAGTTACTGTGATGAACGGTGAAAGTGGGTCAATCCTGACGAAGGGTGATCTTTCAGATGGTATTATGGCGCAATCCATTGGTGGTTCTGGCGGCCAAGGGGCGGATGCCTTTGGCCTGGTAAGCATCGGTGGCAATGGTTCCAAAGGTGGTCATGGTTCAGCAGTTACAGTTACCAATTACGGCCGTATAGCGACTGAAGGTGAAGGCGCGCGCGGGATTATTGCGCAGTCGATTGGAGGCGGTGGTGGTGATGGGGGCTCTAGCGGTGGCATGGTCGCGGTCGGTGGCAGCGGTTCCGGTGGTGGCGCTGGCGCCACGGTCAGTGTGACAAATGATGGTGTGATTACTACCAAGGGTAATGACGCCATGGGCATTCTTGCCCAATCGATTGGCGGCGGCGGCGGTAACGGTGGATCTTCGGGCGCTGTTGGGCTTTTTGCTGGCGTCGGGATCGGTGGTAAAGGTGGTGCGGGCGGTGCGGGCGGTGATGTCGATGTGACCCTGTCCAACACGGACTCGAACCAGCCTTCACAGATATTCACTACAGGCAATCGTTCGACTGGTGTTTTCGTCCAGTCGATTGGCGGCGGTGGCGGTAACGGCGGCGGTGCGGTCAGCGTTGCAGTCGGTGCGTTCGGCGCAGCCTCCGTGTCTGTCGGCGGTTCTGGCGGTAGCGGCGGTGCAGGTGGCACGGCAATTTTGACCGGCAGTGGTGAGGCAAGCGTCCAAACTGAAGGCGCGGACGCAACCGGTGTGTTGCTCCAGTCGGTTGGCGGCGGTGGCGGCAACGGCGGTTATGCGATTTCGGCAGCAGCCTCTGCGGGTCCGGTTTCTGGCTCATTGGCTGTTGGAGTTGGCGGGTCGGCCGGATCGGGCGGCGCAGGCGGAGAAGTGCGTGTCGGCGTTGTTGATGGGAGCGGTAACCTTACAGCGCCTGGTTTTTCGGGTAGCGTTGTCACCACGGGTGAGCGTTCTGCCGGTATGATTTTTCAGTCAATTGGCGGCGGCGGCGGTAACGGGGGTCTCGCCGTCGCTGCAGCTGGAAGTGGCTCACTGATATTCTCGGGTAGTGTATCTGTTGGTGTCGGCGGTTCGGGTGGGGATGGCGGCCAGGGCGGTCTGGTTCGCGTTTATACGAATGCGGACATTACCACGCGTGGCAACAGCTCATCCGCCTTGTTGGCACAATCTGTCGGCGGTGGCGGCGGCAATGGTGGCGGCAGTATTGCTGCTGGCGTAGCCGCAAGCGGTGGAGGCTCCGGGACGATCAGTGCGGGCGTTGGTGGCAGTGGCTCGGGCGGCGGTGCCGGTGGCGATGTTAATCTTATCGCTGGCGGTGATGTCATTCGGACAACGGGTCAGTTTTCGACGGCAATTGTCGCCCAATCCGTTGGCGGTGGCGGTGGCAACGGCGGTTATACTGTTGCTGCGGGTGCTGCTGGCGCCGGTGCCGGCGCGGGTTCTATTAATGTGGGCGTGGGTGGTTCTGCTTCAAAGGGTGGATCTGGCGGTTCAGTCAGCGCTCAGGTCGATGCTGTCGTTGTCACGGAAAATGACGATGCGGGTGCTATCCTCATTCAGTCAATTGGCGGTGGTGGTGGTAACGGTGGCTTCGCGATCGCAGCTGGCGCTGCGGGTGGGGGCGCCGGCGCTGGTGCTGTTTCGGTCGGGCTGGGTGGATCCGCAGGCGAAGGTGGTGCCGGTGGCTCTGTCGTTGCGAAAGTGAATAATAACGTCGGAACGCAGGGCGATCGCGCGGCAGGTGTTGTCGCTCAATCGATAGGCGGCGGCGGCGGGAATGGCGGCTTTTCTGTTTCAGGCACTGTTTCGGGTGCGGGTGTAGGAAGCGGGTCGGTTTCAGTTGGACTTGGCGGGTCCGGGGGCAGTGGTGGTAACGGTTCTACGGTTACTGCAACTGTCACTGGTAACGTCACGACAGAAGGCACGGACTCTACGGCTGTCCTTGCTCAGTCGATTGGCGGCGGTGGCGGCAATGGCGGCTTCAATGTTTCAGGTGCGATTAGCGGATCTGGTGTCGGCAGTGGTGCTGTGAGTGTCGGCCTTGGTGGCGGAGGCGGTGCTGGAGCAACGGGTGGTGCGGTAACTCTCACCACCAATGGATATATCCAGACCCAAAGCGATCGTTCTTCGGGCTTCGTTGCTCAATCGATTGGCGGTGGCGGTGGCAATGGCGGCTTCAACGTGTCCGGTTCGATCGCAGGGTCCGGTACCGGCGCAGGAACCGTTAGTGTTGGACTTGGCGGATCAGGTGCTGGGGGTGGCAATGCCGGCTCGGTGAATGCAACCTCGAACGGAACAATTTTGACGAAAGGCTTTGCTTCAACAGGTTTTGTCGCCCAATCGATTGGCGGCGGCGGTGGTAATGGCGGCTTTAATGTCAGTGCGGGCGTGTCGGCGGCGGGTGTCGGGGCGGGCTCAGTAACTGTCGGGCTAGGAGGCAGCGGCGCAGGCGGTGGCGATGGTGCGGCGGTTATTGCGCAGACCAACGCCAATATCGAGACGCGCGGCGATGCTTCAAGCGGTATAGTTGCGCAGTCGATCGGCGGCGGCGGTGGCAATGGTGGCTTCAATATCGCGCCATCGCTATCGGGGGCTGGAACTGGATCAGGTGCGATATCAGTTGGCCTTGGCGGTAGCGGCTCTGGTGGTGGTAATGGCGGTCAAGTCGACTTAACGGTTAAAAATGACGTCCTGACGCAAGGCTCACAGTCCTCCGCAATCGTTGCCCAGTCCATTGGCGGCGGCGGTGGCAACGGCGGATTCAATGTGTCGGCTGCTGGAAGCGGTGCTGGCACTGGTTCCGGCGCGGTCAGCGTCGGACTTGGCGGGAGCAGTGGCGCAGGTGGTTCGGGTGGTGTGGTCAATAGCCAAGTTACTGGTAACCTTGGCACCAATAGTGATCAATCTACAGGCCTGCTTGTGCAGTCGCTTGGCGGCGGCGGCGGCAATGGAGGCATGAATATCTCTGCGACCGTTGCGGTTGCGGGTACGGGATCAGGTGGTGCGGCCGTAGGTCTCGGTGGTTCAGGCGGATCGGGTGGCGCTTCTGGTGCTGTAACCTCGATATTGACCGGTGATGTGACCACTAAAGGAGATAGTTCCTCTGCGGTTGTGGTCCAGTCTCTGGGTGGAGGTGGTGGTAATGGTGGCCTCAATGTATCGGGCACCGTGACAGTCGCCGGATCAGGATCGGGAGGCGTATCGGTCGGTATTGGTGGTAGTGGCGGCGATGGTGGCAATGCTGGAGTTGCCGATAGCACGATCGATGGAGACATTCAGACTGCGGGCAACGACGCGGCTGGCGTCGTTGTTCAATCTGCTGGTGGCGGTGGTGGCAATGGAGCGATCAATGTTTCAGGAGCCATCAGCATATCTGGAAACGGTTCTGGTTCAGCAAGCGTCGGTATCGGTGGTTCCGGAGGGTCCGGTGGTACAGGTGCTGGTGCTTCAAACATAATGAACGGTAATGTATTTACTCAGGGCGATCGTTCAGGCGGCGTTGTGGTGCAGTCGCTCGGCGGCGGCGGTGGCAATGGTGGCATAAATGTTTCAGGCGCCGTCAGCCTTGCTGCACAAAACAGTGGTGCTGTTGGCGTCGGTATCGGTGGCTTTGGCGGTTCAGGAGGCAGCGCCTCTACTGCGAACAACGATCTGACTGGCAATGTCTCCACGCAGGGCAATGACGCAACCGGGGTATTGGTGCAGTCGATTGGCGGCGGCGGCGGTAATGGTGGCATCAACGTTTCTGGAGCTCTTAGCCTTTCTGGAAATGGCTCCGGTAGTGCCGCGGTTGGCGTGGGTGGTTTTGGTGGTTCTGGTGGCTTCGCCGGTGACGTGACCGGTAAGTATGAAGGCATTGTTTTAACTGCTGGTGATCGCTCTGCCGGCCTCGTTGCGCAGAGCCTTGGCGGCGGCGGTGGCAATGGTGGGATTAATATTTCCGGTGCTTTGTCGGTCGCCCCACAATTTTCTGGTTCTGTTGGACTTGGTATTGGTGGTTTTGGTGGTGATGGCGGTGTAGCTGGTTCCGTCGATCAGACGGTAATTGGATATGTTGAAACCCAAGGTTTGGATGCCATCGGCATTCTGAGCCAGAGTCTAGGCGGCGGTGGTGGTAATGGAGGCCTGAATGTCAGCGGCGGTGTGTCGTTGTCTCGGCAGACAAGTGCTGCCGTCGCATTGGGTGTCGGTGGTTTTGGTGGTGGTGGTGCGAATGCTGGTGCGTTGACCGCATCCGATGTAACCGGTGGCGTATTGACGTTTGGCGACAGAAGTTCAGCCATCGTGACGCAGAGCCTGGGCGGCGGCGGTGGTAACGGCGGTATGAGTGTCTCGGGTGGCCTCAACCTCAGCCAGCAGAACGGTGGCTCCGCGTCACTCGGCCTGGGTGGTTTTGGCGGCGGCGGTGGTGATGGCGGGAACGTGACCAGCAAAGTGCGCGTCACAGATGCTTATGACAACATAACCACTATCGGAGATGATAGCATTGCGGTGATGGCACAGTCTGTTGGCGGCGGTGGTGGTACCGGCGGCCTCAATGTGTCCGGCGCAGTTAATTTGACAGGGCAATCTGGAGCTGCTGTAGCCCTTGGTCTGGGCGGCTTTGGCGGCGCTGGTGGAAATGCCGGGACGGTCGGGCTAGATGTCATTGGAACAGTAAATACTTTTGGTGATCGCTCGACAGGTCTTATGGCGCAGAGCCTCGGCGGCGGCGGTGGTGTCGGTGGCACCAATATCTCAGGATCGCTCGCTCTAACCAAACCATCGGGCTCAAGCACGATTTTTTCCGTTTCAGCAGGTGTGGGTGGTTTTGGCGGTGGGGGCGGAGATGCCAGCGCGGTCGAACTTTCCTATAGTGGTTTGCTCAGTGCACTACCACGAACCATCAACAGTGACGGAAGTGTGAGCTTTAATGAAACGCAGGGTGCTGACGGTGTGGTTGCGCAGTCGATCGGCGGCGGCGGCGGTCAAGGTGGATTGAACGTCAGCGGCGGCGTCGCCATTAGCGGCAAGCCAGGCCAAGGCCAGGCCGATGCAAGCAAATCCTATGGCGTGCTCATCGGTGTGGGTGGTTTCGGCGGCACCGGTGGCAATGCTGGCACGGTTGATGTTAATATTGGCTCTGGCAGCACCATTTTGTCACATGGCAGTGGCCGATCCGGCATTCTCGCGCAATCGGTCGGTGGCGGTGGCGGCAATGGCGGCGTGAATGTTAGTGGCGGCATTGTTTCTGATACCTCGTTGATCGTTGGAATTGGCGGCATGGGCGGCAATGCCGGCTCGGCTGATGATGTAAATGTTACCGCTCGGGCAGATATCCGAGTTACGACGGATCCTTCAGACTTCGATGAGCCGAGTGATCAGAGTTTTGAAACCAAACTCCGAGATGTCCTCGGAAACTCGATCGTGGATACCACGGAGGGATTAGTCGGCGACTTTGGGCTGAAGTCTCTGTTTGTTGATTTGGGCCTCTTCAAAAGCGATGAGACTTTGCCCGATACTAAGGGATCGGCTGGTATCATGGCTCAATCTATCGGCGGCGGTGGGGGCAATGGTGGTCTCAATGTATCTGGCGGCGTCGCCATCAGCAAGGATGGCAAGATTCCTTCCGTCACATTCGGAGTGGGCGGTTCTGGTGGCGTCGGCAATGTCTCAGGTGACGTTACTGTGGATCATGCTGGAACCATTGAAGTCGAAGGCAATTGGAAACACGGTATCCTGGCGCAGTCTATAGCAGGTGGCGGTGGTAATGGTGCGCTTAACGTTAGCGGTCAACTAAACTGGGGCAGCTCCGACAGTTCGGGCGGCGCAACTGACCTCAGTATCGTTGCCGGTCTGGGTGGAAATGGCGGCACTGGTGCTGATGCAGGCAATGTTGAAGTAACATCAAACGGCGACATCGCAACGCGAGGCTATCACTCGCGCGGCATCTTTGCACAATCGATCGGCGGCGGTGGCGGTACGGGTGGTATCAATGTTACCGCGGTCGCAACCAAGGACAGCTCGCCTGTCGGTATCGGAATTGGTGGCAGTGGCAGTAATGGTGGTCATGCTGGGAGTGTGACAATCAATCGTGGAACGTTGCTGCAATCGGCTGGACTTATCATAACAGATGGATCCGGCGCACACGGCATTGAAGCAAGCAGCATTGGCGGCGGCGGCGGTGACGCAGGTATCAATGCGGTCCTCGGGATCAGCAAAACCACTGGGTCTGGTAGCAATAGTGGTTCAGGTGAGGATCGTAAGGAAACTGTGAATGATGGTGTGCAATCGTCTTCTGTTTCAGGCATCACCGACAAGATTGATACGGCTGATGCCGCCACCGGAAGCGGAGGTAGCGGTAGTAGCAAGACCGTCAATTCGGCCATTATTGCCATCGGTGGATCGGCGGGGAATGCTGGCAACGGCGGCGAAGTCGACGTCAAGCATTTTGGTGACATAGTAACCTTGCAAAAAGATAGCCATGGCGTGTTCGCGCAATCGCTAGGCGGCGGGGGAGGTAACGCGGCCTTCAACGCTGGTATGGTCTTCGAAACAGGCGATGCCTCAAAGAACAAAGGCTTTGGCATTGCGATTGGTGGTGGTACGGGGATTGGTGGCACTGGCGGTGACGTATCGGTGGACAACTCCGGCGTTATCTACACGCAAGGAGAAGGGTCCCACGGCATCTTTGCCCAGTCAGTGGGCGGCGGTGGTGGTAATGCTGGCTACAACATGCTCACGACAGGTGGCGAGGATGGCAATATTGGTATTACAATCGGCCGTACAGGTGGAACGGGCGGATCCGCAGGTGACGTCAGGATAAACAGCGACAGCGTGGTACTGACACAAGGCGCGCGTTCTCATGGCCTTTTTGCGCAGTCGATCGGTAATGGTGGGGGTAACTCGTCGTCGACATCTGTTTCGCTCACAACACCCAAGGACGGCGATAAGGCTGGCAACAGTTTCTCTGCAAAAATTGGTCTCGAAGGCGGCCAGGGCGGTGCATCTGGGAATGTCGAGGTTGCGGCGGCGGGGCTAATCTATACGCTTGGCGAAGAGTCACACGGTATTTTCGCACAGTCTGTTGGCGGTGGCGGTGGCAATGGTGGAGGAACGACTGGGTCCGCAGGGAAAGCGACTTCCTATTCGATCAATGTTGGTGGCAATGGCGGCACAGGCGGCACATCAGGCAATGTCGATGTGACAAGCACAGCTCTTATTGCAACCGAGGGTGAAAACTCGGTTGGTATCCTCGCTCAATCCATCGGTGGAGCGGGTGGTACTGCGGGTTATGCCAAAGCAGGCACATCGATCCTGGATATTGTGAAGAATACCGTCAAGGGCACAGAAATCGGCACGACCACGTCAATCAATATTGGCGGAACAGGTGGCGATGGCATGACCTCGGGCGATGTGACTGTCGCCAATGCGCAAGTGGTGACAACGGTTGGCAATAATGCCCATGGTATCATGGCGCAGTCGGTCGGCGGTGGCGGTGGCAAGGGTGGACTGGTCGAAAATACCATTGTCAATCTGCGCTCGACAATTGCCAGCACATCGACACTTTCAATCGGTGGTTCCGGTGGTACAGGCGCGGTTTCAGGGAACGTCAGCGTGACCAACACCACCGATATTGGTACCCAGGGCAAGAAAGCGGCCGGCATATTTGCGCAGGCAGTCGGCGGCGGCGGCGGTGACGCGCAACATGTGCGCAATATCGTTGCAGGCAGTGATGCCGATAACAGCACGCGCAATGCGCTGTTGATAGGTGGCTCAGGCGGCAGCGGTGGTGCTGGCGGAAACGTTGTTATTGGCAATTCAACTGCAGCACGGATCATCACTGACGGTGAGGAGGGTCACGGTATCTTTGCACAATCCATCGGTGGTGGTGGCGGTAATGGTGCCGAGGTGCTCTCACTCACCGTGACAAAGCCCGCAAGTGTGTCCAATAGCGAACACGGTTTGCAATTGGGTATCGGGGGCTCTGGCGGCGACGGCGGTCGCGGTGGTACGGTCGATGTTGTCAATGACGGACTGATTATCACGCGCGGAGACAAGGCCCACGGCATTCTTGCGCAGTCTATCGGCGGCGGCGGCGGAAATGGTGGCTACTCCGTCACCGGTACACTCTCGCTGCAGAAAGGAACCGAGTCCAATCCATCAGTGGCACTGAACATCGGCGGTTCAGGTGGCAGCGGAAATGCGGCCGGCGCTGTAACTGTTACCAACACAGGCGAAATTAGTGTCGCTGGCAAGCAGTCTTATGGCGTGCTGGCACAGTCTGTTGGCGGCGGTGGTGGCAATGGCGGAATGGCCGTAGCGCTTTCTCTCAACGATCTTGTCAACCAGGCTCGCGGACAATCCTATTCAAAGATAGCGATCGGCGGAGCGGGCGGTGATGGAGCGGATGGCGGCGACGTTACTGTTAATCACAGCGGTACAATTCGAGTAAGCGGTGAGAATAGTTTTGGCATCTTTGCGCAGTCGGTCGGCGGAGGTGGCGGTAATGCAGCGCTTTCAATTTCAACGCCGGCCGTCATGGCGGCTGATTATCTCATCTCCACAACACTTGGTGCCCGTACTGGGACCAAGGGAAGCGCCGGTGTCGTCACAGTCAACAGCACAGGCGATATTATCGTCACGGGAGAAGGCAGTCAGGCGATCTTCAGTCAGTCGGTGAACGGCGGCGGTGGCAATGTCGACACATTCCTCGACTTTGCGTCGACCGTTGAAGATGGATCAGATAGTGGCGCTGCGGTCTCGCTAACGAGTAGTCTTTCCCTTGGCGGCAATGATGTCGATGGCAATAATGGCGCTGCCATACGTCAGTCGCATCAGGGAGATATTGCAACCACGGCCGATCGATCCGCCGGTATGCTCATCCAGAGCATTGGTGGTGGTGGTGGGCTATCGACTACCACAATGGCATCCAGCATCGCTGGTGATGTCACACTGAGTGCGCTACTGGGCGCGATCAACACTGACGATTCTTCTGGTGGCGATGTGTTTGCAACGCGCCAGGGCGATGTATCGACGCGTGGTAACTTCTCCGCTGGTGGACTGGCACAGTCGATTGGCGGCGGCGGTGGTCGATTGATTGTTTCCGCTGAAGAACGCTCGCTGAATAATGGCCAGCGTACTGCGAATGTTACACTTGGTGCAGACCCTTCGCTGCGCAATGATGGCGGTGCAATCGCGCTGACTTTGAATGGCGCAGTCTCGACGCAGGGTGACAATTCCAGCGGTCAGATCGTGCAATCCATAGGTGCGGGTGGCGGTGAGGCTTATCTTGCAGGGATCGATCAGGCCAAGCTGACCCTTGGAGCCAGCGATGGATCAACCGGAGATGGCGGAAGCATCTCGGTTACCAATGTTGGTGATCTCAGCACGGCCGGCGTCCGTTCACACGGCTTCCTCATCCAAAGCATCGGGGGAGGCGGAGGCCTCATAGGAACTGACTTGGCGCCTGCGAATATTGATCTGCTTTTGTCGGCGGACAATGCTGGCAATGGTGGTGCAATCGAATTTAGAAGCGAGGGGAATCTTGTTGTCACAGGTGCCGATTCAATCGGCATCCTTGCACAGAGCCTTGGCGGCGGTGGCGGGAGTGTCGACGGACTGTTCCACGGTAGCGCAGGTGGCAGTGGGCATGGTGGCACTGTCGCACTCGATCTGTCGGGCAACGTCTTGGCGCTTGGCGAGCGGGGTATTGCCGTATTCGCTCAGTCTGAGGGAAAAGATGGAGCTGGCAATATTAATGTCGCGCTTGACGGTGTGATTATCGGTGGCAGCAACGGCGTGCCTGCATCTGTCGCAGCGGTGGAAACCGCCGCAGTGACCATCGATGGTGGTGCGTCCAACACGCTTTCTCTGTCTTCAGACAGCTTCCTAATGGCACTTAACAATCGCATTGTTGGTGGCAGCAGCGGTTCAGATCAAGTCACGCTCAACGGCCGTGCCGTGGGCAATATTGATCTTGGCGGAGGCATCAACTCGATGTCGGTCACTCAAGGGGCTTCGTTCTACGCGCAGGATGAGGTCAATCTTGGTGCAGCAGGCGAGATGCGCATCGATGGAGACCTCTACCTCGGTGGTGTGGCGTATTATACGCCAGCTACCGCTCTGAGTGCACGTATGGGTAGTTCTGAATTTGCGGTGACGCAAAACGTTAGCCAGACAACACTTCTGACTGGATCGTTAAATTTTGGGAGCACGGCAAGTTACACTGCTGATGTCTATTTCCGTCAAGATCGAGCTTCGGGTGGCAAAAGTGATCTCATCAATGTCACTGGCGACGCCACGATTGCAGGTACAGTAATTCCAGTACTGCATCAGCTCGATCGGCTCCAGCCTCTGGTGCTGATCAATGCTGACGGCGTGACCGCGAATGATGCAACGACTGTAATAGGTTCGCCAGTTATGCGTTACAAGATCGGACTAAATGGTCCAACCGGTGATGGATCAACTATTGATCTTATTCCATATGCCGATTTCAGGATGGCCGGTATGAACCGCAATCAAACGCTGACGGCTGAGCACGCAGCACGTGTCCTGCAGGGGCAAGGATCAGTCAACATGGGGCCGATGTTTGCGTTGATCGCGAATATGCAGACAAGCGCTGAAGTTTTGAGTGCCATCGATAATCTGAGTTCACAAGACTACGCGACGACACAAATCGACGCTCTGCAATCGGGTTACCGTTTTGCCCGCACGATGGCCGATTGTGGTTACGACAATTTTGCCGCCCGCATGGGTGACAGCAAGAACTGTTACTGGATGAGCGCAAGCACTGGCAGACTGGATCGTGATGCGTCTTACCAGTATCGCAGCTTTGAAACGCAGAACTCCGGCATTTATGCCGGCGTGCGGATGCCACTGTCAGAAGATCTTTATCTCGGTTTCGGTACAGGTTTTGAAGATTTCAGTCTGACAAGCGGTGATCGCTTCTCATCTGAAGGCCAACGGGCACTGCTAGGCGTTTCGTTGTCAAAATTCAAAGGCCCGTGGGAGCTGTACGGCATCCTGAATGGCGGAACCGCTCAATATGATAGTACTCGTCTGATTGACATCTACGGCACATTGCCAGGTGGTGATCCTGTCATTGGCGGGACTGCCACAGTTAAACAACGTATCAGTCAGGCAAATTTCCGCGTCGGGTCGGCGTATCGTTACCAGCCAAGCGGTGGCGCCGCCTACTTGCGTCCAGCTCTCGACTTTGATGCGAGCTATCTCTATTCGGGGGGCGCTACGGAAGGCGGAACCGCCTACGGCCTTGAACTGGATAGTACTGGTCAATGGGTACTTTCCGCGACACCATCACTTGAGGTGGGTGTTGAAGCGTCAATCACCAGTTCGCTTATGATGCAGGCCTATCTGCGTGGGGAAGTGAGTTTCGCCAACAAGGATGATGTCTACATTAATGCAACATTTGCTGGTGCAAGCGGCGCGGACGGAACGTTCAGAAACTACAGCCAATTCGGTGATGTTACCGGGCGTTTGGATACGGGCTTAACTTTCTACGATACGGCCAATACCACTCGCTTGACGTTCGGCTATCAAGGACAATGGAGTGAAAAGACAGTTGGCCATACAGCGACTGTCAATCTTGGGCTACGGTTTTAAAGTGTGAATGAGAGAAGAGAAATTATGATCCGACAGATCACGACTATGATCGTTCTCGCTGCAACCCTTGGGCTGGGCTTTAACGCCTATGCGCAAGATCAGGCAGCGAGCGCAAGCCCTGAACAACCAGCAGAGCAGAACGCCGCTCCTGCGGCACCGCTCTGGCTCACAAGTTGCTCGAACCAAGTGCAGACGGAAGAGCTGTTGTGTGAAGTATCTCAAAGTATTGTGCTGCGACAAGGCAACCAAACCCAGCGCGTAGCGACCGCTTCAATCAACCGAGTTGCCGGTAAATCAGAAACAAATGCCTTTTTTACGCTGCCATATGGTGTGAGCTTGCCCGATGCAGTCAAAATTCTGATCGATGATAAGCAGGTTGGAACGCTAGCGTGGCAAAGCTGTGATACTGGTGGCTGCTATGCAAGTGCCAAGGTTGATGCAGCATGGCTGAAGGCAATGCGGGATGGCAAGACGATGACGGCGAATTTGAAAAGCCGCGATAGCCGTGATCTCACGTTCTCTTTCCAGCTCGCAGGCATTTCAAAGGCTGAGTCTCTGTTACCAGCTGCCCACTGAAGTGAATTGACACCTTCCATGAAGCCGCGAATGCCTTGCGTTCGCGGCCTTTTTCGTCAGATAGAAAGCACGTAATACACAGCCAAATTGTTCTCCGATCTAAATCTCACCGCACAAAATCCGAAACTGGCTTATAAGTGTGCGTAGTTTGGCCTTCGCAGCCGCTCATCTAACAGGAGATTTGGATGATCAAACTCATTACGTTTACCTCTTTGGTCGCCGCCATGCTTTCGTCAACAGCTTTGGCTTCCGGGGCAGGATCGATTGATGAGATAACTCTGTCTTCTGGGGGCGTTGCGGAAATCTCCAGAAAACCTTTGGTCTCCAGTGACGGCTTGGTCGAGATCGAAGTTCCGCTTGGTCAGGTTGATGACGTACTCAAAAGCTTGGTGCTTAAAGGCGGTAGGGGCGTTATCAATAATATTTCTCTTGCGGGCCCAAGTCCGCTTGATGAGGTTTTCAGGCAACTTCCTTTTACGCCGTCAGACTTGTCTTCAATTTCAAGCTTGCTGTCGTCGATTCCGGGCACCTCAGTCACGGTTTCAAGCGGTGGGAAGACAGTCAAAGGCAAGATTTTGGGCATTGAGAATGCTGCCGGCACAGAAGACAACAAACTCTATCTACTTACCGTTCTTGATCAGGATGAGAAGATTCAGACGATAAAGCTTTCTGAGGATACGTCACTGGGTATTGACGATCCTGATATTAAAACCAAACTTGCAAATGCCACCCAGGCGATGGGGAAAGGCAGCAACGACAGCTCTCGATTAATTCGAATAGCGGCCAGCGACCTAGGGGACGAAGATGCCCGATTAGCTTATGTCGTTGCCGCCCCCATTTGGAAGGCAGCCTACCGCGTTCTGACACAACCCGAAGGCAAGGCACGCCTACAGGCATGGGCAGTGGTTGAGAATGCCAGCGGGGAAGATTGGAAGGATGTGAAGCTCACGCTCACCTCGGCTGACCCCGTGACCCTCAAACAGCGTTTGCACCAGATCTATTGGAAGGACAGGGTTGAGATTCCGGTAAACGTCGCCACTGTTAATTCTGTCGAAGCGGACACTGGTAACTTGAACAATAGAATTCGATCAAGTTCTTTGAGTAAAAAAGACACCGCATTTGAAAGCGATGAACCGGTGATGGAGGCAGCGCGTGCGCCGGCACCTGCCACCAGCGGTTACGGCGGAAGTTCCGCGAACGAGCCTCTGGATGGCGCAACTGCCACAGCCACTGAAAATGATATCAGCGCAAGCTTTGCACTGCCGGGCACTTTCAATCTGGCTAACGGGGACAGTTTGTCGGTGCCCATTGCGGATGCGCAAATTGATGCTGAGATGATATCTATTTATCGCAGCGCCAGCAGCAGCGCTCATCCTGTTGCCGCCCTTATGCTCAAAAACGTAACCGATACCAGCATGCCGGGTGGTATTCTGACAGTTTATGACAGCCGCACCGGTTATGTTGGGGACGCAGAACTTATAGGTTTGCCAAAGGGTGACACTAGAATTGCTGCGTTTGCCACCGATCGCAAGGTGACAATAACGCAAGAGCAGCAGCCCACCCGGCAGATCATCGACATCAAGGTGGTTGATGGGGTCGTGCGCATTTCAGAGAAGCTGCGTGAAACCACGACGTATCGAATTTCCGGTGCTCTCGACGCGGACAGGACGATTGTCATTGAACATCCTACTCGTGACGGCTGGTCGTTCTCGTCGGATGCCGAGGATGGTAGAACTCTCTCCTATCGACGATTAAAGACTTCGGTAAAGGCAGGCCAGGAAAAAGCTGTCGTCGCGGTCGACGAGCGCATTCAAGATGAACGCTATGGGCTCATTGATATTGATCCTGCGACGCTTGTGAGCTGGTCTTCCACGGCGTCCGATAAAGCTGTTGCAGACAAATTCGCTAAGCTCGCCGACGCGCAGCGCGTAAAAGCTGAAAAGGAGCGGGAACTGCAAAATTCGGAGGAAAAACTGCAGTTTCTTCAAGATGAACAAGAGCGAATTCGCCAAAACATCGCTGCCGTCCCAGAGAATAGTGACCTGAAATCCAAGTACCTCGCGATGCTGGACAAAAGCGAGACAACGATTGCAGATGTGTCAAAAAAGAGAGAAGCAGATAAGGCCGAAATCGATCATCTTGCCCAGCTTCTCAGAGAGCAGATCAGGAATTTTTAGACCGCTCAGATTTTCAGTGGATGTTTTGGTGGTAGATCGCAAAAAATGCAATTGTCGTAAATGACCCTATGGCGGTGAGCAAAAATGCTCGCCGCGCAGCCTGGCGGTCCTTGCTGAGCGAGCCAGTTACGGCAGCAACCAATGTCCATAGGATAAGAAATGCCCAGAGCAGTAAAGTGTAGACGGGCTTTGACAGATCATAACCGCCTCCACCAATTGATGGAGATGTGGGCGGCGTTGGGTTCAAAAGCCAGTTAATTGCACCTGTTATGACGACCAGCAGGGCTATCCATAGATAAAAAATGCGTTGTGGCATCTTGTGAGCCTTAGTTTTGATGACGGGAAAAATTGGTAGAAGGAATGGGCTTGGTAGCAATGCAGTTTGAGATGACCTTCCGCAAGCCTTCTGCGCCGAAATCAAACTTTTTTGCATGTTCAAAGTAGCTGAAATAGCAACAACTTGGAGGGCAGAGCAAAATGGCGAGAAGCGATGACAGCATACGTTCAGCAGGCATTCTGCAGATCGAAATCGATTTTTGCCAAAGCCGATATGAAGCTGTGATGGAGCGAGAGCCCAGTAGAATTTTCAATTCGACGGAATTTAGTTAAGACGAATATCGAGCACTTTTTCGACCATTCCTGTTGCAAGGTTCACGAAAAGATCTGTGTTCGCGCGCGTCAAATCCAGACAAGCTTCGATCCAGATGCCATCCAATATCGCATGCACGCAAATGGCCGCGCGCTCAATTTCTAAAGAAGTAAACTCTCGCCCTTCTGCTGCGAAGACTTCTGCGAGGAGCGGTTCAGTCGCCTGTCGGAGATTGGCATAACTCTCATCGCGGACTGCCGTGATCATGGGGTCAATGCGGCTTTGGCTGATGAAGGTCGCCCACAGCGAGAGCATTCTGTGATCTGATGCCTGGCCATCCAGCGTTGCCTTGATGAACTGCAACAGGCGCTGATGTGGTGTCCCTTCGCGTGCGTCCAATATCTCGATACTGGACGCAGTGATCAACTCCATCGTCCGACGATAGGCTTCAATAATAAGATTGGCTTTACTTTCAAAATGGTGACGGATTAAGCCATTCGTTACGCCAGCGCGTGCGGCGACGGCACGCACAGTTGTCGCCTGAATTCCAAGCTCAGATATGCATTCAAGGGTCGCTTCAATCAACTCGCGACGACGTTCGTTTTCCGGGGCTCGTTTAAACAGGCTCGCCATAAAATAAAGATTCTCCTTCACCCTTCCTTTGTTGCACGTCTCACTGCAAAGGCAAAGCGCGGATGTGTCATAATTATGCGCTTGCATAGTTATTATGCATCTGTATAATTAATAGCATAATGGACTGCCTAAGGAAAATTCCGACAAGGCAGCAGGGGAAATGCAATCAAGGCGAGGAGCATTTTCGAAAGTTGAGCAGCCGGCCAAAGCGCATGGAGATGTTCATGCGCTAACGATTAATCGCGACCGCGATTGCGGAGTGGACGCCGAGCCGTGTGGAACTCGACTTTTGAATATGAAGGATCAATGGCGGACACCAACAGCGCAATCGCAGTCAAGGATCTACACAAACGTTTTGGCACGCTGGACGTTTTGAAGGGCGTCTCACTTGAGGCTAATTCAGGCGATGTGGTTGCTATTATCGGCGGCAGTGGATCGGGCAAATCGACTCTGCTCCGCTGCATCAATCTGCTGGAAATTCCGAGTTCCGGTTCGATCGCCATTCACGGCGAGCAGATCAAAATGCGCAATCTGCGGGAAGGTATGGAACCCGCCGACGCGCGTCAGGTGCAGCGGATCCGTGCACGCCTTGGCATGGTCTTCCAAAGTTTCAATCTATGGCAGCATATGACGGTACTGGAAAACGTCATTGAAGCTCCGGTTCACGTGTTAGGAGTGCCGAGAAATCAGGCCATCGCCGAGGCGGAGATTATTTTACGCCGTGTCGGACTTTATGAAAAACGCGACGTCTATCCGGCATTTATGTCCGGTGGACAACAGCAACGTGCTGCAATTGCACGTGCTGTTGCTATTCAACCTTTGGCCATGCTTTTTGACGAACCAACCTCGGCACTTGATCCGGAACTGGTTGGAGAGGTGCTCTCGGTCATCAACGATCTCGCGAAAGAGCACCGCACCATGGTTCTTGTGACCCATGAAATGAAGTTTGCGCGCAATGTCGCAACGAAAGTTGTGTTTCTGCACGCCGGAAGGATCGAAGAACAGGGAACACCAGAACAAATATTTGGCGATCCGAAATCGGAGCGTCTGCGAAAATTCATTAGTTCGACAAACGGCTGATGAGGGAACCGCAACATAAAGATTGCGCTCTCATAGGGAAAAGAAAACGGAGGAAGAGATGAAAACAACATTGAAGGCATTTGCGATAGCATTTTTAGCCGGTACAGCGATGGCGCCAGCCGCAAAGGCGGAAACATTAAAAGTCGCTTTTGGTGCGGAGCCTTATCCGCCGATGTATTACCCAGACGCTTCCGGCAAGTGGCAGGGTTTCGAAATCGAACTGGCGGATGTCGTGTGCGAAGCCGCGGGCCTTAAATGCGAAACTGTGCCCATTGCATGGGATGGCATTATCCCAGCACTGACGAGCGGCAAAGTAGATATGATCATGGGTTCGATGTCGATCACGGACGAACGCAAAAAGCGCGTCGATTTCTCTGATAAATACTACAAGATTCCGCCAATGATTATCGGTGGGAAAGACGCAAAATTTGATGTTACCCCGGAAGGTATGGCGGACAAGGCCATCGGCGTTCAGGTTTCAACAACCCATCAGGCCTATGTGGAAAAGTATTTTGTGCCCAAAGGTGCAACGTTGAAAGAATACCAGACACAGGATGAAGCCAATAACGACCTTGCCGCTGGACGTCTTGATGCTGTTATGGCCGATAGCAGTGCATTGATTGACTTCCTCAACACGGATGTTGGCAAGACCTGCTGCGAGAACAAAGGGACGCCCGCTGATGACGTGGGTATCCTTGGGCAGGGCGTTGGCGTTGCCGTACGCAAGGGTGAGGACGGTTTGCGGGATAAGCTCAACGTTGCGATCAAGAAAATTCGCGAAAATGGCGAATATGATCGCGTGGCGAAGAAGTATTTCACCTTTGATGTTTTTGGCCAGTAAGTCCCTTCCAAGGCTGTTGAAATGAACGCTGTCTTCCCCGCAATCGTCGATTGGAGCCTGCTCGCCTATGACCCGCCGGGGTGGGGGCGCGCGCTGCTCTTAGGATTACTGAATACTTTGCAAATAGCCGTTGGTGGTTACGTGCTTGGAATAATGATTGGCGTTTGCGGGGCAGCTGGAAAACTCTATGGCGGTCCAGTCGTAAAAGATCTGCTCGGGGTGTACACCACTGTCGTTCGCGGCATCCCCGAGCTGGTCTTGCTTCTGTTACTTTATTATGCCGGCACGCAATTTCTCAATTCGATCATGATCAAGCTCGGTTATGGTTCAGTTGATGTCAGCGGTCTTGTGGCTGGGATCATCGTGATAGGTCTGGTTCAGGGTGCCTATGCCACCGAAGTCATTCGGGGAGCCATACTTGCAATTGCGCCAGGCCAGATCGAAGCTGGACGTGCATTCGGCATGTCTCCCATCAAGATCATGCATCGCGTCACTTTTCCGGCCATGCTGCCCTTCGCCATACCTGGTCTATCTAATCTCTGGCTGATCGCCACCAAAGACACCGCACTGCTGGCTGTTGTGGGTTTTACAGAACTCACGCTTGTCACGCGTCAGGCGGCGGGCGCAACCAAATCCTACATGCTTTTTTTCCTGAGCGCCGGCGCAATTTATCTCACCATCACATTGGTTTCGACGGCTCTTCTTCGTGCTGTAGAGCGCCATTACAAACGCGGTTTTCCGGAGGCCCGCTGAGATGGACACAAGCACAACCACTCAATACCTGCAAATTTTTCGCGACTGGCTTCGTCCGCATCGCGTCGTGTTATTAGCGTTGCTAGTGATCGCTCTCGGCTTCGTAGTTTACCTGGGTGAATGGGACTGGCTTCCACGCTATTTACCGCGCATTTTCTCGGGCATCGGCATTACAATTTCCATGCTTGCAGGAAGCGTTTTCATCGGTTTCCTTCTCGCTGTCCCGCTTGGCATTGTGCAAGTCACCGGTCCATGGTGGCTGAAAGCGCCAGCAACCATATTCTGCACAGTGTTTCGCGGTACACCGCTGCTGCTGCAACTCTGGTTGCTGTATTATGGTCTCGGTTCGCTATTCCCGATGATCCCGGGCATTCGCTCATCCTTCCTCTGGCCCTATCTGCGTGAGGCTTGGCCCTACGGTCTTTTCGCGTTGACCATGTCTTTTGCAGCATATGAAGGTGAGGTCATGCGCGGAGCCTTTGCCGGCGTCCCCTCGGGTGAATTACAAGCCGGACGTGCATTTGGGATGGGGCGCTTTAAAGTTTTCCACCGTATCTGGTTCCCACGTGCATTCTATCGTGCTCTGCCAACACTCGTTGGCGAAACCGTTCTGCATCTTAAGGCAACTCCACTTGTTGCAACAATCACTGTGATCGACATTTATGGTGTTATCACCAAGGTCCGGCAGGACACACTTCTGACCTATGAACCGCTTTTCCTGCTGGCTGCGATCTATCTGGTGCTGACATGCATTCTTGTGCTTGCCATGGGGCAGGTCGAGCGCCAGATACCTGTCAAAGGCGTCTGAGTTGCAATCAATCTTAACATACTGTGATCTCTAACACCAAAATCAAAACTAGCCGGTAAAGGCGTGCTCTGGCGCTCCCATTTCCCGGAATATTGGAATTAAGCCCATGCGCGACGCACGTTACGATATACTGTTTGAACCTGTTAAAATCGGCCCAGTCACTGCACCTAACCGGTTTTATCAGGTGCCACATTGCAGTGGCATGGGACATCGCTATCCGGACGCAGACCGTTACATGCGGCAGATGAAGGCGGAAGGCGGGTGGGGCGTCATCGCAACACAAGAAACAGAAATCCATCCAACTTCGGATATTACCCCATCCAATCAAGGCAGATTGTGGGACGATAAGGACATTCCACGTCTTGCCCAACTAACAGAGGCTGTCCATGCGCATGGCAGTCTTGCAGCCATTCAGTTGGTTCATAATGGCATTCACATTGCAAACAGGCTAACGCGATTGTCGCCGCTGGGACCATCCGACATTATGGTCGATGTGGAAGATCCGGTTCAGGCACGCGCTATGGACAAATCTGATATTGCGCAGTTTCGAAAATGGCATCGCGATGCAGCATTGCGCGCTAAACGCGCGGGCTTTGATATAGTCTATGTCTATGCCGGACATGATATGACGCTACTGCAACATTTTTTACTTAAACGCTACAACAAACGTACAGATGAATATGGCGGCAGCTTTGAAAATCGTCTTCGCCTTTTCCGAGAAGTCATTGCAGACACCCGCGATGCAGTTGGTGATAGATGCGCAATTGCTGTGCGTTTCGCGGTCGAGGAATTTCTGGGAACAAATGGATTAACGTTCGATGGTGAAGGGAGGGACGTAGTTGCGGCTCTCGCCGACGAACCAGATCTCTGGGATGTAAATCTCTCCAGCTGGTCAAATGACAGCCAGACTTCGCGCTTTTCGCAGGAGGGGTTTCAGGAAGACTACGTCTCGTTTGTGAAGACTTTAACCTCAAAACCTGTTGTCGGTGTTGGACGCTATACTTCACCCGATGCCATGGTACGGGCAATCAGGAAAGGTGTTTTCGATATGATCGGCGCGGCTCGCCCGTCCATAGCCGATCCTTTCCTGCCCGCCAAAATCCGCGATGGCCGTATTGACGACATTCGGGAATGCATTGGCTGCAATATCTGCACTGCGAGTGACAACACGGTCGCCCCCATGCGCTGCACGCAGAATCCCACAATTGGCGAAGAATGGCGCAAAGGCTGGCATCCTGAGGTCATTCCTGCTCTTGAACCACAGCACTCGGTGCTCATCGTCGGGGGAGGGCCAACCGGGCTTGAAGCGGCGCGTGCCATGGCACAGCGCGGTGCCGATGTCATGTTGGCTGATGCGGCATTGGAATGGGGGGGGCGTGTTGCCAGGGAATGCCGGCTACCTGGCCTTGCAGCCTGGGGGCGTGTGCGCGATTGGCGCCTTGGCCAGCTGCAGCAGGCAAGCAATGCTGAGCTTTATCTTGATAGCCGATTGAGTGCAGAGGATATCTTGTCTTACGGTATTCCGCATGTGGCGATCGCTACGGGCGCGTATTGGCGTGATGATGGGGTCGGGCGTGTCCATCGGGACCCACTCGTCTATCTTGGTGAAGGTGTTACGATCAGTGTCAATGCACTGCTCGAAAAGGGAGCGAGTGTGATCAGCAACGATGGCCCGGTTGTGATATTTGATGATGATCGCTATTACATGGCAAGCGTTCTGGCCGAACTTATCGCATCCTCAGGGCGAGCTGTAACCTTCGTCACGCCAACTCCAATTGTTGCTCCGTGGACGGAACATACGCTTGAGCAAAGCCGCGTGCAGCGTCGCTTGATCGAAAAGGGTATAGAGATTGTTCCGTTGCATGAGCTCGCTGGGCGCACGAATGATACTGTTGAGATCGCCTGTAGCTATTCTGGCAAAAGACGCACAATAGACTGCGCAACACTTGTACCTGTCACATCACGCATACCGAGTGACGCGCTATGGCGTGATCTCATCGCCATGAAGGATCAATGGGCTGATCATGGCTTGGTAACAGTTGAGCGCATTGGTGATTGCTTTTCTCCCGGGATCATTGCAGCCGCAACCTATGCCGGGCATTCTTATGCGCGCAGCCGCAATAGCCCTGCACTGGAAGACAATTTCGACATTTATCGATAGTCGAACTCGACATTACGAAAGTGGGGACGGGTCAAGATTTAAAGTCCTGCTCCGGCAGGGTTCTTCTTTGGCTTGCCCCCGTTTGATTGAGTGCGTTGAGGAAAGTAAATCGACAGCGTCATGAAAGCAGTTTCGGGAACCGTTATCGCGGCGACAAGTGAATGGAAGAAATGGCATTCACCCAAGATATCCGAAATCAATGGGACGGAAGCGCGGGATACGATTGAGCATTTGATGCGGGCAAGTGAATGACACCGGCCTAAACTAAAAAATGATAGCTGGCATGACTACTGGGAAAGATGATAGCCCGCGTATTTTACGAAAAGCACACGCCGATCGCGACTGCATGTTTATAAATACCTTTACTGTCTCCAGGCCAGCCCGACTTGCGATCCGATTTTAAGGAAATGTTCCCTCGGCGTCATTCCATTCAGATCAAGGTCTGGATTGAGGTGCAAGTATTCGTCATCCACAAAGCCGCGTGGTAGTCGAGGACCGACGTCTTCGGGCCAAAATACCAAGTTGTCATCAGTTGAATAGCCGTCAAAGACGTGAAGTTTAAACGAATATTTCCATGCGAGATAACTTAATGCAACTTGATCTCTGTAAGAGTATTTCTGGATTTCGCGAAACCATAAGTCACCGAATTTTTTTACACCGCGATGGTTATGGTTTCTCAAAAGAATTGCACTGTGATAAAGTCCGGCATGTCTCGGAAGACCGTCTCGTTCGTAATTTTCAATCTGCAATTTAAGAATTCGGGGATCAGCGTATTTCGCTTCGATGACCGCGTCGGACTCCGTGTAAGCGCAATCCCATAGGTCGTGTCTGTATGTTACAAAAGGTACGATCGAGGATAAGTGAAAAAATATTTCATTGAGTGGCGAATTTATTCGAACCGTATTGTCTACATAAAGGCTCGTTTTATAGTCTGACAAAAACAGGTGCGGGCAAAGCTTGACGAGCTTTGATGTCTTCTGCGGCCCGTATAGCGTCGTGTCGACGACCACGAAGCGCCAGGTTTCCGACTCCAGGTTCCTATCGTCAGTGAAACATATATAATCTGTGTCAGCGTCTTCAGGATAGTTGCGGTCCTTGAAAGCCTCCGAAAATCCGAACATGCACGAATAGACGACCCGTTCTTTATAGGGTCGGCCAACAATCTGACTAATGAACTGGTTTAAGCTTTTCATGATACTGTTGAGTTTGCCAATTTGGTGTTGAGTTTCACTAAAACCAAAAATGTAGTGAGAAAAAACCCCGGCGACCGCAAAATCCACCGGGGTTACGCAGTTCACCATCCGCGGAACGCGATTGGCCCGCGCCCATAAAGGCTACACCGACTTTGTGGCAAAGAAAACTCCGAAATGCAGAAGGCAGAAAGCCTCGAAGCGTCATTGCGACATGGAAGGCTGCCTGGGGTGTTGACACGAATTGGAGGCTGCTCAGGAATGGAAGGTTATGAAGGCTCCTTTGGAGGGACTGCATCCTTAACGGATCTCGACCGTTGGCCCCTACACCCCCTCGCAACAGCATTCAGCGTATCTCTGCATGGAATTATAGGGAAACAAAGATGCCGCAATTTGATCAGAGTAAGACGGTCTGCGTGCCAGAGGTGTTGGACGCTCTGTGGTGTCGTTTTTTAGCACGCATCAAAGCGTCATCTTGGTACTTGATCATCTTGTGCGCCGATTGTCTGGTACTCAAGAAGCCTCACTAACAAGAGTTGGACAAGGTTCGTCCAAGCCTGATCGACTTCGGCTGCAGCTGCATAATATGAGGAAGTGAGGTTCGCTTCCCTTATTTCCTCAGAGAATGCATGGAAGCCGGCTTGACCGTCACGAACGATCTTTAAAACCATTTTTGCCCGATGTTCATCAAAGTCAAGCTGCTCTGTAATGCTGGAAACTTTTTCAGAAGCGAGTTGAAACGTCGCGGCATGATGTTTCAACTTCGCCAACCAGATTTTCTGCATCAAGATCCTTTAGGTATTTCAAATAATCAGAAGCCGGAGGACACGACTAGATGGCCACGCGGAGTCGGCAAGATATGACACGGACACCCTTTGCTGTGAAGAAGATTGGTGAAGAATAGTCATTGTAGCGTCAATTATGCATGACTAACCGCTAAGCTCGATCGGTATATGTTGGTAAGATGTGCCATCTGAAGCCATGAGGTGTCATAAGGTGCCATTTGGGGGGCTGATCGAATGAGCCGGCTTTTGGCCATACGATGTTCAACAGTATGCCCAACTGTCTTTTGATCGGTAGGAGTGATTCTGACAAACCGCAGCAGCGCCCGCAAGTTTCTCCAATAGCAGGCGCATCGACACCGGAGCAAATGGTAAAGTGAATATTCAGATTGCAATTGGCTCAGTATTCGGGACGGCTTTATGTGACGCTCCTTCAATCGCATTTTGAGAACTTCTACTTCTTCGGTGTCATTTTCAAAAATCTGTCGTTGACATGGTAACGGCCTTGCTGTGCGAACTCGTTTATCGCCGGAGGCATAAAGTGTATGGTGAACAGGTCAAGCCTTATCCTCCTTCTTACTGAGCCGGGTCGCCCTAACGATTTTCGATGATTGGGCCGAATTTCAGCTTGATAGTTTTGACGATAGATCTGCACAAAATGGACATCGCCGCCCGAAGTCGGTCGCGCGTGACGTCGAGATGAACCTGCAATGTCGCAGTTCCCGCTCACCATTAAGGTGGCTTTTCATTCGGACAAGAAAAGCCCCGGCGAGATGGATCATGCCGGGGCCACGTCTAAACTGTTACTGCTTGTTTTAACGCACGAGCATTCTCTCACAGTCTCCGTAAAAGACAAGTGAACTCCCCGGTACATTGCCGGGGCTTCTCGCTTCAAGCACTACATCCGAGTTGAGTTGTTCCTATGATGTTTGATCTCCTTACAAGCCAGTGTCGTTACTACATAGGCAGAGCCGCTATTATTGCTCCTTCGATGAATAGAAACCAAAGCATAGCCTGCTCCTATGCCTCAACTCGCCCGCCACCTGAATTATTACCCTTCATCCAGGGCAAGGCGGCTTCCGGCTCTTCGAGTATCCCACGCTTCTTAGCGAAGCCTCGAATGGCAATCTGCGCGACGTCGACCGGTTTAATACCGTCGTGGCTATCGCAGCAGGCTTTCCAAGCTGTCTCATAAATGAAATCCCGGTGGTGCTCGGGCCACTCATAGAGAAAATCCAACGCATCGCCGATGCCGGCAATCTCGCGTACGAGATATGGGCCGTCCTTTACAAAAACAGGACTGTCAAACAAACGGTCGCTCATCGAAACCTCCATTTGATCGAACGCGTAATGTCGGAATGACCGCTTTGATTTAGGCAGAAAATTTGCCCCTTCAAGAGGTCAGTTTATCACAATTTTTTAGCGAATTGACCAGGTGAAGCCGCTTAATGAGCTTGAACGATTGCAACGATGAACCTCGGGAGGAGGGCAGTGATTTAGGACGGTTCTGCGTCACCGCTGTGGAAAAGACCGCGGACGACTGCTCAAACTCGGCCGCCTTGAGCCGCCGGGTAAGATTTCAACATTTTAAGGCCACCTGCTGTTTGCCTCACGCAAGAAAACCCTGATTACTTCACGGACTGGCCGGAAGCGGTGCTGCAAGAGAGCTGGCAACAAGAAATATACAGGAGTTGCCAAATTAGCTTTTAATCGTGTTGGAGGGGCAAGGGCGACCGACGGTGAGCATATGACGAAAATTATTCTGCCATATGCTGATATCAAAATCGATGAGCAGGATTGGCGGAAAAGAAAAGCATACTCTTTCCAGCACTGATTGTGCATTTCTTACGAAATATTCTTGAGTGCTTCTGCTGCATCACCATCGATTATAAGACCGTTGACGATGCCGCTTTTAAGAAGTGCTTTAGCTGCCACGACCTTTTCTTGACCTGCAATGAGTAGGACGACTTGAATTTTCTGTAGTTCTGAAAAGCCAAGGGCAATCGTACGTCGGTTCATTTCGTGGTCAATTTGATGTCCGTCCTTATCGAAGAAGATGCCGTTTGTATCACCGATTGCGCCGGCGGCCCTAAGGCTTTCGAGTTCTGCTCTGGTTAACATGTTCTGGCGACGCAACAGTGAATCTTCGGTCAACTCTCCGGCGCTGATAAAACACACAGAAGCCGTTCGTGCTATTTCCATGGCATGGGCAACAGAGCGCTGAGAAATCAAAACTTTTCGGTCCTCAGCGGAATCGGCGATAAACGGCACCGGTAGAAAAAAGCCCTGGCCGCCAGTGCGTCGTGCAAGCATATGCACAACTTCGAACGGGTTGTAAGCAGAGTTTGCTGTCAAAGATCCCATGACCGAAATGAAACGCGCTTGTGGCGATCTCACGCCTGCAAGTTGTAAAGTCATCTGCTCGATCGTCCGCCCCCAACCAGTTCCAATGGTCGCTTCCTGATTGTCTGCAAGAAAGTCTTTGAGGTAGGTCGCGGCCGCAACTCCAACGGCCCGAAAAGATACCTGCTTGCGGATTTCAGATGCCGTATCTTCGTCTGTGTCAAAGCCAAATGGCGGGGTCGAAATACAAAAATCGAGTTCATATCGCCGCATAAGCTCGTTTTCCAGAGGCAAAGTTCCAGCGTTTTGATGGTCTATCGATATGCTGACGAGACCACTTTCTCTCGCCTCTCCGAGGATTTTATTGACGCGCGCACGCGTTAAACCAAGTCTTAAGGCGGTCGCCTCCTGGTTGAATCCGCCGACGTAATAGAGCCATGCCACGCGTACCATCAGGCTGTCTTCAGATTCACTCATTGGTCCCTCACTTCAATAGCCCTTCGAAAATTACAAATGTATTTCTATTTGACATTTGTAATTTGCCGACGCTTAATATCAATCATTCTGGCGGACAAGAGCGCGAAAGGGCGAACGGGTCAATTGGAATACGGAGCTGAAGCTTTAACGGGATGAAAACATCTTTCTCTGGAGGAGCAGAGACCGATGGCCGTATCGCGACAGTCCAGGAGGAGTAGCAGGTCAGCGCGGGGCACGACTTATGTTCGGGCATGCGCCAAGTTTAACAATTTGAAGCTGCGCAGCGAATACAACCGCGCCGCATCGGGGAGGAATAAATGGGATCAGGATTTATCAAAAAAACTATTGGCGTCGCAGCTGTGGCGATGCTGATGGGCACCGCCAGCGCATCGGCGACAAATGTTGCATGGGTGCATTCCAATGCAGCCGCCCAGTCCGAGCAACGCGCCAAGTCAGGTTTTGATGCCTGGCTGAAAGAAACCAACAAAGATTGGAATATCAGTGTGCTGGATAGCGGTGGTTCGGGTGAACGGACTGCTTCCAACATTCAGGATGCAGCATCCCGCGGTGTTGATGCAATCATCGTGAGTATGTCCGACTTGCGCGCATCGCGTGCTGCTATCGATTCAGCTGTTGCAGCAAAAATTCCGGTCTTCGCGATCGACAGCGGACAGGTCGATGGTGTTCTCGTCGATGTCACCACCAACAATTGGGCAATGTCAGCAAGTGTGTCGCCTTATCTGCTTAATGAAATGGGCGGAAAGGGAAATCTCATCTTCTTGCGTATGGCAGAGCATCACGGCACGCGTAAGCGTGGCGATGTCATGGCTACGGTCTTAAAAGAATATCCGGAAGTGAAAGTTCTCGCGGAGCACAACATCGACTACACCGCGTTCTTTGAAGACACCACCAGTTCTATGCAGGATTATGCATCGCGTTTTGGCGAAGAGATAAATGCAGTTTGGGCCCCTTGGGATGAACCAGCTCAAGCGGCAATCAATTCTCTGAATGCGGCGGGCCTGAAGAATGTCAAAGTGATCGGTATTGATGGCCATCCACAGGCAATCGAGGAAGTCTGCAAGCCGGATAGCCTTATGATTGCGACCGTTTCTCAGCCTTTCGAAAAGATGGGCGCGCAGACCGGTGAATGGATAGAAAGCATCGTCGTGAAGAAGGAAGATGCCGCAAAGGTCATTCCTTCCAAGACTGTCTACCTTGATGCACCCCTCGTTACTAAGCAAAACTGCAAGGACTTCCTCCCGAAGAAATAGCCCCTAGCCTGCAACTGGCCGGAACGAGACCGTTCTGTGTTCCGGCCATTTTTAACGTGAGACTTTTATTAGCAGGAGTTCTTCGATGGCTGTGAGCCTTTCGCAGATCGTCATGTCCTATCCCGGAACGCTGGCACTAGATCAGGTCAGCACAGAGTTCCGATTCAATGAGGTTCATGGGCTGATCGGGGAAAATGGTGCGGGAAAGACAACTCTTGTCAGCATTCTTGGCGGTAGTAAAAGCCCGACCTCTGGTAACATTACTATTGATGGCACTGAGGTTAAGCTGGCAAGTGCTGGTGATGCGCTTCGCAAAGGAATTGCGCATGTGTCGCAAGAAGGCAGCCTCGTTCCCGGATTGACTGGGGCGCAAAATATCCTTCTGGGCGACGAGCCAAGAATGATACTTGGCGTGATCGACAAACGAAAGCTTATAGTGCGTGCTGACGCGTTGCTTAAGCGCTGGTTTCCGCAGGTGTCTATCGATCTTGATCAGCAGGTCGATATGCTTCCGATGGCAGATCAGAAAATTATCGAAATTGTTCGGGCTCTTCGCGGAAACGTCCGATTACTTATTCTTGATGAACCAACGGCGACACTGCCTGCTCGGGAAAAAGAAAGTCTTTGGCAGATTATCAAAACTCTGCCGCACCAAGGCGTTGGCATTGTACTGATCAGCCATTTTCTCTCCGAGATCAAAGCGCTGAGTGACCGAATAACTGTCCTCCGTGATGGTCGGCATATCGCAACGCTCGATGCAGAAAATTCAAGCGAAGCGCAGCTCATAGATCTTATGCTTCAGCGGACGGGCGGTAAGGGTCCTACCGAGCAGGATACCAGTCAAACACGCAATCTTGGCCCGGTGGTCATGGAAGTCAGTGACTGGCAGGCAGGTGGGGTGAGCGTTGAAAATTTCGTCATCCGTTCGGGCGAGATTGTCGGGCTTATTGGTTTGACGGGGGCAGGGCATTTTGGTTTTGCACGCTCGCTTTACGCGGCAAGTGGGAAGACCGCCGGAACCTGCCGTTTTGATGGTGTGTCCATCGCCAGAATTGATGCGCGGACGATGCAAAAGAAGGGTGTGGCACTTGTGCCTGACCACCGCATGGAGAACGCACTGATCGGCGATTGGGATGTGCGCGAAAACCTTGCAATGGTCCACCCATCCTACGCGACTTTGGGCAGCACAGGTATATTGTCCATGCGCCGTGAAGCCCGCGAAGCTGACCGGACGATGCAGTTGATGAACGTCAAGGCACATTCACGCAGCCAGTTTGTAAAAGACCTAAGCGGAGGCAACAAACAAAAGGTCTCGATTGGCAAGTGGCTTTATGGCGCTGACGATCATTACCGGTTGATGATTTTAATAGAACCGACAGAGGGCGTGGATATCGGTGCCAAGCGAGAGATTCATGCGCAGATGCGGAGACTTGCCAATAAAGGCATAGCCGTTCTCGTAACCTCTTCCGACCTTCTGGAAATAGCCGACGTGGCAGACCGCGTCATCCCATTCGTGAATGGCAAGCCTGGTCCACAGATTGAGCGTAGCGCATTCTCAGAAGCGAAATTTATTGCCGCGATGGCAGGAGCTACCCAATGAATGCCCGATCTTCAGCGGTCTCACCGCAATCATCACGCCATGCCCAGAGCTTTGGTAAAAAGCTCAAAGGCGAGTGGTTGTTGAAATATAGTACGCTTTTCGTGCTTTTCCTGTTGTTTGCAGGCTTTTCCTTGACTGTTGACCGCTTCCTTACGGCAAATAATCTGCTCAATATCATCCAGCAGATTTCGATGCTTACCATCGTTGGCGCAGGTCTGACATTTGGCTTTGCAGCGAGAGAAATGGACCTCTCGGTTGGCTATATGGTTGGTATGGCGGGCATTCTGGTGCCACTGATGCTAGTTGCCGGATTTCCTTTGCCAGTGGCTTTGCTTGCCGGTCTGTGCGCCGGCCTGGTGGTGGGTTCGGTCAACGCAGCACTGGTGACGCTAGTGGGGGTTCCGTCACTGATCGCCACGCTTGCTATAGGCTCCATTCTATACGGTATCAATTTTCTTATGACAGGGGGGCGAGCAATCTATGGCGGTCTTCCCGCCGGCTATCTCTGGCTTGGCCAGGGCCAGCTTTTTGGCATTCCCGTGCTTGCCTACGCCATGGTGATCGTTGTCTTCGTGGCCTGGTTCCTGATGGAGCGAACCATTTTCGGTCGTTACATCTATGCGGTGGGGGGAAACCTCAAAGCCGCGGAGCTTTCTGGCGTGAATGGCCGCTTTTATCGTGCTGCTGCTCTTGTGGTATGCTCGATTTTTGCAGCCGTCGCAGGTGCACTTCTTGCAGCACGTTTAGGTTCCGGTCAGCCAAATGCTGGAGAACGTTATTTGCTTGATGGCCTCGCCACGGTTTTTATCGGGATGACTATGTTCCGTCCTGGTACTGCAACAATTGCTGGTACTTTCTTCGGCGCTCTTTTCATAGGCGTCATCAATAACGGCCTTAATCTGATTGGCATGGACACATACATCCAGAGCATCGTGAAGGGCCTTATCATTCTCGTGGCGGTTGCCGTTGTTTCGCGAACCACCAAACTGAAGCTCCTTTGAAGAACTGCGTTAGTTAGGCATTGAACCAAACATCATGAAAAACTTAAAACAGACAAGTCTGTCGGAGGCGCGCGTGCAAAATCCGAGTAACTCTAATCTTCTTGAACTATACCGGACGATGCGGCGAATCCGCACCTTTGAAGAGCGTGTTGGTGAATTGTTCGTACGTGGCCAGACGGCAGGTTCGATGCTTCACCTTTCCATTGGTGAAGAGGCGGCCGCTGCCGGTGTATGTGCTGCAATGCAGCCACAGGACACTTTCACGACCCATCATCGTGGTCATGGTATTTTTCTTGCCCGCGGTGCTGATCCCAAGCAGATGATGGCCGAAATCGGTGGGAAGGAAACTGGTTATTGCCATGGTAAGGGCGGTTCCATGCATATCGCCGACATGGCGCTTGGCCATCTTGGTGCTAATGCGATTGTTGGGGGCGGTATTCCATCGGTGGTTGGTGCGGGCCTATCCAGCAAATACCTCAAGAAAAACTCTGTTTCGATCGCCTTTTTTGGCGATGGAGCGATGCAGCAGGGTATCCTCTACGAGAGCATGAATATGGCAGCGCTTTGGCATCTGCCGGTTGTGTTTGTCTGCATCAACAATCAATATGGCATGGGTACGCGTGTTGATCAGGCGACCGCCAATACTGCGTTTGAACAGCGCGCGCACGCGTTTGGTCTAAACGGCGCTGTCGCTGATGGCATTGATGTTGAGGAAGTAAAAAGCGTTGCACAAGGCCTGATTGATGATGCGCGCCTTGGCAAACCAGGTTTCCTGTCAGTGACCTGCTACCGTTTCTTTGGTCATGCGCGCATGGACAAGAGCCCATATCGCGCGGAAGCGGAAGAGACCGAAGGTCGGAAGAAAGACCCGGTAAAGTTCACACGGGATCGGCTGATTTACGAAGGCTTGGCACCAGAAGCCGAACTCGACGCGATGGATAGCGGCATCACGGCGGAAATGGATGCGACGATTGATTTCTCCGTGGCATCCAAAGCGCCCCCACTCACTTCCATGTTCAGAGATGTCTATGCGGTTGGCGAACCAGAGCCAGAACCCGTCCACACCCGTATTGATCGCGTACTTTCCAGGGATGAAGCATAATGGTTGCCATGACTTACCGCGATGCGCTGCGTAAGGCGCTGGATGATGCCATGGCTGAAGACAACACCATCGTTGTGATCGGCGAAGAGGTGGGCCGTTATGGCGGTGCCTATGGAGTTACCAAAGACCTGATAGGTAAATATGGCGCTGACCGGCTTATCGATACCCCCATTTCTGAGCCAGCAATCATTGGCGCGGCTGTGGGTGCCGCAATGACCGGATTGCGCCCTGTTGCGGAACTTATGTATATTGACTTCCTTGGTATGACGATGGATCAGCTTGCCAATCAGGCTGCCAAAATCCGTTATATGTTTGGCGGCCAGATCGGCGTGCCGATGGTTCTCCGCACGCAAGGTGGTACCGGGCGTTCGGCAGGTGCGCAGCATTCGCAAAGTCTCGAAGCATGGATCATGCACACGCCGGGCTTGCGACTTGCGATGCCTGCGACTGTACAGGACGCCTATCATCTGCTGCGCCAGAGCCTCACGAAACCTGATCCGGTGGTCTTCATTGAACACAAAGCGCTTTATACCCGCAAGGAAGAGGTTAACCTTGATGCTGAGCCGCTGGAATGGGGCAAGGCAGCAGTGCGGCGTACCGGTAAGGATCTGGTGATCATCACTTATTCTCGCCAGTTGCACTACGCGATGGATGCAGCTGAAAAACTTGCGTCCAAGGGAATTGAGGTCACAGTTATCGATCTTCGTACGCTCAATCCGCTCGATTTTGACACCGTGCGCGAACACGTCGAGCGTGTCGGTAAAGCTATGGTTGTATCCGAGGGCGTGATGACTGCGGGTGTTGCAGCAGAGCTTTCTGCCCGGATCACGGAAGAGTGCTTTGATTATCTCGAACAGCCTGTCGTGCGTGTGGCAGGTGAAGACATTCCAATTTCAGTTTCGCAGGATCTGGAAGCTGGAAGCGTGCCGACAGCAGACCTGATCCGTTCAGTCGCAGAGAGAATGTTGTCATGACAGAACGTATTCTCAAAATGCCACGCCTGGGCGAAACGATGGAAGAGGGCAAAATTGTCGGCTTTCTTGTAAACCCCGGCGACAGTTTCAAACGTGGCGATTCCATAATCGAGATTGAAACAGACAAAACCGTTGCGGAGTTTCCAGCCCTTGGTGATGGTACACTTCATGAGTGGATCGGATCTATTGGAGACCATGTGGTAGTGGGAGCACCGCTGGCGCGTATCGACACAGGAGAGGGCCCTGACTGGACAGATGAAGGCGGTCAAAGCGCGACTGTTTCGGAGGAATTTGCTGGCGATTTTGTCGTAACCGAGCTCGATATGCCGCGTCTCGGTGAAACGATGGAAGAGGGGCGCATTGTCCGTTGGCTGAAGGACGCAGGCGATAGCTTCGAACGCGGCGAGGCTGTGCTGGAAATCGAGACAGACAAAACGGTTGCCGAATTTCCTGCGCTGGTCGGTGGCAAGCTCATAGAAATTCTGCGTCAGGAAGGCGATATGGTCGTCGTCGGCGACGCTATCGCTCGTATCGAGGTCGCGGCTGGCTCTGTCATCTTGAAGCCGGATGTCTCTGCAGTTCAAACCCTTGCAGCTCCAGCTGCGCCAATTGTTTCCAATGCAGCCGTTGCAAGACCGGCAGGAAGTGATCAGCGTGTGCGTGCGACACCGCTCGCTCGCAGGATAGCGCGTGAAAAAGGCATCGATATCCAGCTTCTCTCAGGAAGCGGTCGCAGGGGCCGAGTTGAGAAAGAGGACGTACTAGCTGCCTCGGGCAATGCTGTGTTAAAAGGCGACGTGCAATTTATCGAATTCGGACGGGCGCGCGTCGCCTATAGCGATCAGGGCTCCAAGGATTCGCCGACCTTTCTGCTTCTGCATGGGTTTTCGGGTGATCAAACCACATGGAATGGCATCGCTTCAGGTTTGCGCCGGGCAAATTTCCGCGTCATTGTTCCCGATCTTCCTGCACATGGTCTGACAACAATTGAAGCGGGGCAAATTGATCAGCTAAGCGATTTTCTTTCTGAGTTTCTCGACGCGTTGTCCGCCAAGAAAGTTCATGTGGTCGCTCATTCCCTTGGCGCTATTGCCGCAATAAAATTTGCACAGACTGATGCTGAAATCGTTTCGGGGCTGACGCTGATTGCGCCAGCTGGTCTGGGTTCAGAAATCGATGCAAGTTTCATCTCTGGCATGGCGAATGCCACAACAGCTGGTGAAGTGGTGCATTTGCTCAGGCGCGTTTCGGCCAAACCGGTTGAGCTTTCGTCAGAACTTGCCGCGGATATTGCGAGCACAATGAGCAAAGGCCGTCTTAAGGCGCTTGCTGACACGATCATTGGATCATCAGGCCAGCGCATCGATATCATAGCGTCACTGGATAAGCTTTCGCGATCAATGCCCGTGAGAGTTCTGGTTGGTCTTCACGACCGCATCATCCCATGGCAGCAGGTGACTTCGCTGCCGCCGTCAGTCAGCGTCCACTTCTTTGCTCAATCCGGTCACATGCCGCAATGGGATCAAACGAAGGGCGTTCTGGATCTCATCTTAAGCCACAAGGGAGGCTCCAATGACTGATTTAAAGGCAAAACTGAAAGAAGCTCAATCGCGGCTCGGAGCATTTGCCAAGGCAGCACCAGAGCTCATCTCAGGCTTCGCCAAGGTTAGCAAGACAGCGACTGCTGCTGGTAGCTTTTCCTCTGCTCAACGCGAGTTGATCGCTGTGAGTATAGCTGTCGCTAAAGGGTGCGAGGACTGCATTCTATATCATGTCGATGCTGCAATCCGCCATGGCGCTAGAGAAGTGGAGCTGATCGAAGCATTGGAAGTGGCCGTCGAAATGGGCGGTGGGCCAGCAGTGATGTATGCGGGCAAAGCACTCGAGGCATTTCGCAATTTAAGTTGAGTTTAGGGCATTGCATAGGTTGGAGGCGCCTTTGCATCTGCTCGGGAGGAATTGGATGGCTTATTTTCTCACTGCTGACGGCGGCACAGAAAGCATCCGCGCACGGGTTTACGATCTGTCGGGCGTGTGCCTTGCCAGTGTTGCGGTCCCATATGAAACTAAGTTTTACAGCGGTGCAAGAGCGGAACAAAATCCGGAAGACTGGTGGAGTTCCTTCGTTCAGGCCGCGTGCAAAGCGATATCAGAATCCGCGGTTGACCCATCTGCGATCGAAGCGATAACGCTTGCCACAACAAGCTGCACGGTTGTTGCTCTCGACGCTAACGGCAAGCCTCTGCGTCCATCGATTATCTGGATGGACGTTCGCGCGACTTCAGAAGCGGCAGAGATATTGGCCACAAACGATGAAGCGCTCAAAGCCAATGGCGGTGGCCAAGGGCCCGTCTCGGCGGAGTGGATGATCCCAAAGGCACTCTGGATTGCCCGCAATGAGCCAGAGATTTTCGCGAAGGCCGAAACGATTTGCGAGTATCAGGATTTTATGACTTTGCGCCTGACCGGCGAAAAGGCTGCGAGTCTTAACAATACCTCTCTGCGCTGGCACTACTCAACAGATCGTGGTGGCTTCCCGACAACAATGCTGCAAAAACTGGGACTTGAATCCTTGTTGCATAAATGGCCATCGCGGGTGGTTGCGCCAGGCGATGTCGTCGGTACGCTTTGTGCATCGGCTGCCTCCGAACTTGGTCTCAGCAAGAAGGTGAAACTGGTTCAGGGCGGAGCTGATGCGCTGATTGGTATGATCGGTCTTGGCGTCGCGCAACCCGGTCAGCTTGCTCTGATAACCGGATCATCACATCTGCAGTTTGGTGTTTCGGACAAACCACTCCATGCCCCTGGGATTTGGGGCAGTTATCCGGATATGCTCTATCCGGGACGCTACGTGATCGAAGGTGGTCAAACATCCACCGGATCAATTATCGCATGGCTGGGCCGTATGATGAACGGCACGATGGATATGGAAGAATTGAACCGCAAGGCTGCAGCTCTTGAACCTGGCGCTGACGGACTTCTGGTGCAAGACCATTTTCAGGGAAATCGGACGCCTTATACTGATGCTCTGTCGCGTGGAGCAATCGTCGGTCTCACACTTGCTCATGAGCCGCATCATATTTTTCGGGCGATCATGGAAGGGATCAGTTTCGGTACCCGCGCTATTCTCGATGCCATGGCGGATGCGGGTTATCGCGGACAGGAAATCACCGTTGGCGGTGGGGCTAGTGCCTCTCCGCTCTGGTTGCAGATACATGCTGATACGGCTGGCTTGCCCGTTTGTGTGCCGCAGTCACGCGACGCCCCTTCGGTGGGGGCTGCGGTTCTGGCGGCCCATGGTGCTGGATATTTCGCCACCATCGATGACGGCATCGCTGCGATGGTAAAGCCGGGAACACGCATAGAACCCCGCGCCCGCGAGGCAGCAATGTATGATGAGATTTACCAGCAGTATCGTGCTTTGTATCCAGCGCTAAAATCTGTTCGCGCTGTCTGAAATCAATTTGGGAGAGACTATTGCTCAAGGATTTTGAACTTACAGAGAAGTATGCAGTTATTACCGGTGGCGCCAAGGGAATCGGCCGAGCGATTGCGCAGTTGTTCGTTGAAGCGGGAGCAACTGTTATCATTACGGATCGTGATGAAGCGTCAGGTCAGGTGGCTGTTGCGGAGCTGAACGCACTAAGAGCTTCCTCGGCAAGTCTTTATATTTTTGACGTAACGGACAGCGAGGCAGTCGAACGCGCTGCAGAAGCTATTTTCCGCCAACATGGTTGCCCGCATATATTGGTCAACAATGCTGGGATCGTCAGAAATGCGCCAGTTGCCGAAACTAAGGAAGCTGACTGGCGGGCGGTTATCGATGTCAATTTGAATGGAGTATTCTTCTGTGCGCAGGCTTTCGGAAAGCGCATGGCTTCAGCTGGCCGTGGTGCGATCGTCAATATTTCATCGATGTGTGGTGAGATTGTTGTCTATCCACAGCCCCAGGTCGCATACAATGCAGCTAAGGCAGGCGTCAATCTCATCACCAAATCGCTTGCGGTCGAATGGGCAAAGCGGGGCGTGCGCGTAAACGCGGTAGCTCCTGGCTATACGGCGACCGAGCTCACTCTTGCTGGCCGTAGCAACGGGGAGTGGTTTTCGAATTGGTTGGCCATGACCCCGCAAGGGCGGCTCGGCGAACCCCGTGAGATCGCAAATGCTGTTTTGTTTCTCGCATCCGATGCGGCGAGTTTTGTAACCGGCACTGTGTTGACCGTTGATGGTGGCTATACGGCCCTTTAGTTTCTGGAGGATGAAATGACTGAAAAGACAAAAACAGTACTCGTTACAGGCGCCAGCCGTGGAATTGGTCGTGCGATTGCTGTTGGTATGGCCAAACGCGGCTTTAATGTAGCCATCAACGATATTGAACGCCAGAAGGATGCGCTGCAGGACGTTGCAAAAGAAATAGAAGCAGGTGGTCGCCGTGCATTAACTGTCTATGCCGATGTGAGTAACAAAGCTGACGTTGAGACGATGGTACATAAGACGGTCGAAAGTTTTGGCCGCGTTGATGCTGTCGTTAACAATGCAGGTATCCTGATTGCCAGCGATGTCGAACACCTTAAAGAAGAACATTGGGATAGTGTGCTTGATGTAAACGCAAAGGGCACATTTCTGGTCGTTCAAGCTGTGTTGCCTTTTATGAAGAAACAGAATTACGGTCGCATCGTGAATATTGCATCGATTGGCGGCAAACATGGCGCTCCGGAGCAGGCTCATTATTCGGCCTCGAAGGCTGCTGTCATGGGGTTCACACGTGTATTGGCACAAGAGGTCGGAATTTTCGGCATCACTGCGAATTGCATTTGCCCAGGCATTATTCTCACCGATATGGGTCGCGTAAATCTTGATGACATTGCGGTGCGGGAGGCATGGCAGGAAAAAACGGCCATGCGACGGATCGGTGACCCTGAAGATGTAGTAGGACCGGTTGCATTCCTCGCTTCCGATGATGCAGCATTCGTGACCGGGCAAAGCCTCAATGTTGATGGCGGGATCGTGCTGAGCTAGCGGAGCCGCTGAAAACGCTGATTAATGGCTGTCTGAGACGTAATAGTAAGGAAATCAGTGGCGATTTTTCTTCTTTGCAGCGCCATATCAGTGCAAACAAGATGACTACAAAAGCATTTACAATCGCTAGTGAAGCTCAGGATTCTGCAGCCATATGAGCCTCCTAAGGTCCTAGTGAAACTTAGCGCAATTCTGTAGAATTTGACCATAAAAAAACCCCGGCCGGCAAGAAGCCGTAAACCGGGGTCTGCGCTCGGAAGGTCTGAAATTCACCAACGCAATAAAAAGATAGCATCGTTTTAAAAAGCAGAAAAGCCCCGGCTCGCGGGTAATCGTTCAGAGTCGGGGCTTGCGCTTGGAGTCCCAGCAGACCTTTCTTGCGCTCAATCATCATCGCAGAAATATACTTGAAAGTAAGGGTCGATACCGTACCGAGCCCGGGTCCGACGCAAAATGAAAACCCCGGATAGCGGGGGCTAATCCGGGGTTGCGCTTCGACTGTTACTGCTCGTCTCAGCGCAAAGTCATAATCTCACAATCTCCGTAGAAGACAATAAATCACGCGCTTTTTAACGGTGTCTTAGACGTTAAATTTCAAAGGCAATTGGGCAAACCCAACAGTTTTCTCGTATATGTAATCCGCGCGTCTTTTCGGCGGGAGCGATTTCGCAAGCCCATGTCAGTGAGACGGAAGCCATTCTTAAATAAGAACAGCGCTGTAGTCTGCCGGACGAACAGACTACTTATGACAACGTGCATCTAATAAAGGATAGGACAGTTCAGACTATTATGGTGAGTAGTGGTAGTACTGCTTTCGGCCCACGGTCATTCTGACGTTTACTCTTGTGCTCGCATACGCGGAAATTGATTTTGCTTTCGTCGGTTGTTCGACCAACTTTCGAAAAATTGTCTGCAGAACTGTTTCCGCTTACCAGCGGTTGTTACGCCAATTATCCTTCGCGCTTAATAGCGGCGACGAATAAAAAGCCCTGCGAGTACCGATATCGTGACTGTGACAGAAAGCAGAACAAAGGCAAGTGCTGCTCCGAGGGGCCAGTTTGCCTTATTCAGTATTTCTGTGACGGTCATCGGAGCCATCATGCGGAACGATGGGCCGCCCAGAAGTACAGGCGTGGCATAAGCATTCATCGTCAGGATGAAGGAGAGTACCGAGGCTGCAAGAAGGCCAGGCATAATTTGTGGCATACGAACGAGCATGAAGCTTTGCAATGGTGAAGCACCGAGGCTGGCTGCTGCGTAATCTATATTTTCGTCCAAACCTTCAAACACACTTTGTAACGTGAGGACTACATAGGGAAGATTGACGGCCGTTATGCCAATGAACACCGCAACTGGTGTCTGCATGATCGCTAGAGGCGTGGAGATGACGCCGACTTTCATAAGCAGAAAATTCAACACGCCGGTCTGGCCAAAAGCGACCATCCAGCCGGCAGCGCGAACAGCGTTCGAGATAAACAGCGGTAGGATAATTGCCATAAGAAGAATGGTTTTAAGACTGCCGCTCTGTTTTGAAATCCAGTTTGCTAGCCGTAGGCTGAGTATAACGCAGACTGCGGTAACAGAGGCTGCAGAGATCTCAACAAATGAACGGCTCAGTAAAATCAATCAGGGCTCAGAATTCGGCGCAGTCGCGCAGGAAAACTCAGGCTGAACGCTCGTCAACGACACGGTCAAGAGTTTGCCAAGCAACCCTTGAAGCACTTGCTGAGGTCGGTCATGGGCTTATTTCAACAGCCATGATTGCTCAAAAAGCAAAGGTCTCGCGTGGCGCGCTGACGCATCACTTTCCCTCGCGTAATGATCTACTGGTTGCAGCTTTGCGACAGCTTCATGAGGACTGGGAAGTCGCTGATCCCTTTGGAGCTGATCCTAATGAAACCAAGCATAAGCTGCCAGAACTGACCGAAGCTCTTTGGTTGACGATCTTCTCGGATAGCCGGTACATCGCCGCAATTGAACTGATGCTGGCAGCTCGCTTAGACAATGAGCTTGGTCAACGATTAAGGGACGAGATGGGTCGTTGGGTGGATATCCGTGATTTAAGCATATCAAACTGGTGGGTTTTGAGCCTGACAATGAGACCGATACATTAAAGGTTCACCTAATTCTGTCGGTGTTACGTGGTATAGCGGTGCGCCAGAGCTTTGATCCGGAAATTACAACCGGGCGCAAATTGGTTGATCTGTGGAAAAAAATGCTAAATCAAATAATGGAAGCGCCTAACTGAAATCCAGTATTTCAGAAAAGTATGAATATATATAAGTTACTAGAAAATAGTAATATATTATATTATATTATATTATATTTAATTTCTGATCGATGTTTTTATTTGTGCTGTTATTATTCGTCATAAGTATAAATCGATCGGAATATGATATTTTCCTTATGGGTTGTTTATTTTAGAAATCCGGAACATATGGCAGAAGTGAAGGTTTGCCATATGTGCCGGAATTATCTCTGTTTATTGAGAGCGTGTTAAATATGTTATTATCAACGAAAGAACATCTGATAGCAGTTAAAATCGAATATAGATTTACAGAGAAAGCCAATTCGTGAACACTTACTCACTTTTCTTGGAGATTTCCGCTCTGACATAAAAGTCAATGAGCATTATAAATCAATTTCCTTCCGCATGGTCTCTAGTCGTTCCATAGCAATAACGCCGTCTGTGATGTTTGGTGCGGCTGTCTCGGCACCCATGAGAGCGGGAAGGACATCAGCCAGCAACGAATGATAGCCCTTTGGATCTTCATTAGCAGCGGCGGTGAAGTTGGGTCTCCAAGTGAGGGTATCGCTCGCTTCTGAAAGCATTGCTTTCGGATCGTCTATTTTGAATGCAGGATTTCGATGCCAGCGAACATCGATGACATTATCCACTTCAATACGCTGATGATCTCCCATCAATTCGATGCGCTCGACTGGTGTTCCACGCGATTGAATAGTACCCATGGCAATCGTGCCAATAGCGCCACATTCAAAATCGATTGCTGCATGAATCAGCAGCTTGCCTGGTTCTTTTTCGACTTTTTTTGCCATAAGTTTTCGCACAGGCGAGACGAGGTGGGAAACAAGATCCATGTAGTGGACGCAATGATGCAGAAAGAAGCCGGTGTAGTCGACATTGCCGACGAAATAGCCGGGAGCCGTCATATAGTAGCCTGTTAGCCCCAATACGTCGCCAAATTGACCCGACTTTATGATGTTGGCCGCAACTTTGTTGCCGACCGAGTAACGTTTCATGAAGCCCAGCAGTAGAGGCTTCTTCGCTTTTTCGGACGCTTTCAGAAGCTCACGTGCTCCTTCTGATGATCCTGATGGAGGCTTCTCCATGAAAACAGGAAGGCCGCGTTGCAATGCCGCTTTGCCAAAGGCAAGGTGCTGATCAGGGCCCACGGCCATACCAATGGCGTCAATACCCGGTGTGCTTAGCAACGTTTCAACATCACCTGTTAGTGTGTGCACACCAAACTGCCGCCCCGCATTTTTTAGGCGTTCGGGGTCGATATCGCAAAGAGCGGCAATTTCGACATCATAACGAACAAGCTGAGGCAGCAGCATTTGAGTTGCGTGGATACCGCAACCAATCCAACCAATTTTTAGGGTCATCGACGATATTCCGTAAGAAGGAGGTGGCTTTTCATAAACGCAGTGCTGGCGGCCAAACGATCACCTTCGTCTTCGTGCGGTGCGCGCCACTGCGCAAAAGGCACACCAAACCGATCGTCCTGACGGCGGAAAGGTTCAAGCGAAATTGGACCAGTGTAGCCAATCTCGTGTAAAGCCCGGCAAACCGATACCCAATCTGTGGCGCCTGTGCCTGGAAAGCCGCGATGGTTTTCGTTGGCTTGAAAATGCACCACGAGATCGCCTGCGAGCTTGATCGCTTCGGGGATTGAACTTTCTTCCATATGCATATGGAATGTGTCGAGCATCAGCTTTATCGCTGGCTGATCAACTGCATCTAACAGTTCGATTGCTTGTTGGGTTGTACACAACACGTCGCTTTCAAAGCGATTGAGTGGTTCAACGGCCAGTAGTACCTCGCTGCCCTGAGCATAGTCTCCGGCGACTTGCAGGGCATGCACGCAACAATCCTTACGGCGCAGACGTTCGTCTTCTGAAACCGGTTGTGGTGGGCGACCAGCAAAGACGAGTGGATTTCCGGTCAAAGGACCTCCGACTACCTGCGCGCCAAGTGCATTCGCGCAATCGACAGTGTATTTGAGATAATCAATGCCGCATTGGTAGGCCTTGCGGTCAGCGGACGAAATATTCCGTTCAAGATTAACGCGTGCTGCAAGTACGATGCTCAAACCTGCATCATCAAGCGCTTTGCGTGTTTCCTTTAGATCAAGTTCGCCCACTTCAGGCACTAGCAGTTCAACGAAATCATATCCGTGATCGCGTATTTTATGGAAAAGCGGAAAATGTTCGGCCGTGAAAGGCCGCGCATATTGCATTGAAATCAACCCTATGGGGTTCATGATATTTCCTCGATAGCTTGAATAATTGATGGAAACAGTGTGTCAGCCTTTGACCGCACCTTGAGTGAGACCGCCTATGAGGCGCTTTTGAACGAGAAGGAACAGAATGGTTGCCGGCATTGCACCGACGACGGCACCAGCTGCCAAAAGTCCCCATTCGATCTGATATTCCCCGATTAACGTCTGGATTGCGACGGTAACCGGACGAACATTTCTACCGCCTAGGGTGAGGGCATAGAGATATTCATTCCAAGCCGTGATGAAGATGTAGATGCCCGTTGAAATGATGCCGGGCATCATCAGAGGAATGATCACGCGTCGAAGAGCGGTAAGACGCGAACAACCATCCATCATCGCGGCTTCGTCCAGGCTTTTGGGAATGGCCGCGACATAACTCGTCAGCATCCAGACCGAGAAGGGAATGGCGACCGTAGAGTTTGCTAGAATAAGACCGAAATAGGTATCCAAAACGCCATATTTTCGCATGAGGATAAAAAGCGGGAGGATCAACAGCACAATCGGGAACATGTTGATGAGCAGAAATTGCATCATAAACAATTTGCGCCCAACAAAGCGAAACCGCGACAGCGCATAAGCCGCCGTAACGGAGACCGCGAGTCCAAGCACCACTGTACCGACCGCGATAACAAGGCTGTCGAGCATGTTTTTGTAGAATTGTGCTTTGTTAAAAAGGCGCTCGTAATTGGCGAGACTCCAGCTCGACGGTGACATTGAAACACCGCTGGCCGATAATTGCTCGGTTGGTGTGAGTGAAGTTAAGACCATCCATGCGAATGGGGCTAAGGCGAAGAGCACGATGCATGCAACCGGAAGGTCGGTCGTCAATATGCGCTTAATGGTGCTTTGACGTTTCATTTTTCGACCTCACGCATTGTGCGGGCAAGATAGAGGACAACCAGAACACCAAGCAGCAATGTAAAGGTTACAGCGATTGCTGTGCCATAGCCAAAATCCAGATTTTGCCTGGCTTTCACGAATGCATAGAGTGGCAAAGTGTAGGTTGAGTAGCCGGGGCCACCGCCCGTCATCACGAAGATCACGTCCATGGAGTTCGCCACCCAGATCACGCGGAGTAGACCTGCTGTTGCAAGAACTGGCGCTATGCCGGGCAGTGTCACATTTACAAACTGGCGCCAGGGCGAAGCTCCATCTATGGAAGCTGCCTCATATTGGCTTTTGGGAATGCCCTGCAAACCCGCGAGAATCATGATTGCAAAGAATGGGAAGCCCTGCCATGTCAGCGTCGCGATGATTGCATAAAGTGCGATGTTTGGATCGGCCAGCCACGGAACTGCATGACTTACAATTGACAGATTGAGCAATATGTCGTTGAGAACGCCTGTATTGGGGTCGTAAATCCAGCGCCACATCAGCGCTATAACCACACTCGGCAGCGCCCATGGTATAATGACCAGTGCTCGGGCCAAACCGCGCCAAGGAAACTCCCTGTTGAGCAAGAGGGCGGTTATAAGCCCAAGCCCCATCTGGAGTGGCACAGTCAGACCTATCCAGATACACGTGTTCCAGAACGCGGCCCAGAATACGGGGTCCTGTAACAACTTGATATAGTTGCCGATGCCAACAAATGCCGTTGCTTTGGGTTTGAACAACACCAGATCGTAGAAGCTTGTCCAGACCGCCTGCATCATTGGCAAAAATACGATAGCCAGCGTGACAATTACAGCAGGGCTCAGCAACCAGTAAGGCAGCAGTTTTTTGCTCCGGCGTCGGAGGCGGGCTGGTGATTGGGAGACAGAAGGTAACGCGGACATAGGCTATCTATCCAGACTGAGGAATGGATTGGCTTGCGACGACGTTCTATAAGGAGAGGTATGGCGGCTTTTGTGGATGCCACCATGAAGGTCCCATACGTCGGAGGCTTAGTTCTGGAATAGGCTTTCCAGTTCCTGCATCATCTGCTCAGATGTGATTTGGCCTGCAAGTGCACGTTGCATGGCAGTTTGCCACGCGGTATTCACGAATTCTGATGTACCTTCATTTTGTGGGAGCACATGTGCAAAGGGCAGGGAATCGACTGTCGCATCAACAAAGCGACGATCATGCAGTTTCCAGTCTTTTGAGCCGCTTTTTGTGACTGTCATCTGGCCGGTTGCGCTGTTGAAGGAGACGTTGTTTTCACCCTCTGCGAGGAAGGAAATCCATTTCCATGCAGCATCTTTCACTTCGGAAGACGAGAAAATCGCAAGCGATTCATCACCATAAGATGTCCAGCGGCTGCCGCCGCATTCAGGAACGGGAACTGCTGATACCTTATCGCCAAGTGCTGCCACGAGATCCTTAGACGAGCCAATATGGTGGATCGTCATTGCAGTCTTACCGGTTTTGAATGCTGAAATGATCTCCTGAAACCCATCGTTTGGTGCTGATGGAGGAATGACTTTGTCCTTCTGGAAAAGATCGATCACCCATTGATTGGCCGCAACAGCTGACGGCGTTGTCAAGCCGCCTGGCTTGATTTCGCCGCCTTGTGAAAGAACGAATGCGCCCCACTGGTCCCATCCACCCTTACCGCCGCGCAGGCCAAAGCCATAGCGTTTTGGTGCGTCGGTAAGCTTGATTGCAGCATTGCGGAAATCGTCACAGGTTTTAGGGGCCTCAAGGCCTGCCTCCTTGAAAAGGTCGGCACGATAATAGAGATACAGAACGACATACTGAATTGGCAGGTAATATTGGTTGCCATCAGCTGCTTTGTTTAGCTCCAGCAAATTATCGAGCAGGTCATCTTTGCCTGCCCAGCCATTGATCCGGTCGCCGAGCGGTTCAAGGGCTTCCATTTCCGTTAATCGTGGTTGTGCAAACAGCTTCACCATCGCAGCGTCTGGTGCGCTGCCACCAATGATCGAAGTGTAGAGATTATCGTAATAGCTGTTCCATGGAATGTTCTCTGCTTCGATTTTAATGTCCGGATTGGCTTTTTCAAATTTGGCGACCAGTTCCGACATCGGATTTTCCGGATTGTCGAAGTGGTACCAGAAGCGAACCGTTTCAGCAGACTGCGCGGAAAATGTGAGCGCAACCGTAAATGCTGCACCGAGCATAAGAGATTTCAACATGTCAACTCCTCCCAGTTGTTTACGAAGGCCTCTTGTTCAGGCCATTCGGCTTAATGCCTTCGCCGCGTCCTCCAACGCCGCTTCAGCTGCCGTCAGTTCATTCGTGTATTGAAGAAAGCCGTGTACGACGCCTTCTGTGATAACTAATTCGTCCTTGCGACCAATCTTTGAAAGCCGCTCGTGCAGCAAAATCGTATCGGAAAGCAGGGGGTCAATGCCTGCTGCTGTCAGATATAGCGGGGGCATTTTTTTGAGTGTTCCATCGCTGGCGTGAAGCGGGCAGGCGAGTGCATTTGAAGCGATGTTCTGTCCACTCGCATACCAGTTCCAGTAACGCTTCATTCTGTCGGTGGTCAGTCCGGGGCCATTGATGAAAGCCTGATATGACGGAGTTTCAAAATCCATGGCATAGTTGCCATAAAATAGCAGAGCGCCTTTTGGCAGCAATTGGCTATTTTCTGCCTCATGCAACATCGCTGAGAGAGCAAGATTTGCGCCGGCAGAATCGCCAGCGATATAGACGGGGTCGTCCAGTCCTTCCAACCGTCCATCAACCAATGCCCGCATAGTGCCGATGACATCGTTTAAGCCTGCGGGAAAAGGGTTTTCCGGTGCTAGACGGTAATCGGGTAGAACCACAGTTAAGCTGGTCTTTTCGGCCAGCACCCGTGCGCACCGCTCATGCGTTTTAGGGCTGCAAAAAGCAAAGCCGCCACCATGAACGAAAAGAATGATGCCGCGTTTTTTGTTGATCGGTTCCAGAACAAGGAGTGGTGTTTGCTGCGAGCCAATACTCGGGTTTGCGTCAATTTGCATTGAACGCACATTCTGCATTTCAGGAAGATTGATATTCCAGCGCTGATTGTTCTTTTCTGCAAGCGCCCGCCCGGCTGCCGGTAGAAGCGTCGTTGGATCGGGTAAGCCTGCAAACTCAACGGTAATTTTTTCGAGAAGAGCCTGCATTTCTGCTTGTAAATCATGGTTGATACAGCGCGACATCAGCTGCGACCTTCTTCGGGGAATACCGCGGGTCCGAAATCGACGATGGTTGCAATGTGATGTCGCATAGCTGTTTGCGCAGCCTCAAGGTCAGCAGCTTCTATGGCATCAATGATTGAGCAATGACGCAGCGCGGTACCCCGCAAGTCGCGTGCGCTGCGACTTTGTGAAATTTTGAAGCGATGATTATGCACAAGGCAACGATGTAAAATAGGATTCAGCGCCGGCAGGTCAGCTTCGTCGAAGATACGCCTGTGAAAGTCGCGATCTATTGCAGCAAGACGATATTCATCTTCGTCATCGGCTGCTTGCAGCATCCCTTCGAGCATGCTTTTGAGATCATCAGTTAGTTTCATGGTCCGTCGCATCATCACGCGAGGGATCCCGTTGCATTCAATGGAGTTGCGCAGACGAAACATTTCAACAGCTTCATCTGGTGTGCATAGAGACACTTGAGTACCCCTATGACCCTGTCTCAGCACGAGCCCTTCTTCCTGCAATTGAAGGAGGGCTTCACGAACTGGCCCCTGGCTGCACTGAAAATGCGCTGCGATTTCCAGTTCGGTCAAATTGGCGCCCGCAGGTAATGTACCGAGCATGATGTCTCGCTTTAGCGCCTCAAATACGACTGCTGCCTTTGGAGGTTTGCTCTGAACGAGTTTGGATGAAAAATATGCCACGCCGCTGCCTGAGCCTTCTTGCCTAACACGTCAATTATCATTATTGATAATAATATCGATAATTGACGTCAAGCGAAAACTCTGGGAGGAGAATGCATGATCGCCATCGCATTGGAGCGTATCCAAAAGACCTATGGCAACCATAAAGTTATCCATGCTCTGGACTTTCGGATCGAGAGCGGGGAGTTTGTCGTTTTGGTCGGTCCTTCCGGTTGCGGAAAATCAACCTTGCTCAGAATGATCGCGGGTCTGGAGGATATATCTGCCGGTGAGTTGAAATTTGGCGATGCTGTCGTCAATGAGCTGTCGCCTTCAGAGCGTAACATCGCGATGGTTTTTCAGGACTACGCGCTCTATCCGCACATGAGTGTGGAGGAGAATATGGCTTTTGGGCTAAAGATGCGTGGATCGAATGACAATGATGTGCAGTCACGCATTGGCGCTGTCGCCGAGACGCTAAAGATTGGTGAGTTTCTCGAACGACGTCCAGCCCAACTTTCAGGTGGTCAACGTCAGCGCGTCGCGATGGGTCGCGCAATTGTCCGCGAACCCAATGCATTTTTGTTTGATGAGCCACTGTCTAATCTTGATGCAGCTTTGCGGGTCGAGATGCGGTTGGAAATTGCAAAACTGCACCGCAAGATCAAGGCGACTACGGTTTATGTTACGCATGATCAGGTTGAAGCTATGACTCTCGCTGATCGTATTGTGGTTATGAACAAGGGTAATGTCGAACAGATTGGCAAGCCGCTTGATATTTATCGCAAGCCCGCCAGTCTTTTTGTTGCACAGTTTATTGGCAGTCCGACGATGAATGCACTTCCTGCCGAGGTTGGACAAATCGGTGGAAAAACGCTGACGCTCTCCTGCATGGGTAGAGATATACCACTCAATTCTAATGCAGCACCGCTTAGTGTTCAGGATCGTATCGTGCTCGGTGTGCGGCCTGAAGATCTAGCCGTCTGTTCGGAACAGGAAGCATGGTTTAGCGGTGAACTTGCAGTGGTTGAACGATTGGGCAGTCAGATGTTTGGTTATATCGAGATTGGCCAACCTAAAATGCTGACTGTCGAGTTTCCCCGCGACAGTGAGGTCGAACTCGGACATCAAATAAACATCAAGGGAGATGAAAGCCGTGTTCATCTGTTTGATAGCAAATCAGGCAGAAGAATTTGAGCACCGGCGCTGGTGTATCACTTATGAAAAGCGAAGTGATTGGTACATTTGGCAAAATGCGTCTTGTATCTTAATTGCAATCTGTCACGACCGCTCTCAGGCAGGCGCGGCGCGAGGGCACCGGTCGCCCTCTCGTGATTTTGTTGCGCCGTAAGGTGGCGACGACGACACCGAAACAGGAAATGTCTCGCTCCAGGCGAACCATTCGCGGGACGAAGGTTGAGTCCATTGCACCAGAGTTTACCCGGCGCAACAATCCGACGAGACGGGCCTTCAGAAAGACATTTGAGAGGCGTATGTGGGTTGCGCCGTACCATCATATATTCTTAATGTCTGACGCGCTTGCCTTCGTCCGAGGGTGGATCACCAGTTCGAGCTTTAGAGCAGATCACCCAGCCATCAGGGTACGCGGCTGGCAGCTTGCTCCCCTGCCTGAAGGCGAAAGATCATGCCCTGGCGCATATGGAGCAGATCACCGAGAGCCCTTGGAGTGAGGCTGGATTGCCTGCGAGCGCGACGGATGATGGCACTTAACTGTCTTTCTGTACGGGCGATGGAATCGGTCATGTGCGCCTCCTGCTTGAATATGAGGCAATATAAGACTTCGCTATACAAGTTCGCGTCTATTAGCGGGTGGTCCTGGCGGGTCGGGTTAGCGTGAGTGTTTCGGCAAAAAACCCCGGCAGCACGGGCTTGCCGAGGTTCTGCGCTAAGACTGATTCGCATTTATCTCACCGCACCACTATGATACTCGAGCTCTTGTTAGATAGGAACGGCGTCTAACGAAAAGTTTAACGCGGTGAAGCGCACGGGGTTGAAAGTTTTCGGGTTTGGGACGGCGCTAATTGATCATCGCATAATGTCTATAAAAGAAGAGAAATCGAGCGCGATGTAACGACGTTCTCAACGCTACCTTTTAAGGTCAATCAGATGGAAAAGAAGACGTTCTCCGTGGAAGGGCGGCACCTTTTGGTGGGCTTCCTCCGCAGGCAGAGGTTAGTTGCAGGAGAGCCATTTTTTAATAAAGCGCAGCGCCGTAATCTGTCGGATAAGCGGATCGCATGTCCTTGCGAATGTCATTCATGAAACAGGCGGCACGATGCTGCCGATTGTTGAGAATCTGAGTTACTCGCTGACGGCAAGCAGGAATGTCGGTGGTATGGTGTCGAGTGGCGCTGCCATTTCATCGTCCGAACCAGTTGCAATTGATCCACGCGTCAATCAAATCAGCCAGCGTCAGTTTAGCCGAACAGAGTTACAGCACAAAGATTCTTGGAAGGCCGCCGATGAGCTCTAAAATAAGCTTTCTTGATTTTAATTACTTCAGCATAATACGTAGAAGCGCTTCGGCAACCGAGTGTCGGTATCTGATATAGAACCGCGGAATTCCATATGTGTCATCATCAGGCTTGGCACTCTTACTGACGGTTGTAAAAGCGCTTTCATAACCAGCATCGCGCACCATGTCGCGATGCCGCTGATTGTTCCCGCCATACGGATAACAAAAACTTGGTACGGACCAACCAAGCATATCCTCCAACATACTTTTAGATTGAGTGATTTGGCGGCGAGCCTCATGATCGTCAGTATCGGGTAACAGGACATGGTCAAGCGTATGAGCGCCCACTTCATGGCCCAGCGCGTGCCATTCTCGCATTTGTGACAGGCTCATGCAGGGGGTGTCCGGTAACCCCTCCTTTTGATCCCACACATTGCTTCCGCCAATCTGATTGGCTACGAAATAATTTGTGGCGGTGAATCCACAATCCGCGAGGACAGGTGCAGCGTTTTCGAATGTGTTCCGAAAACCATCATCAAACGTAATCACCACGACCTTGCCTTGCTTTTCTCCGCGCAAGTATGGCCAAGCATCACGAACGGAAAGCCCTTTATAGCCTAAATATTTCAGGGATCGCATTTGCCGACGAAAACTATCGGGGTGAACAAATAGTCCTTGGTAAGGCACATTTCTTTGAGGCAAAGCAGCTATTTGGTGATAGAGAAGCACGGGAACGGCCATAGAACCTCAATTGCATAAAATTTTGATGCGCGACACGAAGGTGTAACAGGTTAAATCATTATGAAGTGTTATATTGTCAATCTTGATCGCGCCCCAGAACGTATGGCGCGGATGTCGCAAATTTTGCAATCTCAATCAATTGATTTTGAACGACTACCGGCGGTTGATGGTAAATTATTTTCTGACAATGACATTAAAGTATACCGAGCTCAACGCCAACAGGGAAAACCGATGACGGTGGGCGAAATCGCCTGTGCTGAGTCCCACATCGCCATATTTCGGAAAATAGTGGCAGGCGTGGATGACTACGCTGTCGTGATGGAAGATGACCTGCATTTATCTGATGATGCGGGTGCATTTATAAACTCGGTTGATTGGATTCCATCTGGGGCAGAAATAGTTAAGCTGGAAACTGTCAACGAGCCAACAATCATTGCGACAAAGCACGTTGGTCTTATAAATGATCGGAAGCTGGTCCAACTTGCTTTCAAGCATTGGGGATCAGGTGCTTATGTGATTAGCAAAAGCGCTGCTCGCAAGGCGCTCATGAACTATGTGGCCGGTTTAACTCCGATCGATGACTATCTGTTCGATCCAACCGTCAACGATTTCTCACTTTGGCAAATGCAACCCGCTATCGCTGTTCAAGACATAATATTGAACAATGGATCCGCACCACAAAGTGGATACTTGGCCAGTGGTATCGAAGATGGTCGGAAAGTAGCGTCAATTGCAAAAAGCAAGAAGGTAGGCGTGCTTACCAAATTGAAACGAGAGGCATTGCGTTTCGTGAGAAAAACGCGGCGCAGAACAGTTATGTTTTGGGGCATCCGCGTATCGAAAACCATTGAACGAGCGACTATAAACTACAGGCCATAGTAATCGTAACAGCAAGCCCGCCCCGCCATTTTCTATGACGCTATAGTGACCTGCCTTTTCCTAGAGGATAGTCACGGCCCGTCAGCTCCATGCAAGGATCGGCGCTTGGTCCGCCCGAGGTGCGAAACACCCTCGCACTCCGTTGACGCTTTGCCTCAGTAATGTTTCACAGTTGAACTATCTATTTCCAGTCGCGATAAACGTATCTGTATAAACGGTTACTTTATTTGTATTGAAGACAATCCTTGCCTTGTTGGTTCTAATCTCTGATCCTCCCAACCGGATTACCGCATTGCCGTTGAGCTGAGTTGTTGTTTTTGAAACTTGCTCCATTCGGTCTGCATTCATCTCAAATTTAGGCTTCTTCGTTTCTGCATTCGCGCTGGAACCCGAAGATATGGCGAAACCGATCAAAATTAACATTATTCTGGAATGCATGTTTATCTCCTTTTCTCTTCGAAGAAGTAAACCACACACATTATAAAATAAAAGCCCTATAAATTAGTCACAACATGTTAGGTTTACTGCTTGGCCCTGCCGCACGCGACAGGTCTAAGGCGCGAATACTTTACGTTTTTGCTACCTCTTTCGGGGCGGCACATCAGGGTTCCGAAAGACGCTAGCAAATCCAAGGCCCGATGTGTCCAGCATAAGGTCTTTTTGAGTTCGAGGCAAAGCCACAAAGGAATACGAGGCGGCGAAAGCCGTGAAGGATGGATAGAAGTAAGTGAGATAGCAGGATTTGAACCTGCGAGGACATATGATGTAAAACCACGGTCCGGGCGAAATCCTTTCGGAGAAATCGCCCCCTTCGGGGAAACTCAATCATGCTTCACTCACATTACCGAATATGACTTCAGAGTGATACTTTACAAAAACAATACCCGCCACGTTTCGGAGCACCCAGGCGGGCTACAAATCAGAACGGCGGCGCTGAAGCTAAGGTGCAACGTGTGCTTGTCTCAACAGTTGACGGAAGTGTCAGTACACTGGCTAGGAATGTTGATAGCCTGAAACGTCCAGCCTTTTCTGATCTTAGGCCTAATGTTGTCGTGATCGGAAAACCGAACACAATGCAAGCAAGAGAAATACTACTGCGAATAAACCCCATAGTTGGCCGCCACTGGTCAGATTACTTCCGTCTCCAGTCACGCAGCTTGAAGACGCTTCACCGATGCAGTCTCGCCAACGCCAGTACCGCTCGTAGTAAAGGCAAGTGAAGGCAGCGCTGGCCAGAAAAAGGCAAGTTGTTTTCATGTGGACGATATTGCTCAAACAAACTGCTTAGTAAACAAAATAATATGGCCAATTCACCCGTCGCCTTTTGGCCGCCTCACCAGCTGCCACCTTGTGTGGAAAACTTTGCCACACGAGCCGACACGAGGAACCAGCGGCCGCCAACTGTTGGTTTATCAAACACGAGGATAAAAAAAGCCTCGTCTGAGCAAGTGCCGGGCGGGACTGACCTGATGACGTAATGCGTTTCTCTTTGCTTCTCAACTGATGGCTACCAGCATTCAAGAGACACGAATCCGTAGGGGAGATTAAATCCTATCCAAATGAATTTTCAATGAAAAGTGGTGCCGCATCGCAGACTCGAACTGCTGATCCCATCCTTGCGAGGGATGTGTCTAGAAACAACACGATACAACATTGAAAACGTTAAGTTTTTGAGATCTTGTTGTCTCTAAAAGTGTATATAGAGTTATGCTGTTTAACAAAAATGGTGCTGCGATGAGGCGCTTTTGGCGATAGTGCTGCACCCGCGCAGCACTATCCTTTGTTCTAGGGCAAGGCGTCTATCGCCAAATAGCCCACTCCGGCCTCGCCTAACATCGTCTTGGCCGCTTCAAATTCTTCCGTTGGCATAGACGTGGTGCCGTCACCAAAGACAACGCCGATGATGCCTGCCTGAATGAGCGTACGGGCGCAACTAGCACAAGGGGCGTGTGTGATATACACAAGGCAGCCTTTAGTCTGGATGCCTCCACGTGCTGCAAAGGCGATAAGGTTTGCTTCGGCGTGGCTTGCGAAGAGATATTTAGCTGGTCGCTGGAAACGATCTGGCGTGTCATTTACGCCCTTTGGCGGGCCGTTAAAAGCAGTGAGCCGGACTTCACCGTCCGGCCCAATCAAAGCTGCACCCACTTTGGTAGTGTCTTTGGATTTACGTGCAGCAAGGCGCGCATGCTCCATAAAGAACTCATCCCACTTCATCTTCAATTTCCTTCAGACTTTCGCGCGCTAGGGCTTCGCGCCACTCAGGATAGCGTGCGGGCTGCTTAAGAAGAGAAAGCAACAGACCTTCACAGGCTGTTACAATTAGACGTTTAGCATTTACAGCCTTACGCAGATCACGTGCATATCGCAACACACTGCAACGGCGATTTTCATAGTGCTTTGACATCGATTAAACCTTTGAAGGTTTTTGAATCGAGAAGGCTTCGCCCTCCTTTGCGCCCAATTTTTCAATTACGATCTGAGATATGAAATATTTGCCGTGACCGATAGCTGTTACCGTTCCCGCAATGTCGCTGCCAAGGCCGTATAAGCCGACCGAGATTGATAAAACTCGTCATAGATGTGCAGCCAGCAGACCCGGACCAGTTTGCGGTGAAGTACCTGCGCCAACTGAAGACGAATCCAATGCCACGCCGCAGATTGTTGGATATGAAAAAAATCCTGATTGTATAATCCCTGCTGATGCGATTGAAATAACAGAAGGTCAATGGTCTGAATTTCTTGAAAACTAGGGACTGCGTAAATGGGAAAATGGCAAAGTGGTGGAATACACTCCTCTGCACGTTCAGCCTGTAACCGTATTGCCCGCCGTTACACTTTGTGGGCGACTGACAGAAGCCAAGCCGATCAGGTGAATGAGGCCATGGCAACGCAGCCTGTGCGCACATAGCGCCTATTCACCACGGCAAATACCTTTCGTTCCGATCACGAGCTTTGACGGCTACTTGAGCAGATTGCGACACAGCTCTTCGGAGAGGAAAGAGCGGCCGAGTTGCTGGCTCCATAATCCTCTTTTCAGAACTTAACGCGACGGTGTTGAGCGACTAGGATCAATATCCCAACAGCCACAATTGGCGTCGCCCCGCCGATAATCATCTGTCCGATATCTGACGTAATAAATTCTCGTAATTGGCTCATCAGTCCTCACTTCCTGAAACAAACCCCGGCAAGAACAGCGCGCGACCTTGCCGAGGTTATACGTTTAAGTGGTCTGATATTCACCAACGCATGGACAGATTATCACCGATCGCCGAAAATAAAACCCCGGACGACGGTAGGTCAAATCCGGGGTTACTCACTTAGCATTCGAGCGGGGGGCTGTCATGCCGTGAATGCAAACCAGATAGTTCGTGATCTTTTAGCGTCAAGAGTTTGACAATCTAAAACCGCGGCGAGCGGCAGCTGATCCGAGGAATGAAAGGCAACAAAAACCCCGGCGCGTTGCCGGTGCTTTTCAGTCTTAGTGATTGCGGCTGGTGAGGATGGTTCCTATGGTACTTAATCTCTTTCCAAGCCAGTGTCGTCGTTACATAGCCGAGAGCCGCTATTATTGTTGCTAGGATAAACAGAAACCAAAGCATGACCCACTCCTATGCCTGAACCCGTCCGCCAGCTGAGTTTTTCACCTGCATCCAAGGGATTGCGACCTCCGGCTCTTCGAGTATCCCGCGCTTCTTGGCGAAACCTCGAATGGCGCTTTCTGCTGCTTCAACTGGTCTAATACAGTCGTGAGCATCACAGCACGCTTTACAAGCTGGCTCACAAATCAAATCTGGGTCGTGCAAGGGCCGCTCATCGAGAAAATCCACGGCATCTCCGATGCTGACAATTCCGCGGGTTAGGTTTATCCTTCACGAAAACCGGACTGTCAAACAAGCGGTCGCTCATCGAAACCTCCATTTGATCGAACGCGTTTTGTCGGAATGATCGCGTCGATTTAGTCAGAAATTACGCCCTTTCAAGAGGGCGATTTATCAAAATTTGAGGGAAAATTTCAATTTGCACGTTGGCGATACCCGCCTCATTTTTCGATAGAGTTGGCCGTGGCTAACCGCGCTCAATTAGCCACACGACCGTGAGTAAGAGTACTAATGTGATCAGACCCACCGCGGGAACCCAGCCAAGCCACTCCATTTTTCGTCCCATCAATAGGATCAGGGCAATCGACCTGAACCGCCTTCGTCGTGTCGCTCGCTATATTTTCGGCTGAGGCCATCAAGAGCTTCATTGGCATCTGATTCCGTCAATCCAACTTGCAGATGTCCTTTGATTGCTACAGGCTCACCTTTGAAGACGTCAATCACCGTCCATGTTCCATCCGTTTCGAGACGAATGTCGTAGCCGTTGTTAATCATGGAAATTTCCTCCATGCGGGGATAACGAACCAAGTCCGGCTTGGTTCAACGCCGGCCAACCTATTGATCACCCTTAAGGCGGTTTTTTTATGCCGAAAGGAAAGCCCCGGCCTGTGGGATGAAGGATAGCACAAGCCGGGGGTACGCAGATCGCTAGTGGCGTCTCAAAGATGACCTGCGCTAGTCGAATTTTAACTGGCTCCAGAAATAAGAAAACCCCGGCAGCGGGGGCTAAACCGGGGTTCTGCGCCTTGGGGTTGGTTGCGGGCCCGCAGCACAAATAAAGTATCTCACACTCTCAGGAAGTCACACTGTCACGGCCCATCACATGCTGGCGCCCTGGCGTATCAAATTTGGAAAGACAATGAATATGCACCTTGGCGATACCTGCACACGGTGTTGAGGCGCTGTTTTTGGCCTAACGTGACATGCACTTCGATGATACCCGCGAAGCCCGGATTTATCGTGAGGAAGCAGCCCGCACAAAGAAGGCCACGGCAAAGCTGAAATTCAGCAAAGGACAATCGGTTTCATTGGTGCGCGTCCCATATGTGCGGCAACTCTCGGAAGTGGTGGACGCAGAAGAAGACCATTTCGGAAAACATGGCCGACGACTGGCAGCGCCTACAGCGTGACTGGTCGGAGGTGTTCCTCAACGGAATGGGCGGGACGCGGTGAATGCCAAGGCCACGCGCACAAATGCGCTATCGTCTTCTATGAATGGAACGGAGACCAAATACGCACCTTCAGCCAATTCGGCACGGACTTCCTCGCGAGCCACGATATCGGCATGACTGGACGGAACGGGCAGGGCTTCGTCTTCCGCGAAAAGCTGAAGGGCTACAATCGCGTTCTTGACGATATCGTCAGCCTCATCAGACGCAGAAAAGACGCCCGGTATATCAGGAAACTGAATACCGTAAGCGCTGTCTGCATCCTTATGCGCCAATGCGAAATAGTGCTTCATACAAGTTTTCCTTTCGGTCGCGAGCTTGAGCTCGGACTGTAGAGATTGCTTTGCGGTTTGGCAGGCTGGTTATTCCCGGCCCGCCTGTTTCGCTATCGCCTTTGCCGTTCCTTGCGGAAGGTCTTTCTTAGGGTGGGGAACTATCACGGTTCGATCCCCCACCGGGCGGCTTTTTTGCCAGTGTAGGGTCCTTGGCGGATTTCCGCGCATTCCACTGACAAATAAAATCTTCAATATCTTCTCCAGAGTAACCTAGAAGCCATCCATCAAGCCGGAGAAGGTCCTCTGGCGTGAAGTTGCTCATAACTGACGTGTGCATAAGCTCAGCCACGAGCAGATCCAGTTTCAGCCGCCACTCTTCTTGCGGGAGATAATAGTACCGGGTTTCAATGAGCGGCCCACTCTGCGAACGGGAAACGTGCATCTTGAAGGTGCCGTCCTTGACGTACGGCTCAAAACCGAGGTCCCCGACTTGCTCGGGGGTAAGGTTTTCCGTCGTGCAAAACCGCGCTAATCCTTTTTCTCCACGCAACATAAGTTGCAGCTCTTTACCCTCGTGTGGGCCAATCACGTAAATATCTCCTTCATCATCCGTGGCACTTTCCGCCGCATGTTGCCGGATTACCTCCACTCGCTCCCCCAACACCGGGACCAGCTGGGAACCATTTTCCTTGAGAGTCGCTCCAATCCGGGTTTCCGTACTCTCGCGTATTGACCAGCTTCCAACGGAAGACGACAGGTTCAACGCACAAATGTTGGTTGTTGGCGCTCAAAACTTCAATAGGCTTCATTGGCTTACCGACGCGGTACGACAGGCAAAGCATGATGGACGCCAAGACGCTGCGATTGATGCAGCAAAGGAGACTGCTAGGGCAATCCAAAAGAGGGCGGATATAGATGAGGAAACTATCAAGTTGGACGCTCGTGGCGTTTGCCTTGAGCTTGGCGGGTTGCAGTCAGACTGCGAGCAACTGCGCGGGCTGGAAGCAGATAAGCGTTAAGCCTGACACGGCGGTTTATCTCGCTGGCAATGATCTAAGCGCGGGACGGGGAATCGCATCGCATAACGCATTCGGGAAATCGCGGGGGTGCTGGAAGTGAGTTCACAAATGCCAGAGAGTGAAGCTGATCTGCGCGCCCGTGTCGTCGGGCTTGAACATTCGTCACAGTCATACAATCAGCGTTTGACCACGCTGGAAGCATGGCAGCGACAAAGGGAAATCGACAGCGCCCGCCACGATGAGAAATGGGTTGCAATGGAGGTGCGGATTGATACGCGGTTCTCAGGGCTGGAAAGTTCGAACAAAAGCATTCAATCCACGCTATCGAGAATCAATTGGAAGATTATCGGCGGAATCGTTGTGGCGTTCATCGGGTTTGTCGTCAGCGGCGGTTTGAAGTCGCTTTGACGTCCAAGAACAATCAACAAGATGTTTTCTCGTACGCTGCTTCTTTAACAACCTTAAACGGATTTTCCGGCCAACTGAATGCGTCTCTTTGTGATTGTTTCGATGAAGAACTCAACATCTGTCTTCTCATAACCAAGAAGGGTTCCATCAATCCGATGTAGATCATTTTCATCAAACAGTTTACGGAAGTATGGATCATCACCCTTTTCAAGCATCAATACGCATAATTTTGCGCGCCACTCCTCTCCCGGCAGACAGTAAATCCTCCACTCTACAAATCCACCAAATTTCTGCACAGTGAACTGTTTAATACGGCCAGACTTTACGTAGGGAACAAAATCTGCGTCCCCGAGCTGCTCCGCGGTAATCCCGTTATCAGTTGCAAACTTTGCCAGAGGTTTTTTTCCCTCAAGCATAAGTTTCAGCTCAATGCCTTGATGTGGTCCGATTTTACCGTTGGCTTCCATTACTTCCACTCTATTGATGACACCCTGAACAAGCGGTATTGCTTGACCCGCCTCCGCCGGCCCCTGAGCAGGCAGGTGCCCCGTGACCATTTGGAACAATAACCCCCTGACTAGGGTTCAACCTGCCTCCCCCTGGGAAAAGTTTTCCAAAACAGTCTGGGCAAAGTATATTCCCGTTCCCGTCACCATGAGCCTCCGTGGGAGCCGTACAATTTGTGCATGAGGGTTGTGGCGCTCTGGTTCCCTGTGCGTTGGCATTATAGGCGACCAATAAGCTTAGCACAGCGCTTAAAAATACAGTTTTCATAGAATTTCCCCGTCGAAACATGAGACAAAAGATCTAGTATTCGATTAGGTGTCGAGCAAACCTAATAAATGGGGAAAACTTATTGGGGTACGGCTTTGCGTTATCTTGGTACGGAATGAGCCGTTCAGAGGTGTGAAATTCGGCGAGTTCCGCCAGAAAACTGGTTCATTCACTACGTCGCGGTACTATGGCAAGATGGTCAGTTACAATTTTGTCCAAAAGTAAGTTATTGAAAGAAATGTGAAATCTAAAACCATGGACGTTAAAATCGTCAAAAATTCAAATAGACTGTCATGGAAGCCAAACACCAGTAATACGATTGCTGTGCCTGAAATCAGAGATACGATATATCTTAATATTGCCTCTTGATTTGCATAATCCTCCCAATAGTTGTGCAGTATGAAATCCAAATATTGTCTCATTTGTGAATGCTCCACCCTTAGGTGCGACCTGAAAACTATTAAATTCAATACATATGAAAAATCAGCCAAAGTTCTCGTCGCAGCCGTTGCCCCAATTTTTCAAAACTCTGGAAAATTAGGTAGGTATCGCCGCTTCATTCTCCAACCCGACGCCGTGTCGCTTTTCAAAACGACGAATATCATCCCTTTCAAACACGTCAGCCTGACGCTTTTCAAATCTGTAACCGTTGCAAATTTCAACCATACGATTTGAGCGAAGGTTGGTGAGCAGAAATCATGGCCCTTTGAGTAGCGATTGCAGTTTGTGAGTATGTGGTGAGTAGGATTTTTTCTCGGTCGATCATCAAGTACTAAGTGCTTGATTTTACTGGTGCCGCTTAGCAGACTCGAACTGCTGACCCCATCATTACGAATGATGTGCTTTCATCAAACAAAGAATAACAGTACATCACATATTGACGCTATAAAAACGAATATAGTCAAATATTTACGACATTGTATATAACAAATAATAACATTGCAAAACCTTGCCTAAAACGCTAAAAGTGTTACCCCAGCGTTACCCCGGAATGAGGCAATGGCAAAAGCGTTAACGGTTAAATTCATTGAGAACATCAAGCCTACATCGTCCCGGCAGGAAATACCTGACGGTGGTATGGCTGGCCTTTATTTAATTGTTCAGGCATCCGGAGCTATGAGTTGGGCTGTGCGATATAGGTATGGGGGAAAGCCTAAAAAAGTCACTATCGGCGCCTATCCCGCCTATGGGTTAGCAGATGCCCGGAAAGCTGCCAGCGCAATTATGCGCAGCGTATCTGAGGGGCAAGATCCTGCCCAAGAAAAGAGGCAAGCGGCGCTCGAGCGAGCTGATCAATCCAACTACATAGACGATGTCTTGGATAACTTCATTTCACGTCACGTTGAGCGCAACAACCGGTCTAGCACTGCTCGAGAGACGGCCAGGTTCATTGATAAGTATGTGCGGCCGCGGTGGAAAGGCAGGCTGGTGCAGTCGATCACTCGCCGCGACGTAGTGGCGCTTCTGGACGCGATCGTAGACAAGGGCGCGCCTGTATCGGCCAATCGAGTGCATGCCGTTTTGCGCCGTTTCTTTAACTGGTGCGCAGAAAGGTCAGTTATCGATGCGTCGCCCATGGCTGCGGTTAAGGCTCCAACGAAGGAAGTTAGTCGTGATCGCGTTATCTCAGATGACGAACTCAAGCTGATATGGCAGGCGTGTGACGCCATTGGCTGGCCATTTGGACCGATGGTGCAGTTGCTAGCGTTGACGTGTCAGCGGCGTGAGGAAGTGGCTGGCGCAGTTTGGAATGAGTTCGACCTGCAAGGGAATGCCTGGATCATTCCCAAAGAGAGGGCCAAGAATGGCAAGGCCCATGTGGTGCCGTTGTCGCCTGCAGTCGCTTTGCTTATCAAGGGTTTGCCAAAAGTCAAAAGCGATAGTGGATTCCTTTTCACAACAACCGGTGAAACAAGCGTTAGCGGATATTCAAAGGCGAAGACTAAGCTGGACGCCAAGATGCTAGAAATAGCGCAGAAGCAAGCCATAGAGCGCGGTGAGAAGTCTGATGATATAACTGTCGCTGAATGGCGCTTGCACGACCTACGCCGCACTGGCGCGTCAGGAATGGCCGCTCTGCGCCATCCTGTTCAAGTCGTCGAAGCAGTATTGAATCACAAAAGTGGGTCTATCAAAGGCGTGGCAGCGGTATACAACCGGCACGATTATGCGAATGAAAAAAGGGCCGCCCTTGATGAATGGGCAGCCCATGTAATGTCCGTTGTCAGTGCGCCGTCTGAGACCTGTCCCAATCAGCAAGATCAGACTCCTTGAAGTATTTCCTTCGGTTTACAGTCATCGGCTTAGGGAAATTTAGATTTTCGTCGTGCTGCCACCTGTAAAGCGTCATGTTGCTGATCTGATACCTTTGAGTGACTTGAGGACCAGTAAGATACATTTCAGCCATCACTCACCGCCTTTCAGGGCTTGGCTAGTTAGTTGCCAAAGTTGGCGCGCAACAGTAAGATTTGAATTCACAGTGAAGGGCGCGACGAGCAAAGTAGCGTCGCGGGTGGTTATCGTCGGGAATGTGGCTTTGCCTATTGCTAACCCGTTGCTTTCGTGGGGTTCAAATCCCCACTTCACTGTGGCCCTATCGTCAGCCTGCCCCATTCTTGGCCTCCTTTGCTCGCAAGAGGGCGATGCATGGTCGAACGCCCTTGAACGAATCGCGGATTTTCTGTTTGGTTGCTGCTATGGTCGCATCAGGCCCGTCCAGCTTGGATAGTCTGTCAATGAGGGTCATGGGCGATCCTCCAAGGCGGCGCGGGCTATTTGACGAACGCGGAAAAGAGCGTCATTCCAGCCTCTGCTATAGTCGTGTGGTGAATTCAGTTCGGTTTTTGCATCGCTGATTTTTCCCAACGCCCCTGTTGCGACCGATAGTTTCTTTTCGAGGCGCTTAACTTCTGTCTTGGATGCATAACGACCACGGATACGCTCAAGGCAGAACGGAATATCTGCCGTAAAGACTTCACCTATTCGCTTGCCAAAATATTCAGAGCCGCCGCCCGTCAGGCCGGTAATGGCCTTCGTTGCTTCGCGGGCGTAATCCTCAAGGTCTTTGTATTGAGCGGCCTGTGAGGTGAGTTGGCTTTCGAGGGCTTCGGTATGGAGCAGATAGGTCCTACGGCTGGATTTCTCTTGCTCCATGATTGATTGCCACTTGTCACGGTATTCGTCTCGCTCTTGTTCTCGCTCCTTAACCCGCGCAGTCAGCGCCGCGTTGTCGGCTTTCATGCCTTTGATTGATTTCTCAATAATGCCCTGTGCCTCATCTGGCGTGTAGGTAACATCGTCAGGAGCACCGACGACGTTGATCAGGAGATGGGCAAGGCCTTCTTCTGTAGCCGTCCATTCGTCAGGATCAGTGGCCATAGGCTCGGAGCTATCACGCAAGCGGGCGTTGTCGGCTCGCAGCTTGACGAGTTCCTGACAGGCTAAATCCATCAGGGCATACGCTTCCGGCTGATAACCAGTGACGGAAGCACCGATGGTCTTCATCCATTTATCAAGCTCGCCTTCAAACCTGAGACGCTCTTGCTCGACCTTCGCCGCAATGATGGTCTCGGCCCTTTCGAGTGCTATTTCTGCACGTTTTACAGACATTAGGTGCCTGCTGCCGGGGTCTTCTTTGTGTCGTTCTGAAACAAATTCGGCAAGATCGATCAAGCCATTCATTACCCGACCAAGGTTCTCCAACCCCTCGACAGGCTCGGCGGGGCGGGTGTTGAGTTCTTCCTTGCACCTTTGAAAAAGTGTTCTTGCGTGTCCACCGATGCCATGCGGAACGAGAGCGCCTTTCGCATCAAGGTCTAACAGAGCGTCAATCAGACTAATAAGGTTAGACATTGCTGCCTCCTGTCGGGCGGGTGAGCGCCGCGATAAGGGCGTCGGCATTGAGGACAGCAATGCTGGCATGGCTATGCGCATCACGTTCGGCATATTGGATGCCATCGGCCTCGATTATTGCGGCCATGAATTTAACGGCGGCGTAAGCGCGGAAGGACATTCCGACACTTGGTTCAATGCCGTTGTTGTCTCCGCCTTCAAACGGGAATGCTGGCTTGTCTCTCATTCCGACGCTCCCGGTGAGGCTGGGAGTGTGCCACGGTTAAACATTATGATATCTCCAGGACCTTGAAACCGGGCCTCTCGAGCTTATCTGTCTGGCAGGACAACGAACTGCTGATGCCATGACGATATTTCATTTCGATAAGCGGCAAGAGCCGGATGGTACGTGGACCGTCGTTAAGCTCTCAACGGGCGAACCTGCGAAGCTGAACGGCCAGTTTTGTTGCAACCTCCGGCGCGATGAAGCCGAAGAGATCGCCAATTATCTTAATTTGTTAGCAGATCCCGACGAGCCGCCACTAACATAGCGCACCTCATTACCAACGACGACAGCCCGACCTGCTGCTGCCAGACGGCGAGCAACGGGCGCTGGTATGCCGTGGTTCCCTATGCGCTGCGGGCCTAGCCGCAACGCGTTGAGGAATGCGGCGTCGATATTGCAGCCCTGTCTGTCCATCACCCCGCCCTCCGCTTGAAAGGACGGCGATTGTCGTTTGCCGGGCGCACGCGGCGCATACGGATCTTCTCACCCGTTTTGCGCGACACGTCATATGCAATGTCTTTGATCTTTGCGGCAGTCGCCGGGTCGCTCACGCGATACCAACGGGCAATCGAAAGGATTGCCGCTGCTGTGGTGCCCTGAGCAATGAACTCGTCGGCGGTTAGGATGTGCGGAAGGGTGGCAGGTCTGGTCTGCATGGTATTCTCCTCGTGTTGTGGTGATTGCCGGTTGCGGTCAACCGGGCTGGTGGTTAGGCGGGCGTCATCACATTGGGTTACGCATTGCGGTCGGCCCGCCTTTATTCTTCAAGCGGCAAGCGCAGGCGCACGACGCCATTCAAGATAGAGATGCTTGATCAAGCGCTTTTCGGTGTAACGATGGGCACGCATTGCAGCGTGCATCTTGTAGGATTCTTTGCCCTTGTCTGATTCAGTGACGGGCAAGCCGAGCTTTTCGGATTCATAGCGTGCGCGTTCAGCATAAACCTGCTGGTAGTAAGTAAGCTCGCGATTGCAGCGCACGTCTTCACCAAACGATGGGCGCCATTTGCCCATACCGCCGATCACATGCTGACGTGCATTCCAGCTCACCGAGCGGCGCTGGCGGTTATAACCGTGCGCAATCCAGTCGACGGCTGTGGCGTTCTTACCGGGGCTGCCCTGACGATTGCCGTCAATCACAGCAAGGCCAAGACGCTTCCATACCGCGCTGACTGATTTGTATGTGCCGATGTCGCCGCATTCGCCGACAATCGTGGCGAAGGAAATATCACCGAAGCCTTTCACGCTCTTTACCCAATTGTAGATGGGGAGCTTACGAACAAGCTTTTCCATCGCCTTCTTAATTTCAGCGTCTTGCGATTCAAAAGCTGCGATAGCTGGTGGAAAATGGCGAATGGTAGCGGCGAGGCGAGATACGATTTCGCCTGACTGAATTTCTGCAATAGCCGCAGTGAATGCAGCGTCAACGCGCTTTTCAGCGGCGCTAGATAGCTTCACGCGCTTGCTTCCGAATGCTGTCACCTTGTCGGTAGACGTGTCTTCAACAAAGTCAGCATCAGTGCAGATCATGCTTCTAGCCGCTGCCTTAGCTGCAAGAATGAGCTTTGTTTTGTTTTTGATGATGAACTGGCGCTGACGATGCAGAGCGACAACTTCATCAATGATGGCTTCCGTCTCTGGCGTAGATTCATAAGGCGTGAGTGTCATATGTCCTGATGACCATTCAGCCAATGAGTTGTGACCAATTGAGGCCGCTGCAATAGCGGCTGGATTAAGGTCTGTGTGCATGTTCATGGTGTTTCTCCTCGTGCGCGGGCGCTTGTAATCAGGGTTTCGCGGGGTTACTGGCCCGTGGATTGGCGATGACTTGGGAGGCAGCACCACTATGGGTTTCGGCAAACGATAGGCCTTCCAAGCCAAGAAGTTGGGGCGGCGAGGTGCTGGTGGTCTACTCGCCCTTGACGGCCGCCCCTAAACTGTTAAACAGCCCGCGCTGCGTTATAGAGCGATGTCAGAGCTTCGTTGTCGAACTCGTCAGCAACGGACTTACCGGCTGGCAGATCGCGCAATACTGTCTTGTAGAAATTGGCCTTCTGCCACATGTCGCGGGCTTGCGGCTCGTAAACGCCGATTGCATGTTCAATGTCAGAACGCTTAGCATCGGCCATAAGAGTACCGTTTGGAAGAACGGCTTCAAGCAATCGCAGAACAGATGTAGCCGCACGCTCTAAGCGGCGCTTCTGTGAAGGAGATACAAGCGGCGGCTGCGTCATTTGTGCGTGGGACGTGCGAGGCTTCGATACATTTACATTAATATCGTCGTTAAAAATCTTGGCGTTGTCGCTGCGGATCAGGATGCCAATAGCAGTCTTTGCGCCTTCGCTGATCAGGTATTCTGCCAATGCTGCATTGTGTTCTGCTGCATCAATAACGGCCTGAACGGCATCTTCTTTTTTCTTGCCGGACTGGTCGAATGTGTAAGCGATCAGATCACGCGGAGCCATGTTCTTGCCGCCGGTTGATCTTCTAAACTTCGATTTCTTTGTGGCTGGTCCGTGGGCAATGTTGCCAGTGATGTTCGTATGGATGTTCATAGTGTTTTCCTCGGGTTACGGTTGGTTAAGGTTCCGAACGGTGGCGCGGACGCTTTGGGTTACGCGGATCGGATGGCCTCCGTTCGGTATTGGGTTAAGTGCAGCGATTCCTCCTTGGGTTGCGTTCGACGATCGGCCGCACTTGCCTATTGGTGTTGAGGACGGGCGAGCGCTGCTCTGGTTTCCGTGCTATCGCTGGCCCGTCCTAATGCCCCGAAGGGCGAAACTGTGTAGCTGACCGGCGCTCAGCTTCTGGGTTGCGGTAGATGGGTGGCCGGTCAGCCTTTCCTCTTTCGAGGTATTCAGAGGCCAGCAGGAGGTTCGGAAGCCGGCCTAAGCTTGCGGTTCATCAAGCCGCAAGGCTCTTTCGAGCGTGTTGGGTATGCAGGGCGGCGGCGGTGCACACCTGGTTTGCGATCGTATTCTGGCCGCCACCCTGCATATTCATTGTGCGTCGCTACAAAGCGCCACTGTGATTGTTGGACGGGCGTTGTTCATGTGGATTGCGAGGGCATTCTGTCCCGTCCTCGCCGCTAGGCGAATTGTTTTTTTGCAGGAAAGCGGCCGGAGGATGGGTTTCGCGTCGGGCGTGGCCTTCCTGCAAAAAATGTGGGGTGGCGTGGGGGAGGTGGGTTACGAGCTCCAATTGGCCACCCTGCGCCGAGGCGCTATCTTCTGTTGTCTTGCTGTTGTTGTTCCCAAGTTGACATTGCAGAGCGTTCGTTCCGCCATGCGTCGAGATCATCGGTGTCGTAAATGATTGCGCGGCCAAGCTTGAAGTAGCGCGGACCTCCGCCGAAGTGGCGTAGCTTGTCCATTGTGGATTTAGAAAGGCCGAGATAAGCCGCGGCTTCTCTCACACGAATATTCTTTCCCATCACAGCACTCCCAACGCACCGACACCCACAACAACGCAAAATCCGACAACAACCGTCATCTCAACGGCTTCGCGCGCTGCGTATCGTATCCAAGGCATGGGGCGAGCGTGCTTCTTTGCACGGTGGTCGGGACGGCGCATTGGCTCGTCACTGCCTGCGCGATGCACTTCGGTGTGCAGCTCAGGTTCCATATCGGCGAGCATTTCCAGCAGAGCGCGGTTCATTACGCAGCCTCCGCCATGGCTTCGTCGGCAGGCTCTGCGCTGGCGGGCAGCGCGTCAAACAAGGCCTCATTGCTGGTAGCAATCGCGCCGCTTGTTTGGAAAACTTCGTATGTTTCGCCTGGGCAGAGCTTGGCGAGGCGCGTTGCCTCCGCCAGTGCTTGCTCAAACGACCCGTGTTCATACGGTAGGGTAGTGGCTACGCTGACGCGGCCGGTTTGTTTGCCGCGGCGGAATACAAAGAATCCGCCGCCGATTACTTCGTTCTTGCGAGGTGCTGGCGATCTTCTTCTTCTCGGGGTTTTCGCGTTCGTCATTGGGTTACTCCTCGTGTTTGGTTGGTTCAGCAGATCGAGCTGGTGAGGCTGTCTTCGTGCTGTTCTGTCACCTTTATATGCTTATCAGTCATCGTATGTCAACATTGATGATGACAAAAACACATCGATGAAATTCACAGGGTTAACCAATTATGAAGAATGTTCTTGAAATGTTCCGCTTATGATGAAATCATAATTCAAGAGTTAAGCGTGTGAGGTGTCATGTATCCGCTGTTTGTTGTGCAAGGATTTACTGCGTGCCGGTGGGGTGTGATTCCCGACACTCCGATCCAGGTTGATACGGAAGATCATGCGCTGAGGCTGGCTCATCGCTTGGCGTGCGAAAAGCCTGCCGTCCTTGCTTTATACAGATGGAATAATGAGACGCAGATCATCGCTGCTATCGGCCGTGTGCCTGATAGCGCGCTTGAAGCTGTAGCTAATGGCTAGTTTTTAACGAGTATTGTATTTTCCAACGACGCGATGACAGACTGGCCAATCAGCTCGAAATTCCTTGAATTCCTTATGCGGGTTGTACTGCTCTAACATCCATTCGCGATCATTGAAGCCGACGAGCCGCTTGATGATCGCTTCGTTCTCGTCCATTGCACTGGTGTGATAAAGAATTACGTCTTCATCACGAACTGGCGGCAAATTCGGGTTTACGAGTGCAGTTTCGCCCGGTCGATAAGCGGGAACCATTGATTCCCCAGACAATAGAAGGCCGTAACCACCCTTAACGCCCTGCAGTACTGCAGGCATTTTCATGTAGCTGATAGGATCAAAGGTGATAATGACATGACCATCGCCGCCCTTCGCTGCAGCATAAACGGGTAAGCCACGTTCCTGGCTTACGAGCTGATCGCCGGGGATAAGAGTCGGTTTGAAGGTATCAGATATTGGTTTAGCTGATGTAGCGGCCATATCGCCGTTACCAAAAGCAAGCCAATCCTCATTAAGATCCAGCGCACGAGCCAAGCGGGCGACAAAGTCCACGCTTGCCCCGCGCTTCCCGCCTTCCAAAAGACTGATCGACGACTTGTCGCGCCCAATAAGGGCGGCAAGGTCTGCCTGGCTCATTCCTTTAAGTTCACGCGCCGAACGAAGGCGCTGCGCGAAATCTTTGTCCATGATGCGCTTTTCGCATATTGTTGTGAAAATGTAACGTGCGAAAATGTCACCACGTGTTGACAGAGATGCGAATCTGTCATATATAGGTGTCATCAACCGGCGCATAAGACGTCGGACAGTTCGAAGGAGGGCCTACCTCATGATGCCAGAGAACATCCTCCCAAGGATATCGGCACTCAATAGATAGATACCGCGCTGAGGCGCAATTGAAACTGAGGAGAGAGCAAATGACCAATTCCGCCGAAAGAAGCGAACCGGCTCTCGTTGAGGCGCCGCCGTAGGATCAATAGGGACGCTGCTGACCTGAATAGGGTCAGTGGCGCTTTCGGCGTGGCCAAGATTCGGTCGCCACCCATTCTGATGGCGCCACGTCGAAAGCATAAAAAGGCGGAGTTTAAGAGCCGGCACCACCCGCTGCTCGCTCCGCCTCGTAATCAGAAGGGGACACGAGGAGTTTTTCAACACCAACCCTTCTTTTCCTTCACGGGTACCACCCCGCGCAGGACACAGATGGCTTCACCAAGGCCATTTGTCAACCGACACCAAACACGAGGAGAGCATGAAAGATTATGAAACCATAGAAGAAGTGCATCGCATGCACGAGGTCGGCGCCAACCCGACTGAAATCGGAAATGCGCTTAGCCTGCCCAGATCGACGGTAGCTTCAATTCTGCGTCGTCCTATCCCAAAACCTACAGCCGACCGCATTGTCGTGCGGTGTGTTTCTAACGGCGGCTGGTCCACGGCCAATCACTGCGTAAGTTATATCGCAATGCCACGCATCCGTGCGCTGGAAGCCGCGAACGATAACTACGAAAAGCCGGGCGCAATCGCAGCCTGAGCCACGTTGGCCCGCAAGTGCAGGCCACAGATCAACCTCCTGACAGGAGGAATATCAATGAAATCCCATAACTTGCGTGAGCCACACAAGGCTTACCAAACCAAATTCACGCGGACTGGTGAGCGGGAAACGACGAACCGCAAGCCTTATCGAACAGCTGCGCAGAAGCTGCATGCCCGCGACACTGCCGTCCTCAAAGACGGTCGGTATGTTTCTAACGCACCTGTGTCGTTCAGCAGAACGAAGCGGGGTGCCGCGTGACTTGCGAATGCGGCGACTGCTGGGATCTGCCCGGCTCAATTGTGACCCACAAACTGACAGGCTGGAAGGGCATCATCATCGGCGATCGGGACGGCTGCATGTTCCTCACAGTGCGGTTCTGGATACCAGGTACTGGCCTTGGGACGATCGAGGTTTCGCGCTTCGAAGTCGAACCACCGGCTAATGATGGGGACGGCGGTGGCGGCTCTGAGGTCGGAACAGAAGAAGACAATGTCATTCCGGTGGATTTCACCAAGGGTGTGAAACTGACCAAAAAAACCAAAACACGAGGAGTAGCTTGATGGGTAAATTAAAAGCTGGATTTAAGGTTAGAAGCCTGGTGACGCAGATCGACGTTCGCGCAGGCGAACTGTACGAGGTAAAAACCGTCGAGAATGGCGGTGTTTGGGTTATCGACGGTGTTGGCGACGAGTTCTATTTGACGTCAGATGAGTTTGAAATTCTGCCTTTTGCTGTGGAAGCGACGGAAGACAATCTAGCCTTCAAGGCTGGCGATCGGGTGCGTTTGACTATTGATGAAGGCGAGGGCCGTAATAGCGGTTCCATCGGTGTCATCGAGGAAATCAAGAATAATTATGCGCGCGTATTGTTCGACGCGCCTTTTGGTGGATGGGGAACAACAGGGCGCAATTGGCACGCACAATTATCCGACCTTGTAGCCGCTCCCCTCAAAATCGAAGCAGGCAAATACTACCGTACGCGTGACGGCCGTAAGGTTGGGCCTATGATGGCACGAAATAATGATTCATATGCATTTGCTGCTGATATAGCCGGTGATATCGGGATCCGCATCTTCCAGAAAGACGGTGTTCACGGATCACGCTGGATAGGCAATGAGCCAAATCTCGACCTCATCGCCGAATGGCTCGACGAGCCTGTCAAAGCAGCTGCACCGGTCCAGTTTACGATGCGGAACTTTAAGCTCACGGTCGAGCCCGTTGCAAAACCCGCCATCGTTGCGCTGATTGAAAACGGCCAGCCAAAGCCGTCCACGCTGCCGTTCGTTCACGCCAATGAAACGTTGGCCGCAAAGGAAGCCGCGCGCCTAGCAGGTGTCCACAAGGGCCAGGAATTCGGCGTGTATGTGCTGACGCAGACGGTGAGTGAACCGGAACCATCCTACAAGCACGTCTGGCAACGCTTCGCTGCGAAGGGTGAGAAGATTTCAGCGATCAAGGAACTGCGATCTTTAACTGGCCTCGGGCTCAGGACGGCAAAGGACGCCATAGAACACTGGATCGCTCACGACGAGCCGTACTCGCGCATCGCCGCCTAACCAGTAAATCCCACCGATAAACCAACCAGCCCCGCTGCAATCGCGGCGGGGAATGAGGAGGTATTATGCAAAATAGACCGAATGCATTCCAGCGGGTCCTGAGCCGTGAATATGGTGAAGACCGACTTCTAGGAATGCCAGCACGTGATCAGATGCACCATGATCGCCGAATGAATGAGATGGCGCAGATGACTGGAGGCCGTGGGTTTCGCACACCTTCGAAGGCAGTTCGACGCTTCGCTGACGGCGCCACCCGTGGCGAGCGAAAGCGCCGGCGCCGCGAAACAGCCAATGCGGTTATTCGTGCAGCGCACGAAGCAGCGTGGGCTCGCACTGCTTATGAGGTCAGCCTATGACTTCGCCGGGGAGCATACAGCCCTTCAAAGACTACGTCGTCGAAGACGACCGCATCTTGTCCAGCGAAACTACGCTGGGCCTTGGCGACCGCTTCGTCATGGGGTTGGCAGTTGTCGCAGCATTAGCACTGGCCATCGGCTTTTATTCATGGGTGCTGTTGTGAACGTCGTCACGCCTGCCGGGAATGGCACTGGGAAAATTGCGCGCTCGCTGGCTTTGACGGGATTTACCCTTGGGTTTTTGCTGATCGTAGCAGGCTTCATTTTCTGGAACGCAGTGCTGCCTTTCTACGGTTTGCTTTATTTGTGGGGTGCATCGTGAATTTCGAGCAGCGTTTAGAGAGCAATCCACGTCGAACAATTCTCGGGGTTGGCGTGTCAGCCATCGCAATCTTGTCTGTGCTTGGCTTGGTCATGTGGGGAGTCGGCTTTGCCGTTAACCCTTTGATTCAGGCTGGGCGCGTCGTTCAAAAGACAATCGACGCTGATAACGTGATCGGCAATTACGAGTGGTTTAAACGCCAATATCAAGACGTGATTGCTATCGACCAAAAGGTCGCTGCGGCTGATTCAACCAAAAGTGCATTCGAGCAATCGGCAGGCGATCGCGCCTCCTGGAGATTTGAAGATCGGCAAGAATGGAACCGGCTTAATGCCATTCTTCTCGGGCTACGCAATCAGCGCGCTAGCATGGTCGCCGAATACAACGCTCGCACACAAATGGCGAACCGCGACCTTTTCCGAACATCTGACCTTCCTGCCTTAATAGAGTGAGGAGATCACAATGAGATTGAAACTGATTCTGGCCCTAGTGGCTGCTGTGATGTTGGCAGGTTGCGAACCTGCCGCCCCAACAAGTAAGCAGATCGAAAATCTGGCCGTCGAAGCTAATCAGGCTCGGCTGATCAAGGATATTCCGGCGCCCACTCTTCAAACATCGTTGGAGCGAAAAAACCTCGCCGAGCGGCTTGAGCGCATAAACCAGCAGAACATGAGCGGCTTTGTCTATCTGCTGTCTTATGGTCGGGTAGTCGCTTCTTATCCAATTCGAGGAAAGGTGACTTCGCTCAACGCGTACCTGATGGGCAGCGAACAGGCCGTTCGTGATCCGGTTGGTTCTCATGACGGCAGGCAATCATTGTTGATGGAGCAGCCGGACTTCGACGGTGCATATGGAAAAAACGCCGACGGGGTTTTCTTCTTCACTGCCGATAGCAACGCGTACGTTGAATGGGTTGGCGACTACCTCTTTTCGGACCAGCCTTTAGCTCTCAATCAAGAGCCTCTTATGGTTCGTCAGGTCTCTGGCCAATGACCTACCCACGGTTCCCCACGCTGGCAACTTCTGCGCCAGTCTGGCTGGTCGGCTCGCTTGTTTTACTTGCCATGATGACAGTCATCCTACTTACCCACTGACCAAAACCACACGAGGAGTTACTTATGGCTATCAGCCTATCAAGCCTCAAATCGACGAAGAGAAACGATCCGCCAGTCATGCTTCTGTATGGCGTCGACGGCATCGGCAAGACCAGCCTTGCCGCTGAGTTTCCAGATCCCATCTATCTGGCCACAGAAGGCGAGCGACCCCCGTCTGATGTTGAAATGGCAACGCCAGGCACGATTGAAAGCTTCGACGACTTACTCAACATTATCGGCGAGCTGCTGACCGTAGAGCACGATCGGCGCACCGTGATTATCGACAGTGTCGACGGCCTCGAGCCGCTTGTCTGGGCAGCTACATGTGCCCGCTTAGGAGTTAGCAGTATTGAGGAGCCTGGATTCGGACGCGGTTATGTGGAGGCTGATAGCGAGTGGCATGAGCTGATGTCTGCAGTCTCAGCGCTCTCACGTACCGGAACCCATGTCGTGATGCTGGCCCACCCTGAGATTATTCGGTTCGACAGTCCAGTCACCGATCCATACTCACGCTACACGATCAAGTTGCATAAGCGAGCTAATTCTCTCGTCCGGGAAAAAGTCGATATCGTCGCCTTCATGAATTATCGCGTATCCATCAAGGAGAAAGAGGTCGCTCGCCAAACGAAGGTGGCGCACGCGGAAGGTGGCAAGGAGCGTAATATTCATCTGAACGAAGGTGCGGGCTATGTGGCGAAAAATCGCTTCTCCATGCCGGACTCGATCGTTTACCGAAAAGGCCAGGGCTACGCTGAGTTAGCGAAGTATTGGCCAGTCACAGTGCAGGAGGCTGCTTGATGGGGTGGTTCAGTCCAAATCCTATGCAGCTAAAGTTTGGAGAGCCTGTCCACCAAATGGCGATTAGGGCGATGATGCAAGGAGCCCTCAAGTTTGACTCTGAGAGCATTCTCACCTGCACATCTTACCATTTCGTCGGTCCACATGGGATTGTTTATAAAAGTAAAGATAGAACATGGCGCCGGGCGGGGGGTGTATTTGCAGAAGGAGTTGCCGAACTCTGCGAAGAAATCCAACAAGATTTTAATGAGCGCATAGCGGCACAAGAAAAAGCGCGTGAGTATGCTCGCGAAAAACTTTCGGTTCCCAGCCTTTTTGCATCAGTCACTAAACAGAAGGAGCCAGCATAATGGAAAAAGCACTAGCAGGACTGGTTACGGTTGCCGGCATCCTTTTCTTTGCACCGCTGATCGGCGTTCTCTTTGGCGCGTTTTCGGGATGGGTTGTGGGTTTCTTCTTCACTGAAACAGTGCAGGCATTCCTCACCGCTTTAGGCATCAATGCTGGCCACATGTCACTTTGGCAGATCGGCGCTGCGCTTGGCTTCATCGGTGGGTTCCTTCGACCTACCGTGTTTCGGGCAAAGTCTTAATTGTTGTCTTCTGGAGACGGGCTTCCGCGCACACGTGCTGAGGCCAAGCAGATCGGAGCAAAACGATACTTCACTGGATTTCCTTGCAGGCATGGGCATGTTGCACCTCGGTTCACTAGTAGCCGGTGCTGCGTAACGTGCACAGTTGAGCGGAATCAGGAATGGATTCTAAACAATCAAGACCACGTTAAGGCATATCGCAAGAAAGTGTATGCCGAAAATAAGGATGAAATTCTATCCAACTGGTCTCAGTGGTATGCTGAAAACCACGCTCGGGAGTTAGAAAAAAAGAAATCCAGATACGAGGAAAACCGCGAAGAGAATTTAAAATACGCGCGTGAGTATCGGGCCGAAAATACAGACAAAGTAAAGGCATCCACTAAGAAGTGGCGAGTGAGCAACCCTGAAAAAATAAAAGAGGGGTGGGGGAACTGGTATGCCCAAAACGGCAAACGCAGGGATGCAGAAAAAAGATCAACCCCACAAGGAAAACTAGACGGCGTTATTTCAAGGGGAATTCATGGCGCCCTAAAAGGCAAGAAAAACGGCAGAGCATGGGAGTCTCTTGTTGGGTACGATATCAATGATTTGATGCGTCATATAGAGCGCCAATTCCAGCCGGGTATGTCGTGGGATAACCACGGGCAATATGGGTGGCATTTAGACCACATCGTTCCGCGTACGGCGTTTAACTATGAAACGCCAGAAGACATAGATTTCCAGCGCTGTTGGGCGCTAGACAATCTGCAACCTTTATGGTGGCGAGATAACCTATCGAAAGGCGCAAAACTCACCAAGCCTTTCCAGCCATCGTTAGCGCTGGCCGTTAACGACAACCATCTACCACTCACAACACGAGGAGCCTGATATGGCACAATTAGGAACTAAATTCGACGCGACGTCTGTAGATACCGCACCTCAAGATTTTTCAACTCTACCGTTAGGGACTTATCGCCTTGAGGTCACGGCGTCGGAAGTTGCGGCAACTAAGGCGGGGACGGGGACAATCCTCAAGCTAACGTATGATGTCGTTGAGCCTGAACCCTATGTTGGACGCAAGATTTTTGCGAACATCAATATTCAGAACGCCAATCCTACCGCTCAAGAGATTGGCCAAAGGGAACTTGGGAGCCTTTGCCGGGCTATCGGTATTTCTGAACTGGAAGACAGCGAGGAACTTCACTTCGTCGCTTTTACAGCGAAAGTTGGTCTTGAAAAACCACAAGAAGGGTATGCGCAACGTAATAAAATCGTCAGATTCTATTATCCCGACGAAAACAACGTGCCTGAGCCGAGCATTGACGCTCAGCAGCCTGCGGCAGCGGCGCAGCGCCCGGCTAACGACAACCGTCCTGCAGCGGCCAACACCAACAAGCCTGCGCAGCCTGCAAAAGCTGCGGGAAGCCGTCCTTGGTCTAAGTAAAGGCCGGGATTGAAGCAGCTGCCGGTGCTAGCGCGCCGGTGGCCCACCGAACCAACACGAGGAGTTTTGTATGGCTTATGAATCAGAGCGCAGACAGATCGATGGTGCGCTTCCAATACGCTTCGACGGTGCGTTCGTTGCTGGCGGTGCAGTAACGAGCGTGTTCACTGGGACTGACATCAATGACGTTGATTTGTATTTCAAATCTCGCCGCGCATTCGAGCGAGCTGTCTTTGATGCATATGAAGAGGGCTTGTGGTGCGTTGCCGCCAGCAAGCGCGCCGTGACCTTTTCTGACCACAGCAAAAATATTGCCCAGTTGATGCACTTTGACTTCTTTCCGACTGCCCAGTCTATTTTTGACGCTTTTGACTTCACCGTCTGCATGGGTGCTGTTGATCTGGACGCGGGCGAGAAAACAGAATGGATAGGCGGATCACGCGTCACATTAGGTGAAAAGCACCTCGACTCCGGCTTTGCCTTTCATCCTGACTTTCTGAAGCATAACAGTCAGCGTTTTCTGAAATTCAATGCTGGCACACGCTATCCACTGGCATCAGCTACCCGCGTTCTGAAATACCAACAGCGCGGCTACACCATCGGGAAAGGCGACATTATGAAAGTTGCCTTGGCCGTTCGCGGCGTGAAAATCGAAACTTGGGACGACCTAAAAGACCAGATTGGCGGAGCCTATGGCGACAAGGTTGTGCTTGGTAACGAGGACAAGCCTTTCACCATTGAGGCGGCTATTGAGGCGCTAACTGTGGATGATGCAGAGAATGAACCATGGGTGCAACCGGCCAACGATGACATGCCTGGCAACGCAGAAGCTTTGCTGAAACATCTCTCCGACCTCAACGGCATCGAATTTGTTCCGCCTGAGCTTGATGAAGACGGCTGGCCTTTAGCCGCCTAAAACCAACAAAGGCGCGGTCACCATCCGCGCCCACCACCAACACAAGGAGAAACCCATGCGGGTAACGCTTGACCGAGCGCAGCTTGCGCACGCCTTGTCTACCGTGACGAAGGCTGTTGAGGCCAGAACGACAATTCCTATTCTTGGCAACGTGCTTTTGTCCGCGGACAAAGGGCAGTTAAGCATCACTGGCACGAATCTTGATCTGGAAATCAGCACCAGCTTGCCGGTTCTGGATAGCAAGGACGGCGCTGTCACAGTTGCAGGCAAGCTACTTCTGGATATTGCCAAGCGAGCCACAAGTGACATTAGCTTGGAATCCGACGGCAATCATCTGATCGTTAAATCTGGCAAGAGCCGTTTCAAACTGGACACGCTGCCAGCCGCTGACTTCCCGTCCTTCAATCACGGAAGCTTCGACACTACGATCGAGTTCGATCTGGCATCACTCGTGCAGGAAGTGCAGTTTGCTGTCAGCACCGAAGAAACCCGCTATTACCTGAATGGCGTATTTTTGGAAGCAAAAGACGGCCATATCGTTGCCACGGCGACAGATGGTCATCGCCTAGCGTCGACACGTATTGAGCAGGAAGCCACGTTTGCGTCGGTTATTCTGCCCAACAAGCTGCTGTCATTGCTACCGACAGGCGTTGTGTCAGTCTCGCTTTCGTCAAATAAGGTGATGGTCGAAAGCGGTTCGACCGTAATCGTGTCGAAGCTCGTCGATGGCACATACCCAGATTACGAGCGCGTCATTCCAAAGCCATCAGAGCGTGTCGCTACGCTGTCAGCGAAAGCACTGCGCGAAGCTGTCGGCCGCACATCAGTTATCGCCAGCGAGCGTGGGCGCGCTGTGCGCTTCTCATTTGCTTCGGATGCTCTCACGCTGAACGTCGCTAATCCGGATCGCGGCGACGCGATGGAAGAAATGGAAGTCAATTTCAGCAGCGAGCCGCTGACGATCGGTTTCAACGGTCAGTATGTCACCGACCTTTTGTCGGCGTTTGGTGCGGATGAAATCACAATGTCGATGGCAGATTCTGGTTCACCTGCGCTGATCACGTCGGCGAGTAGGCCGGGATTCCGCACAGTCATTATGCCCATGCGCGTGTAGGTGTGGTGATGAAGAGCATCTTCGCGATATTCAAGCAGGTCTCACCCGAAACTGACCGACCGTTTCGCGTCATTGAAACATACGTGACCTCGGAGGGGATGCGTTCGCGCATCTGCTCTGGTGCTTTCTCAACGATCGATGCCGCTCAAAGTTGGCTTGCTCAGTTAGAAACCGGTTCGGCATAATGGCGCCACTCCCCAAACCTCAATCGACAACCGTCGGCGCGATCTACGCTGCTTACGAGGCCCAGGCAAAATCCTGGGACTCATGGGGCATCAGCGTGGGCGAGGCGGGCACCGAATGCGACAGGGCGCTTTGGTATGGCTTCAGGTGGGCATCGGCCCACGAGGAGCATAGCGGCCGGCAGCTGCGCTTGTTTGAAACGGGCAACATTGAAGAAGACAGGCTTGTTGCTGACCTCGAGCGCATCGGCGTCGACGTGTACGGGCAGCAAGACAAGATCCGGCTGGTGTCGGGGTTCGTGCGCGGGAAGTGCGACGGCAAGGCAATGAATGTTCCTGAAGCGTCCAAGACTGAACACCTGTTAGAGTTTAAATCTAGCAATGCCAAAGGCTTCGCGTTGATTGTTAAGGATGGATGTCAGAAAGCAAAACCGCTGCATTATGCACAGTGTCAGCTGGGAATGCATGCCTTCGGTCTGAGCCGATGCCTTTATCTAGTGTCGTGTAAGGACAGTGACAGTCTTTATTCTGAGCGTATCGAATACGATCTGGAATTCTGCTTACGGCTCGTTGCGCGCTGCGAACGCATCGTGTTTTCGGACATGCCGCCCAGCAGAATTAGCGAAAATCCGGAGTTCTTTGGATGCATGTTCTGCAAACACAAAGCGGTCTGTCATCACGATGCACAGCCGCGTGTGAACTGCCGAACCTGTCTTCATGCCCAGCCTGAAAGCGGCGGTGATTGCCATATCTCATGCGCGCGATGGGCCAAGCCTCTGTCGATAGACGAACAGCGCGACGGATGCCCGGCGCATTTGTATCTGCCGGGCATGGTGAATGGCGAGCAGATCGACGTCGACGAGGATGCGGAGACGATCACTTACAAGATGAAGAGCGGTGAGGTTTGGGTGGATGGAGAGGGAAGGAAGGCAGCGTGAGTGTAAAAATCAATCATGAGCTTGTCGGCCAGACCGTCAATGTCCGTAAGGTTGGCGACAAGCAAGCATTCGTCGGCATTGTTGCAGAAGCTTGGTTCTGGAAAGTGAAAGATGAACCGAGCGTCACCTATTTCAATGTCATCGATCCAACTGATGGGACCATGTGGAATCGCGACGCGGACGATATCAGAGCAATTGAGAATATCGAGGAGGCAGCTTGATGCAAAAACCAACTAAGGAACGCTTTCTAGAGAATATCGCCAGCCACACAATGGAGGTTCGCTGTAACAGCGGCACGCATAGACATCTGACATTCTCCAACGATGGTTCGTCAGTATATAAGTTTCACATCACAACATGGCCCGGCTACTTGGCGATATCTGGCGATATGGGTTCGTTCATGTTCTCGCGACTTCCAGATATGTTTGAGTTTTTTCGCGGTGAACATATCAACCTTGGGTACTGGTCTGAAAAGCTTACAGCTCATGAGAAACACGGCGGTCACACGTCATACACTGAAGAGCTGTTCGCCGAAGCTCTGAAGAGCGATTTTGCAGGTTGGTATTTTGAAAGCGAAGACGACCGGGCAAAGGCGTGGGATGCGATCACCGATGAGTGGGACGGCCTAACTGACCGTAGCAGTGACGCCCACGATGCCATCCAGTCTGCCATGGACTGGACCTGCCCAGTATCAGGGAATTCGTTTCAAGATTTCTGGGAGCACAGGGTCGAAGACTACAGCTATCATTTCACTTGGTGCTGCTACGCCATTCAATGGGCAATTCAACAATATGACGCCCGTTTTACAGCTGCGAACGATAACAATCCCACCGAAAGCATTGAAAAGGCAGCATAATGCTCCAGCTACGCGCATACCAGTCAGAAGCAATAGACGCCGTTTTCGACTATTGGCAAGAGGAGGCAGGCAATCCGCTTGTTGATCTTGCGACCGGCTGCGGCAAGTCGTTGGTTATGGCATCTTTGATCCAGCGCCTCGTTGAAGGCTGGCCAGACATGCGCGTGATGGTCGTTACGCACGTCGCGGAGCTGATCGAGCAGAATTATCTGGAATTGCTTGGCGTTTGGCCATTCGCACCTGCTGGCATCTATTCGGCCGGTCTGGGCCGTCGTGATGCACGCAGTCAGATTGTGTTCGCAGGTATTCAGACGGTTCACAACAAGACTCACCAAATTGGCCACGTCGACGTCCTGATGGTCGACGAGTGCCACCTGATTCCGATCAACAGCAACACGATGTATCGCAAGTTCATTGACGCGTTGCTCGAGATCAATCCGGACATGAAGATCCTCGGACTGACTGCCACGCCTTATCGGCTGGATAGCGGTCGCTTGGATGAGGGCGCAGATCGTCTGTTTGATCAGATTGTCTACACCTACGGCGTTGCGGACGGCATCCGAGACGGATTCCTTGCTCCGCTGACAAGCAAGCCGACGGCAACGGAATACGACGTCAAAGGCGTCGGGCGGCTAGGCGGCGATTACAAGCAGCGCGCGCTGGAAGAAGCAATCAATCGGACTGATCTGAATGATGCAGTGGTTTCTGAGATCATCGCAAAGGGAGCAGACCGTCGTTCATGGCTGTGTTTTTGTGCCGGCGTAAAGGCTGCGCTGGACGTGCGCGACGTGTTCAGATCGCGAGGCATTACGTGTGAAGCCGTAACGGGCGATACGCCGAAAGAAGAGCGCCGACGTATCCTTGAGGACTTCAAAGCATACCGCATTCAGTGCGTTACAAACAATTCAGTTCTTACAACAGGATTCAATCATAAGGGCGTTGATTTAATTGCCTTTATGCGCCCAACTTTGTCCTTGAGTTTGTATATCCAAATGGCGGGGCGTGGCACTCGTCCACTCTACAGGGCAGGTGCGCCGCTGGATACCGTTGAGGATAGGCTTGCCGCTATCGCGGCGGGACCTAAACGTAATTGCCTCGTTCTGGACTTTGCGAAACTCGTCGATCGGCACGGCCCTGTCGACATGGTTGAGCCGAAAGCTCCAAGCGCTGGTAACGGTGAGCCGCCAATCAAGATCTGCCCGACAGTGCCAGACGACAATGGAGCGGTCGGTTGCGGTGAGAAGGTGCATATTTCACTGATGAAGTGCCCATGCTGCGGATATGACTTCCCGCCGAATGAGGATGAGAAGCTAACGAGGCAGGCCGCCGACGTCCCGATTGTCAGCACCGCCGAAGCTGAATGGCGCAAGGTGACAGGCCGGACGTTTCTTTTTCACGAAGGTAAGGGCGACAAACCGCCGTCGGTTAAGTGCAGCTACATCGCTGGCTATACCCAGATCAATGAATGGCTTTGCCCGCAACATACAGGTTTTGCACAAACCAAGGCGCATCGATGGTGGACGCAGCATGGAGGCCAGCGACCGTTTCCAAAGACGGTCATGGAGTGGCTCGAGCGCCAGCGAGAGTTGCTCACCACCGACGAAATCAGCGTCGTTCCGAATGGCAAATACTGGAACGTGAAAGACGTGCGGGCTGGTCTCAGTCTTGAGGCCGACAACGACAACGTGCCGGAGCCTGCGAACGACAATGTTCCAGACTGGATGGCAGAAATAGACGATATTATTCCGTTCTAGCCTTGCACCGACTGACGACCCGACCACAATGAGGAATATCCGGCCTTACCAGCCAACCACACGAGGAGAATTTGATGACCGACGACACATACGATCCGTACAACGCCAGAGGCATAGGCGACAACAACCCGCCGACCTCTGCATACGAGACGATTAAGCAGGAAATCGAAGACCTGTTTGGAGAGGCGAAAAATTTTGCGGACGGCGAAGCCATTGACAGTCAGTCTCTCGCCGATGCTGTGACTGAGCTGCACGATAAGTTGCATGAGGCTGGCAACCGTGCCGATACCGCTCGCAAGACTGAAGCCAAGCCGCATGACGACGCCAAAGCTGAAATCCAGACGCGCTACAACAAGCTGATCGGCAACACCAAGACGTCAGGCAAGGGTAAGGTTGTGCTTGGCAAGGAAGTGCTGCAGGGGCTTCTGACACCATGGCGCAATAAGGTTGCCGCCGAAAAGGAAGCTGCAGCAAAAGCCGCTCGTGAGGAAGCAGATCGCGTAATCCGCGAGGCGCAGAAAGCCATGCAGGCGAGTGCTGGCAATCTGGAGGCACGCGAACAGGCCGAGGAACTGGTCAAGGAAGCCAAACAGGCTGACCGTTGGGCGAAGCGCGAAGACAAGGCAGCAACGACTGGCACTGGCCTTCGCTCGGTCTGGCATTGTGATCTGGTTGACGAAGGCGTCGCGCTTGATTGGGCATATGGCCGTGCGCCAGAGCGTTTCAAAGCTGTTGTGCAGGCAATGGCCGAGGAAACCGTACGCGCCGGTATGCGTCAGGTGCCGGGCTTCAATGTGCGTGAGGAAAGGGTGGCTAGGTGAGTCCCGCCGAAATGGCGCGTTCTTGCCTTGATACGATGGAGGCTTGTCACGAGTTTGGTATTCCAGAGACCAACGCTAAAGTCACGCTTGTAACTCCGCAGGGGTTCAAACCGCCGCCAAAATTCCCGCGTGGCCATCTTTTGCAGATCAAGTCTGACGGTGCCCGTGTATCACATTTTCCTGCATCGCGAGTGCTGTCATGGCTACGGTCTAATGGGTTGGTGGCAATATGACCAACTACGGCGACCAATTCATGAAATGCCCAAAGTGCGGATATGCCAGTGGCGATGACTGGTCGCAATGTGGAGGTGGTGCCCTATCGTCGTATCACCTTATTACGATGAGTGCTTGGTCGATGATTACAAAGCTAACGTCTCCACCTATGACGACTGGTTTCCTGGCCTCAGCATCCCAATTGCTGCCGAGCAGCAAGGCGGCCATGAAAGGACGATTTAATTTTCATTATTGTGACGATGTAGGATTCGAACCTAACGGACGCTTCCGCTTCACATTGGAACGGGCCACATTGCGGCGCCTGCCCTGAGGAATTTCCCGCTCTTCCCCACGCATCGTCATCAATAAAAAATCCCCTAAACTGGGCTTTGTCAACACCCCGCCAGTTGGTGGCTGGCGGGTTACCACACACGAGGAGAGAATGAATGCACGCACCGCTACCCAGCGGGCCTTTCGGCTGCGTCCTTGCGGACCCGCCATGGTCTTTCAGAACGTACGGAAAAAAAGACGTTGCACCGGCACGAGGCCTTCAGCCTTACGGCGTGATGTCGCTTGACGATATCAAAGCGCTACCTGTTGAGCAGGTATGCGCTCGCGACTGTTTGTTGTTCATGTGGACGGTTTCGCACCTGCAGGCCGCTGCAATCGATGTGGCTGCAGCATGGGGCTTCAAACCTGTGAGTGTTGCTTTTGTCTGGGACAAAGGCCGCATGGGCATGGGTTACTGGACACGACAGGAAGTCGAAATCTGTCACTTGTTCAAGCGGGGCAAGCCTCGCCGTCTATCAAAGGGCGTGCGCTCCCTTATCAAGGCGTCGCGCCGCGAGCATTCCCGCAAGCCAGACGAACAGTACGGACGCATCGAGAAGCTGGTCGACGGTCCTTATCTCGAGCTCTTCGCCCGTCAAGCGTGGCCGGGCTGGTCTTCATGGGGAAACGAGTCTGAGAAGTATGTGGCGGCCAATGATAACCAAGATTTGCTGGGGAGGGTGGCGTAATGGCGAAGCTCAGCAAGGCGCAGGCGAAAGCACACTCTCAAGCAGTTGCCATCCTTCAGCAAGAACGGTTGTCGGAAGAAGATAAGGAATTCGTATATCGCAACTGGAACGAGGGCGCGAACCACGTAAACGGCGCAGCTGGTGCTTTCTTCACCCCATTCGATATGGCGTTTGATTTTGCGATAGATACTGGCGGCGGTCGCATTATTGACCTGTGCGCTGGGATTGGAATGCTGTCTTACGCCATTTGGCAGCGTAGCCGTTTCAACGACAGTAGGCCGCAAATCACCTGTGTAGAGCGTAATGCGGACTATCTTGAGGTCGGGAAGAAGTTGCTGCCAGAAGCAGAATGGATTCACGCTGACGTATTTGATGTTCTCGATATGGGACTGGGGCACTTCGACAGTGCGATTAGCAACCCTCCGTTCGGAAACATCAAGCGGAGCAGAAATTCCCCAAGATACAGCGGCAAGGACTTCGAATTCCACGTAATCGATATTGCGGCACATCTGGCGGACTACGGCACGTTCATCGTTCCACAAATGTCGGCGGGCTTTAATTATTCAGGACGGCAAAGCTATGAGAGGCAAACTAGTGGCAAAGCCGTTAAGTTCCAGGAGTTGACCGGTCTGCATTTCGATGCAGGCTGCGGCGTCGATACTGCCTATTTCATCGATCAGTGGAAAGGCGTCTCTCCAATGTGCGAGATCGTTTGCGTTGAATTTACAGATGCGCCCGTCGTTGCCGCGAAAGCGCAACCTGCGAATGACAACCATCCGCCAGTGCAGCCCAGCCTATTCGGAGACGCCGGATGAGCTTTGTGATTAAAAGGACGCTGAGGCTATGGTCAATCCCGAAAAGTGTAGCGAAATGCAGTTGGGGTCAGCCCATCGTTATCAATCTGCCACGGATCATGGGGCTCAACACTTCCGCCGCCAGCGGTTTCCCCGCTCAATTCGATTCCGTGAACGATGAGCAGTACATTGTCTGGATAGGTCTGTTGGTGAAGGTCGACCTCGTTCTTTGTCAACAGTATAGCCCCCGGTCCACCAGTGGTGCCCTTAACCTCAATCACTTTACTCTTGCCGCCGATAATGGCGCGGTAATCGCAAGGCTCCTTAAGATGCACATCTTGGATTTTTGTGAACCCGTGCTGGTCGAGCCATTGCATGGCAACGAGCATTGCTCTTTCATCGACAGCTTTCCTCTGGGGTGCGGTAAGTCCGTATCCCTGCCCTCTTCTGGTAGTGCCTTTAGGGCTAATAAGCTCCGAGATCTGTGCTGTCGTATCAACAACGTCACGAGCAAGCGCACCTGGTTGCTTGCCAGCAGCCGCACCGCTGTACAAAACTTGAAGAAGATGAAGAGCATGCGAAAGGTCTTGAAGGATGATGTTTTCATCTGGCACCTTAGCGACCTCATATGTCTTGGAGAAAGCGGTCGTGCGCTCATAAGCCTTAGGAAGCTGCGCTTTGCTCCCCAGATCTACGCCTTCTACAAAACCACGCTCTACTGCCCCATTGCCAATTTCCGCTCGCGACCAGGTCATCAAAGCATCCGCTTCTTCAGCGGGGCGCGGCTGGAAAGTCAAGCCGTCCCAGATGGTCGAGCCATGGCAGATGCAAAGGGAAACGGCTCGACCATCTGGTCTAAACAAATATACGGCGTACCATCCATTTTGGGGATTGGGCGATTGGTCTTCAGCAAAAATTCGGACCCATGGCACAAGGGTTTTTCGACCAGTTCCATCTTTGCCCGTGACGTCGAACTGAGTCGAAAAATCTCCAAGGTTAGGTGCGAGTTCATTTTGATGTGTACGGATCCACTTGGGAATACGTTGCCGGACTATAATTCCGCGCCTTGCCATAGCATCGGTGTTCTCGTGGGAATACTCGAGCTGGAGCTCCATCACTTCATTGAGCATGTTTTGCATAAGATTCGCCCTGCCTTAGTTAGGGCACTAATGAGTGAGGCTGAAGGCTTAAGAATTGGTAAGAGGATGAAGGCATGACCGACATTTGCCACATCTGCTCCCGCCACGCCGTAGGGCTCGGCGTGCAGGAGCACAAAGAGCCGATCCGCTGGCTATGCAAGGAATGCGCTGACATTGCCGAGCACATCCGATCTCGCCGCAGGATGGACCCTTACGAACTGCGCGCCCTTGATACGGGCGTTGAGGCAGTTGGGGAGTTTTTGCAGTCCATACAGAAAACCGACCTTGCGGAATGCGACGAGTTAGAAGCACGCATGCTGGTGAAAGCCGCATGGGAAGGCTGCGCGCGAGGGATGCGGGAAGCTTTGAAAGCTGCGCCGTTTTAGTTCACTGCAGCGGCCCGTTCCGTCTGGCAACATAGAGACCATTCAAGAGATCGACCATGTCATCAGCCTCCTGAATATCGAGGTTGGTGATGTAGGTCTCGTTCACCATCACCACGAGGCCAGTGAATATATCAATCACAGCCCAGGTTCCGTCTGGCATCTGCTTCATATCATAGCGGGTTTCAGCCATGGCAGCGCTCCAAGGATTATTCATGCAGAATATCACCACTCAGCAATTTGCAGAAGACCCAATGCTCGACGTTGCGCTGTCTTATCAGGCGCAAAACTGGCCAGTCTTTCCATGCCGCTACCGCGACGAGGAAATTATCGATCCACAAACCGGCGAAATCGAAATCCTCGCTACTAAAACGCCTCTGACATCAAACGGGTTCCGCGGCGCGACGCTTAACGAGCGCATCGTTCGCGAATACTGGCGCCGTAATCCGTCCGCTATGATCGGAGTGCCGACGGGTGCGCCTATTGGCGCATGGGTTCTTGATATCGATCCGAAACACGGCGGCGACGAAACGCTAGCAGCGCTGGAGGCCGCGCATGGCGTGCTGCCTGCAACCCTGACAGCAGAAACGACAAGCGGCGGCCGTCACTACTTCTTTCGTCATCGTCAGGGCGTTCGCAACCGAGGCGCGCTTGGTTCCGGTGTTGATGTACGCGGTGACGGTGGTTATGTCATTGCGGCCGGGAGCGTGCCGGAGGTTGGCCTGCCTTATCGCTGGATCTCAGAGCAGGAACCGGTCGACGCGCCGGACTGGCTATTGGATCTGGTGCTGCCTCGATCGTATGAAAGCACTTACACCGCAGCGCCGTCTGTTAGTGGCAAGATCAATGACCGTTATGTCGAGCGTGCAGTTCAATCCGAGCTGGACGATCTTGCGCTTGAACCGATGGGCAATCGCAATAACCGGCTGAACGATGCCGCGTTTCGTTTGGGAACATTCGTCGGGGCAGGCGCTCTGGCTGAGTCCGAAGCTCGCGCTTTGCTGCAAGATGTAGCCAGAGGCTGGGGTAGGGATTGGCCGCGCTGCGTGAAGACGATCGACAATGGCTTGGCTGCGGGCGTACGCAGCCCGCGAACCGTGCCACAGAACGATAATGACAACACGCGTCTAGTTGATATCAGCCGCATGATTGCCAACGGTTTGGCGAAAGCGGAGGCGCGTACTGACGTTGTTACGGAGCCCGTTGCAGAGTTCGATTCATCTATAAGCAAACCTGAACAAATCACGGAAAATAAACGCGCAATCATCGCAACTCCTTTCGTATGGAAAGACCCGTCGACGCTTCCACGGCGCGAGTTTGCGTTTGGTAAGCACTTCATTCGCAAGTATGTTTCAGTGACGGTCGCGCCGGGTGGTCTCGGAAAAACTGCGAACAGCATCGTCGAGGCGCTGGCCATGGCTTCGGGTAAAGCGCTCAATGGCACGAAGCCTCCGAAGCGTCTGAAGGTCTGGTTGTTCAATGCCGAAGATCCGCGCGACGAGCTCGAGCGCCGTATCATGGCCGCTTGTATTCATTTTAATCTGAAACCAGCTGATATCGATGGCCATCTGTTTCTGGACACCGGCCGAGAACAGGAATTGGTCATTGCGATCGACGACAAGAAAGGCGTGCGCATTCAGGAGCCGGTCGTTGAAGCTGTCGTTGAAACGATCTCAGAGCTCGGCATTGACGTGATGATTGTTGACCCGTTCGTGTCGACGCACCAAGTCAATGAAAACGACAACGGCGCAATCGACAAGGTAGCCAAGCTTTGGGCGCAGGTCGCTGACCGGACGAACTGCTCAATCGATATAGTGCATCATCTGCGTAAGGTTAGCGATCGTGAAGCGACCGTGGAAGATGCACGCGGTGCTGTGTCCCTGATCGGTGCGGCACGTTCGGTGCGCGTCCTTAACCGTATGTCGGAAGCGCAGGCCAGTGAGGCTGGCCTTACCCATGAGGCGAGGTTCTCATATTTCTCTGTGACATACGGAAAAGCTAACCTCGCGCCTCTTTCGCACAAGGCTGACTGGCGCAAGCTGGAAAGCGTCGCGCTAGGGAACGGGCAGGGACTGACTAAGCCTCAAGACCATGCGCCGGTCGTTATATCATGGGCATGGCCGACGAGCGAGGAAGTTGCTGAAACACTGACCGAAGACGAACGCGATGCAATCCGGGGTGTTGTGAACGGCGGCATGTATAAGCCAGCACCACAAGCCAAGGACTGGGTAGGGCGCGCCGTTGCGTATGCGCTGCAGCTTGACGTCGACGAAGAGACCGACAAGAAGCGTGTCGGGATGATCACCAAGGCGCTGTTCGCGGAGGGATTCTTAATGAAGGTGGAAGACCGGGACCCTGTTCAGCGCAGGGCCACGACGTTTGTCAGAGCGATGTGAAGAGAGCGCCCTACGGGGCGTTTTTTTTGTCGATACCGCTTCAGTTATTCACTGCTCGAGAGATTGTAAGTGAATTTTTTCTTCACTCTCTTCGATGGTAATTTCTGGAAATTCAGCAATTCCTGCAGATGACAAAATTATTTCCCGACAGCATTTTGCAAAATTCTGGTCATCTGTATCAGAAAGATATTTCGCTACCCGAAATAGGTCGGATGTTTGAACAAGACAAGTGCCAGATGCTTGGGCCGCAGAAATACATTTTTCGGTGAATTGGATGTTTCGTTCGCGAGGATTTTGCAGCCTATATCCATTCCCGAACAAAACTGGTTTTGCTTGTTGGGTGACATCTTCACGTTCGAGATCTTCGTGAATATTCATTGCGAGTTGTCGAAGCTTATCAATATTGATGGGTTTGCTATCTTTACCCTCTGCCTCACCGAGAAGCCGCCCTTCTGGACAAGAGAAGACTACGTCGAATTCAGAACTTGCGTCTTTATAGTTATTAGCTTCAAAACCTAGTGCACGGAGGGCTTTTATAATGGCACCCTCAAGAGGGATTCCTTTCTCAAACAACAACCCTCTCAAACTGCCAACTTCTCTTAGGGCGTCTGATGCCTGTTCCTTTTGCTTTTGAGCTTCGACTAGTCTCTGTTCGGCCGCTAATAGAGAAGCCTTTAGGCTCTTCTCCTCAGACAGTAAAAATGAGTCGCTGTCAGCCCATTGTGGCGTAGGAGTGGTCTCCGTACCCGACCTAAGAGTACTGTCGATGCCAAGCCAAGAGTGAATTATCCTATCAGCGAACTGCTTAGCATTATCGTTATACTCGCCATCGGTGAAAAAATCATCGTCGTAGAAGTCTAATGACGGAAGAAGAACGAGGTTACCACCACTTGCTGTGCCGTAGATTCCCCCCACCAATTGGTTCCCCGTCTTGGTTGTGATTGGCGCAAATGGAGGTTTTCCGCCGAGGGTAACAACAAAGGCCGAGATACCACCAAAGACCTTCCAGTAATCTGAAAGAGCTGTTGCCTTTGGAGAGAGCTTCATTGCAGTTCCACTCGCTTTCCTAGCTGGTGCTTCGAGGGGGAAACAACGGTAGTTGGAATAAAGATTTACGATATGGGTCGTTTGACGGTTGCGACCCGTGCCAGAATGGTCTCGCCGGCCCGTGTCAACATAAAATTCAGTCAATTCAGACAAGTAGCATATAACAGTTTTGCCAGCGTCAACAGCCAACTTTATTTCTCTTCTCCAATGTTCGCATTGTTCAGTCAGGCGAAAACTTTGATTTTCGTTAAGACTGGGTTTTCCTTGATACTCATCATAGTACCCGAATTTATCGCCCGTCTCCGGTATAAAAACTGTAATATCCCAATCAAGCAGTGTTGATGTCGACTCAAAATCTATGTGGCTGACATAGTCACTGTTTATATGTCTGCCTATCAAGGCAATCGTGCGCGGTGCCATTAAATCGTCCCCCATTTGAATAGGTAAAAAGCCTGAGTTGCCCTCACAAATCAAGGGGAACAAGTTGGGAACAAATTGCCTAATCTACTAACCGGCACAACCTACTGTCACAATCTAAATACAACCATAGGTAACGCGTAAGTCTTGTTGCGTAAGTCTCAAAAAACCTAAAAAGACTTGCGCAAAAGCACGCTGCTTTTAGTGCGTAAGAGTTCTTATATAGAAACTTACGCACAAAGCGCGCAGCGCGTAGTTCTATGCGTTTGAGAACTACGCACTTTTCAGAAAATTTCCTGATTAAAAAATACAACCTGAGTTGAGGTTGGTTAAAATTTTACCGGTTGACGCTTGACCGACCTGTCACTCCCACCACAATGCAAATTGTCAGCCCACCAAGCTGCCGCACCATGAACACGAGGAGAGACCATGACACGAAGGCGTGCGCTGAAAGGCGAGCCATCCAGCAAGATCAGTCCAAGCAAGCTCAATTCCAGATCCACTGCCAGCACCAGATCAGCGAAACCAAAAGCCACGACCCAAACAGTCCGCATTAATGGCGTTCGCACAAAGATCACAACTCGCAATGGCAAGATAACAACATCGCCAGCCCTGCCTTTGGAATGGGAATTGCAAGCTGCACAGGTCCGGGCATTACGCAGATTGCCAGAATACGTTCACACAGCGCGAGACGTACGACCGGGAACTTTCACACTGGCTGGAGATCAAAATGCAGCCAAGCGTGGCCCCAAAGCTAGAGCAGAAGCATTAGCGGCAGGACTGACGTCGGGAGAAGCAGACGTTCGGATCTATCTCTACGGTGGTGTGCTTCGCCAGATTGAAAACAAGGTCGGCAAGGCCAAGCTCGAACCAAGCCAGATAACCCGCCATCCGCTACTTGAAGCTCTTGGCTTTCCCGTCGTGGTCGTCAGGGCAGTTACCGAGGACGACGCAGCAGAGCAGGCAGTGAGGCTGGTTAAAGGCTGGCTGAGTGAGGCGAGTGAACAGAGGGAGGCAGCTTGATGGCCGTTACAAAGTTTACGCCGGGGCCGTGGCTGGATTGGAAGACATTCGAATGGATTCAAGAGCCAATTAAACTGCTATGCGACCCAGATAATGGCCGCCTTATCGCCGCAGCGCCAGAGCTTTATGAGGCGTTGGAAGCATCCAATAGAAGATTGCGAACCCTGTTGTATGAAGGTGATGACCACTCGTTGGTAATGGCCAACAATGCAGCCCTAGCCAAAGCACGAGGTGAAGCATGAGCAAGTCAACCCGTCATGGATCGCTCTCTGAGCAGCTTAAAGCGCTAATGGCGTACCGTAATCGCCCTGAAGAAGAATATGAGCCGATGCAGACGAACTGGTCAGTCACACCAGCTGCGAATGACAACGATCCAGAAGAAGTCGCTGACATGGGCTTCGAACGTAAACGCCTCGTCACTCCATCAGTGCAAGCCATCATGGACAGCGTTGCGTCTGGCGAATTGGAAACAAACGACCGGGGCCAGACCATAAGGATCGGTCGTTTGCGTTTCAGTGACGGCAACCAGACAGAGGTTGGTTACGTGCTGGGGATCGACGGTGATGTCATTCAAGCAGATATCCGGATGCCGACAGGTTCAATGCTTAGCTGTCGTGACAAAACGGATGTGCAGTCAGGCGGCAGTGCTGATCCACGACACATAGCGGACAGCAATAACTATTTCGCAGACACGCTGGATACTCAGCCATCCCGTTACATTCCATCTAAGAAGCGGCGTAACGGTCAGAGTTTCACAGCTGAGCAGTCAGCAAAAACGCTCGCTGAAGCATATGCCAACACAGACATGTCGAAGGTCACGTACACTCGGTACCCTAAAGGCTTGCCGTGCGGATCGCCAAAAGTAGCTGATAGCTTCCTTGGTATGCGCAAGACAACTTGTGCTGGTGGTGGCGGTGAAAAGTGGGAGGACACACTCACTGCAATGATTGAGCGCGATGTGTGGTTTGATGCTCTTCAAGAGTTGAAGGACAGGGATCGAGAGGTATTGGAAGCAGTGCTTGAAGCCAAGACCTATACTGATGTTGGCCGTTCAGCTGGCATGTCCGAGGAATACTCTCGTCGAAAAGGGGGCAGGCGAGCTTTGCTGTCTGCAAACGATAATTTGGCAGCCGCAATCAAAAAATACGCAGCCTAGGTCCATATTTCGCGATCTCACGGAGAGTATAGTGAAGGGGTTCAACCGCTATGCGGTTGCCCCACACTGTTCCGTGCGCAATGGCGACGGACCCGAAGACATGCTGCAGTAAGGTGCAGTCTCTGAGCTTCGGGTAACTACCCGACGACGGTAGAAAGCATTCGACCCCACTGGCCTTGCCACGCGTCGCCTGCGCCGTCGTCAATCTGAAAAGCAAGCGCAATCCTCTGCAGCCATTCGCTCGCAGACATAGGTAGTGCACGCCTGCATTGCGCTTGCCAATCAATTCAGGTCCCCGGCGCCGTTTCTCCTCCGGCAGACGGGATATGGCGGGTTGAGCTTATCGGGCTCCCCGCCGATCAATTCGCCCTTGTAGCTCAGTTGGGAGAGCGGCTGCCTTGTAAGCAGACGGTCCGTGGTTCGATTCCTCGCGATGGCACCAATTCAAAGCGGAGTGGAGAAGTGGTCATCTCGCTTGGCTCATAACCAAGAGATCGTCGGTTCGAATCCGACCTGCCGCAACCAATTGCAGATGTTCTGTGGGTAACGCCGCACACTTGGTCGGAACGTTAAAGGTATTGTGCACAGCCGTTATTCGGTCCTGCGCTTTGTCCGTCTGCAACCAAACAAGACCAGCTGCGCCTCTTTCATACGCGCAACCAATCTGGTTACTATCACGAGGAGAATATCATGAACCCTGGTCAGACTATTATCGCAAAAGCATTCAATGAATGGATGCGTCGCTATACCGAAGATCCAAGCGGCTTTGAGCATGAGTGGCAAACGGCAAGCAAGTTCCTTGAGCAGCAGTCGGATGGCATTGAACCCGACTATGGTCAGTCATGCGCTGCATACCTTAAGAAGCTGATTGATGAGCTATCAACCTAAGACGCAACGCACATGGCTTCGCCTCTATAAGACTACCCGATGGCAGCGAATGCGTGAGCGACAACTAACTGATCAGCCGCTCTGCATGTTCTGTTTGCAGGTCGGAGACGTCGAACCGGCGACGGTTTGCGACCATGTCATTGCCCATAAGGGTGACGAGTTCCTCTTCTGGGATGCAGGCAACCTCCAGTCACTTTGCAAGACGTGCCATGACAGAACCAAGCAGCGTTTGGAGCGAGGTCAGGACGTCGTGACCTTCGGGGCCGACGGGTGGCCGGTTTGACCCCGTACGAGTATTTTTTTTATGAGGTCTAACCTCGTCTGTAGGTCCAAAAAACTGGATTTTTCATGCTGCCTCTCATCGAAAGTGTGACATTTATGTCACTTTTTCGAAATGTTGCAAAAATGTAACACCCCCCCCGGGGGCATCAAAAAGTCGAAGAAGGTCGAAAACGCCGGAACGGCGAGGGTCCACAGCGCACGCATCCGCAATTCAAAATATGACCCCTCTTGAAAGATTTCCCCAATGGCAAAGCCGAGAAATCCCCTCGGCAAGGCTAAAATCGAGGGGAGAGACAAGAAAGACCCGCAGCGCTTCAAAAACCGCACCGACGCGAAGGCTGATGGCCCGCTCGGTAATCCTCCCGCATGGTTGAAGGATACGCCGGATCTCAAAGCCAAGGCTGCATGGAAGCTGTTTGAAAAAGAGCTGCCGTGGCTCAACCAGTCACACCGCACGTTGGTCGGCATGGCGGCCAATATTCAGGGCCGCATCATGGCTGGGCAAGAAGTTGGCGTGCAGGCGATGAACTTGCTGCGTCAGATGCTTGGCCAGATGGGAGCAACTCCTGCCGATGCATCGAAAGTTGCCACTGCCGATGACGGCGATGAGAAGGATGATTTGCTTGACTGATATGCCTGCGCTGGAGCGTGTGAGCGCTTTCGCGCAAGCTGTCCTTGACGGCACTGAGATTGCAGGCCCGCACGTTCGGAACGCTTGCCAGCGTCATTTCGACGATCTGGCAACAGGTCATGAACGTGGGCTGTATTGGGACGATAATGCCGCCCACCGGGTCATGAGGTTCTTTGAAGAGCGTTTGAAGCTCTCAGAAGGCCAGTTCGACGGCGTTCCATTCAAGTTGCATCCGTCTCAAGCCTTCAAGCTTGGATCTCTGTTTGGATGGATGGATAGCGAAGGCTCTCGCCGCTTTCGTCGTGCGTACATCGAAGAAGGCAAGGGCAACGGCAAATCTCCTTTTGCCGGCGGTGTCGGCCTATATGGAATGATGGCTGATGACGAGCCAGGGGCGCAGATTTATGCGGCTGCTGCAACTAAAGATCAGGCTAACATCCTGTTTCGTGATGCGATCAAAATGCGTGGTCAATCACCAAAACTAAAAGAGCGCACGAAAACCAGTGGCGGGCCGGGAAAAGAGTTCAACCTGGCATATCACGCCAAGGGTTCGTTTTTTCGTCCTCTATCGAAAGAGGCCGGCAAAACTGGCTCTGGTTTAAGACCTCATTTCGCCCTTTGTGATGAGGTGCACGAGCATCCTGACCGGGCGGTAATGGAGATGTTGGAGCGCGGATTCAAATTCCGACGCCAGCCACTTCTCTTGATGATTACAAACTCAGGGAGCGATCGAACAAGCGTTTGCTGGGAAGAACACCAACATGCAGTTAATGTTGCTGCTGGCACTCAGTCCCCGGATGAAGCGTTTACGTACGTCGGGGAAGTTATCGACGACACCACATTTTCGTGGGTTTGCGCGCTCGATAAAGACGACGATCCCTTAAACGACCCGAGCTGCTGGAAAAAAGCAAACCCACTTCTCGGCACCATCCTGACCGAAAAATACCTTGCAGGCGTTGTTGCTCAGGCGAAACAAATGCCGGGCAAGCTTAACGGCATTCTGCGGCTGCACTTTTGCTGCTGGACAGATGCCGATAAGGCATGGATGCCGCGTGAGACTGTCGAAAGCGTCATGGACGACTTCGAACCAGAAGAGGAGCACGAAGGCAAACCGGTTTTCATGGGGGTCGACCTTTCCGGCAGTAAGGATATGACTGTTCTTGCCTGTGTGGTTCCTACGGGTTTCATGGAAATGGAACGTGATGACGGAGCTACTGTCAGTCTGCCGACCTTTGATGCGTGGGTTGAGGCTTGGACGCCACAGGAAACTCTGCAAGCCAGAGCGCAAGCCGACAAAGCGCCGTATGAACTATGGGTGCAGCAAGGCTGGCTCAATGCTACGCCTGGCAAACGTGTCCGATATGACTTCGTTGCAGCACGGCTCCAACAGCTTGACCAGCAATTCGAAATCAAAGCCATTGCTTACGACCGCTACGCTTACGACAAGTTTCGCGAAGAGGTAGACGCGCTCGGCATTGAAGTCGACCACGTTGCCCATCCGCAGGGCGGTAAGGTCAGGGCTAAGCCTGAACCAGCCAAGGTTGAAGCGGCAAAAGCCGCTGGCCTGCCACCGCCGCAAGGGTTGTGGATGCCGGGATCGGTGCTGGCACTAGAAGATATGATCATCGACGGGCGCATTCGTTTGAGGCGAAACCCGGTGTTGATGACTGCGCTCATGGGCGCCACGTTCGATCACGATCCGCAAGAAAACCGATGGTTTGTCAAAACGAAAGCATCGGTTCGCATCGATGCGGCCGTCGCGCTTGCAATGGCTATTGGCGCTGCGATGGACACCCCGATTGAGCCGGAAGAAAACCTCGATGACTTTATCAATAACATGGTCGTCATCGCCTAACTCACGACGGAGCGAATATGGGCTTCATTGATCGATGGGTCGGAAAACCCATCAAGCTCACCGACGGCGAGTTCTGGCGGGGTTTCTTCGGCCTTGGAACGACGTCAGGTGAAAAGGTAACGATTGAGACGGCGTTACAGCTAGATGCTGTGTGGGCTTGCGTAAATCTCATTCGAAATGCTGTAATTATGTTGCCGTGCCTCGTTTACAAAGAGGATGGTGTCACAGTCGACCGCGATGCATCGCTCTATGAGCTTCTGCACGATATGCCCAATATCGACGATACCGCCTCTGACTTTTGGTCAATGGCTGCATTATGCCTCTGTTTGGATGGTAATTTCTTTGCAGAAAAGCGCTTCGTCGGCGGCAAGTTGGTTGCATTGAATCCGCTGCATCCTCTTAGTGTTGATGTTTGCCGTAATACTCGCAACGAACGCTATTATGAGATTACCGAGAATGGCAAAAAGCGTCGTGTTCCTGAGGATAAAATGCTCCACGTTCGGGGAGCTGTTTTACCAGGTTGCGACCGGGGCATGTCTCCTATCGGGGTAGTGCGTAACACTATCGGTAATGCGCTTGCGGGTGAAAAGACGGCTGGCAAGATGTTTGCCAACGGTATGCAGGTTGCTGGCGTTCTTTCATCCGATCAGATCCTAAAACCAGACCAGCGTAAGCAGCTAGGTGAGGTGCTTGGTCAGTTCGCCGGGTCTGAAAAGGCCGGTAAAATTGCTGTTCTTGAAGCTGGACTTCAATACCAGCAGCTAACGATCAACCCTCAAGATGCACAGATGCTTGAAACACGACAGTTCAGCGTTGAGCAGATCTGCCGTATCTTTGGTGTGCCACCTGTCATGATTGGTCATGCGTCAAACGGTACTACTACGTGGGGTAGCGGGATTGAACAGCTGATCTTGCAGTTCATTAAAACTTGCCTTGGACCGTTAGTAAAAAGCGTCGAGTCGGCGATATATCGGGACCTATTAGACGCCAAAACGCGCAAAACGACTGTTGTAAAATTTAATATGGAAGGCCTCTTGCGGGGCGACAGTGCTGCTCGAGCAGAGTTCCTGTCTAAGATGGTCATTTCTGGCATCTACGAGCCGGATGAAGCGCGGTCTTACGAAAATAAAGCGCCGAGGCCGGGGGGCAACCGTTTGATTGTTCAAGGTGCGATGACGCCGCTGGAAACACTAGGTCAAACGCAAATAGATGCGCCGGACACGCGCGCTGCTTAAGGATACTTTATGAAATTCGAACACATTTTGACGGCCTTTGAGGCTGAACCGTGGGCGATTCAGCGCGAAAAACTGGCAGTCCTTGCGGATATTATCGCAGCTCGTGCTGCCGGTGATAAGTTTGTGACGTCTGAGTTTGCTGCTGCTGTTTCTGATGCTCGGGCGAAAGAGATTGCGGAAACCGACGGTAAGGTTGCAGTAATTCCCGTTTACGGGGTGCTCTCTGACCGTATGGACATGTTTTCTGCAATGAGCGGAGGCACTTCATATGCCGGCATCAAGCGGCAGCTTCACAAGGCGCTGTCGAATGACGATGTTAAGGCTGTCGTGCTTGACGTTGATAGCCCAGGCGGTTCTGTACCTGGTACCGACGAGCTGGCCACCGAGATCCGCAAGCTACGCGGTGGCGAAAAGCCGATCATTGCGCAGGTCAACAGTCTTGCCGCAAGCGCCGCATACTGGTTGGCATCGTCCGCTGACGAAATCGTTGTTACGCCTTCAGGCCGAGCTGGTTCGATCGGTGTCTACACAGCGCATGATGACATTTCGGCAGCTTTGGATAAGGCGGGCGTCAAGCGGACATATATTTCCGCGGGCAAGCACAAGGTCGAAGGCAACGAAACCGAGCCGCTTGGCAAGGAAACGCTGGCGTACATTCAGGAAAGTGTAAATCGCTCTTATGAGTGTTTCCTAACGAGCGTTGCTGAAGGACGCGGCATCACAAAAGCCCGTGTTGAAGCGGATTTCGGTCAGGGCCGGGTTTTCTACTCAGAAAAGCTCATTGAGCTGGGTATGGCGGACCGTGTCGCAACTCTCGACGAGACACTGGCACGCTTTGGTGCCGAAACTGAGCCAGCGTATGTGCGCAGAGTGAAAGCATCAAATGCCGCGAAGGCCGATGCTGCCACGCTTCTTGCCTCGAAGATGGCAACAGGTGAACAGATTACCAAACGCGAATTCGAGAATGGTTTGAAGGGTCTTCTAAACCTATCGAATTCTGAGGCAGAGCGGGCCGCTCGGCTCTACCTCAAGGAAGGTCAGGGGGCTCCTGACGTCGAGACGGATGCTGCTGCTTTGGCAGCCCTAAACCGGCTTTTGGCCGAAGCAAACACACCACTCATCAAAATTTAAGGAGCCACACATGGCTGATAATGTACTTGCCGATAAGATCGGCGAGCTTGGTACTTCGCTTGCCTCCATTAAGGAGCAGGTTGGCAACCTCGCTGTAGACTTTACGTCGAAACTTGCTGCTAACGGCGAGGTTTCGGCTGAACTCAAGGAAAAGACCGATAAGGCTCTTTCTGAACTCGGCGACATGACCACGCGCCTTGGTGATCTCGAAAAGCGTGCCGCCCGTGAAAAGGAAGAAGGCGCGAACGAACAAAAGTCGCTTGGCGACATGGTTATCGACTCTGCCGATTATAAGGCGGGGATGCTGACGGGCGCGTCCCGCGGTTCGATCAAGGTGACGGCAGATCGTGCTGCAATCACTTCGGCCAACACCACGGTTGGCGCTGGTCGTAGTCAGGGCACGTCACTCGTTCCGGGTGCACGCGTGCCGGGCATCTTTGGTCTGCCAGAGCGTACTCTGACAATCCGCGATCTCGTACTTCCGGGCCAGACCTCTTCGAGCTCAATCGAGTATGTGAAGGAAACCGGCTACACGAACAATGCGGCTCCTGTCGCTGAAACGACTGCAAAGCCATATTCGGACCTGACGTTTGATATGACTTCTGCACCGGTTCGCACGATTGCTCACCTGTTCAAGGCATCGCGCCAGATCCTGGACGATGCTCCGGCCCTTCGTTCATATATCGACGGCCGTGCTCGTTACGGTCTGCGTTTTGCGGAAGAAAATCAGCTGCTCAATGGCTCTGGTACTGGCCAGAACATTCACGGTCTGGTTCCTCAGGCAACAGCGTTTAGCCCAGCCTTCACTTTGCCAGGTGCAACAGGTATTGACCGCCTTCGCCTCGCAATCCTTCAGGTTGTTCTTGCTGAGTATCCGGCCACAGCTTTTGTCCTCAACCCAATTGATTGGACGAAGATTGAGCTGACCAAAGATGCCGGTGGCAATTACATCATCGGCAATCCGCAGGGCTCACTGACGCCAACTCTCTGGAACCTGCCAGTGGTTTCCACGCAGGCTATGGCTGCAGGTGAATTCCTCACTGGTGCTTTCAGCTTCGCTGCACAGATCTTCGATCGTCTCGATATCGAAGTGTTGCTGTCGAGCGAGAACGTCGACGACTTCGAAAAGAACATGTTCACGATCCGCGCGGAGGAGCGACTGGCGTTTGCCGTCTATCGTCCAGAGTCGTTCGTAACCGGCGACGTCGAAGGCGCTTAATGGGGACGGGGAGTTTCGGCTCCCCTTTTTCCAGATTGGAGAGAACATGACTGATTTTCTAGAAGTTAAAGCCCTAAAGACTTTTGCTCTCGGCAAAGAGCTAAAAACACGCAAGAGCCCGTCTTTCGAAGTTGAAGCTGGTGAAGCTCGGCAGTTGGAAGCACAGGGCCTTGTGTCTTTGGCTGACAAGACAGATGCGACTAAGGAAGCGGAAGGCGGCACGCCAGACAACGGCACCAAGCCCAAGCAGAAAGCGAAATCAGATGGCAGTATCGACAAAGACGCGTAAGAGGCGGGTAGCCAGCTACATCGGCGCCGGGGTCGTTATCCCAAATCCTCAGCCCGAACCGGAGCCGGAAGTACCACCTGAAGGTGGTGGCGATGGCTCTGATTGATCTTGCTGTATTCAAGCGTCACCTTCGTGTTTTTCACGACGATGAAGACGACGAGCTAACGCTTTATCTGGTGGCCGCAGAAACTGTGGTCACTGAATACCTCGATCGCCAGGTAGTAGCGGCGGGTCAAACGCCGTCACTTCCTGAGGGCATCGTCATTAATGCCGCTATTTCGGCGGCCATACTGCTTGTCGGTGCAGACCTTTACGAAAATCGCGAGCCTGACACGGCATCCAGCGGAGACGCAGTTTTGCCGAGACATGTTCGAGCGCTGCTCTCGGCGTTTCGGGTTTGGCGGGTTAAGGAAGAGGTGCCGTAATGCCTCACGTCCGCTTCTCCGAAGACTTCGACTGGAAACCTCTGCCGCAAGTCACGATCGCTTATAAGGCTGGCTGGTCCGGCCTTGTGACTACACCTTGCGCAAATTCGGCCGTTCAAGCCAACAAGGCTTTGCGGCTGAAAACTCCGAGAAAAGGTAAGAAGGATGGCGACACGTAAAGGAGCAGGTGCGCTCAACAACATCGTCGTCTTTCAGCAGCGCGAACCTGTGAGGGACGAAGGCGGAGGCACAAGCCAAGAGTGGGTCGACAAGTTCGAAACTGCGGCTCGTTTGCAGCCCCGCCTTGGTTCTGAAACCGACATCGCGGCACGCACGCAGGGTATCCAGCCTTACACACTCGTTGTGAGGAGCGAACCGCGAACACGTCGCGTTACGCCTTCTTGGCGAGCGAGGAACAAGCGAACCGGTGTTCATTACGAGATCCAGTCATGTGCCAATCCTGACGAGGTTAATCAGTACATCGAAATGCGCGCTGTCGTGCAAGGCGGTGGCTGATGGCTATCGGTGCTCGTATTCTGGGGCTTGCTAAACTCGAACAGAAATTCAAACGCTTGCCGAAAGTCGCTCGCGACATGGTTCGCGGCGCTATGGAGCAGGGTGCCGAAGATATCGTCGACATGATGAAACGACGTGTTGCTGAAGACGACGGCGCATTACGGGAAAGCATCGGATGGACGTGGGGTAAAGCTCCAAAGGGCGGCATGGTGATCGCGACAGTCGAAGCCAGCCTTGCAGCTGATTGGACGATCACGATCTATGCAGGCAACAAAGAAGCTTACTACGCGCGCTGGGTTGAGTTCGGCACGGTAGGATTTGCCAATAAAGGCATGTTTCCTGGCACAAAGAACCCCGGTCAGGGAAAGCAGCCATTTTTCTACGTGACGTGGCGGGCCAAAGACAAAGAAACAAAACGCCGTATTCGTCGAGCCATCACCAAAGCAGCGAAAACAGTAGCCGCAGGAGGCTGATGGATGGACCCCGTATGGGAACTTCAAACTGCGATCTATGCGCGGTTATCGCAGAATGCTGCGCTGACAGCGCTAATCGGCGCTGACAAAGTCTATGATAATCCTCCCGCCGATCCTAATGGCAATATACCGGCCGCGACCTATCCATATGTTTCATTCGGCAGCGCTTCATCTTCTGATGACAGTGCCGATTGCGTTGATGCGGTTGACGTTACTTTCCAAATTAATTGCTGGTCGTCTCTGCCAAGTCAGAAACAGGTTCGGCAAATTGCTGACGCTGTCAACAAAGCGCTTAAACGATGGGAACCGCCGCTCACGGTAAACGCTCTCGTCACCTTCGATCCTTGGCGCACCGACTATATCCGCGCTCCCGGCATCAATCAGGCTTCGATCCAATACACGGCAGTCATTGAGACGCCGTAGCCCGCACAGCCGGATCTCACCACTCATTTTCTTTTAAGGTCGCCATAGGCGGCCTTTTTTGTTGGAGGCCGCATTGGCTCAAGCAACGACTATCAAGGGCGGCAAATTCCGCGTCCTTATCGGCAACGATGCCGACCCAATTGTCTACGAAAACCCATGCGGCTTCACGCAACGGTCTATTACAATCAACAAGGGCCTCGAAGAGGTCAATGTTCCTGACTGTACCGATCCTGATAAGGTCGATTGGGTTGGGCGCGATGCAACCAGCCTTTCGATGAGTATCAGTGGTGAAGGCGTACTGGCCGCTGAAAGCGTCGATGTTTGGCTAGATGCAGTCGACAGCCTAGAATCCATTCCAGTTAAGGTAGAGTGGGAATTTCCTGCAAAAACTATTACTTGGACCGGCTTCATGCATGTTGAAAGTATTGAGGCGGGCGCAACCAACGGCCAGCGCGCGACGCTGAATGTCAGCTTGCAGTCTGACGGTGTTATGGTTCGTACCTCTACCCCGGCTACACCATAATGAGCCGTGACGCGTCTCTCGAGCTAACCTGGGCGGATGATGATTACACCTTCCGCCTTGGGTGGAGCGAACTCGAAGCACTTCAGGAGGCCTGCGATGCGGGCCCCTGGGTTATTCTTGAGCGGCTTCACAACAAGCAATGCCGGTCTGGTGAGATTGCTGATGTTATCAGGCAGGGGCTCATCGGCGGCGGTTTGAAGCCGCCTGAAGCCACAAAGCTGGTTCAGAGATACGTCAAAGAGCGTGTGTCTGATTTGGCTGAGAATCTCTTATTTGCGATAGCTATTTTGCAAACCGCCCTTCAGGGAGCGCCTGACGAGCCAGTGGGGGAGCCGGGGGCGGCAAGTCAGGAGGGGAACAACTCGACAGCCTCCCCAATGGAAAGATCAGATTTGCCGCAATCTACGGAAACGGTGCAGTTCTAGGGTTTACGCCGCAAGACGTTGGGAAAATGTCGATGTGGCAATACATGGCTGCGCTTGATGGTTACATCAAAGCGAATACGCCAGACGAGCCCGGTAAGCTGTCAGAGTCCGAGAAAGACGATCTGTGGGATTGGATTAAGGCTGGGTGATGCCAGCTTATTACGGCATCTTCCCACTCTCGTAGAAATCGAGACATTTCCTTAGACGATTTACGTGTTCTGCCTGTGGGATCGCTTTGGTGTAAGCCTCGTCGAACGTCGGACTGTTGCTCGTAATTTTCCCGCAATCGGTGGCAAACGCCTGCCTCTTCAGCATTTCTGCTGTCCGGTACTCATTCCAAAAATAGTACCCGACGAACGCGATAACCGCGATGCAGGCCGCGCCGACCAATACTTTCATCCACATCCCCAAGCTCGCGTGACTGCGAGCTTTTTTCTTATCAGGACATCGTTGAGTATGGCAAGAACCGACCTCGAAAGTCTGGTTGTTCAGCTTTCTGCTGACTTCAAGTCATTTGAAAAAAGCCTGGCCCGCGCCAACGATGTTTCCAATCGCCAATTTAATGCGATTGAACGACGCGCCCGCCAGATGAACAAGAATCTGGATAGCATTTTCACGCGCTCGTTTAGTGGCCTTACTGCACCGCTTGCCGGGATTGGCGCCGCTCTAGGTGTCGATCAGCTTCGCAAGATGACTGATACGTGGACGGATATGACGTCCCGCGTCAACCTTGCCGCAGGTTCGATCGATAAGGGCACGGAGGTGATGGGCCGTCTTGGCGAGATGGCGCGCCGTACGTATTCCGATCTTTCACAGACTGCTGAAAGCTATCTTTCTAATGCCACGGCTCTTCGTGAGCTCGGTTACAATACTGATGAATCGCTGAACTATACCGAGGCATTGAACAACGCTCTCGTTGTGTCAGGAGCCAAGGGAGATCGCGCTGCACGAGTTATTGATGCGCTCGCGAAAGCTATGGCTACCGGCAAATTGCAGGGTGACAACCTCAATACAGTCATTGAATCAGGCGGTCGTGTCGCGGAAGCGCTGGCAGCTGGTCTTGATACGACAGTGGGCGGTCTGCGCAAGCTTGGTTCACAGGGCAAGATCACGGGCAACGACATTGTTCGCGGCCTATCGAGCCAGATGGAAACGCTGCGCCAGGAAGCTGCGGACATGCCCGCCACGATCGGCGACGGCTTTACACTTCTAAACAATGCCTTGCTCCAGTACGTGGGCAATGCTGACAGCGCAGCTGGCGTATCTGCGAAGATTTCCGAAGCGCTCGTGATGATTGCCGACAACTTTGACAAGGTTGCTGACGGCGCTTTGCAGGTTGCCGCCGTGATTGCGGGTGCCTTGGTTGGTAGGTCGCTCCTTGGCATGATCCGGACGCTCGGAACCGCTGGCGTGGCTCTTGGCCAGTTTAGGCAAGCTCTGGCTGCAGCAAGCACAATGGGCGGTCTGGCTACAGCCTTCGGTGGCCTTGGTGCCGCTGCCGGCCCTGTAGGCATGGTCATCGGTGGCGCGGTTGTTTCGTCGCTTATTCTCTACAATTCAACTGTCGGTGAATCGAGCCAAGGAGCAACACTCTTTGCCGAGCGACTAAAGAAGGTTGAGGAGGCTGCCAAATCATCGGGGAATGCCGTTGAACAGGCTGGCCGACAGAACGACGCGTATACCCAGAACTCGCTGAGCAAAGAAGTTGAGGCTTCGGTTGTTGCGCTTGATGATGCCCGAGAAGCTGCAGTGAACATGCTGGCCTCGTTTGCTCAAGTGTCGTCAATGAGCCTTATTACTGAGCAGCAATACTCCGAGCTGGCTCGCCTTCGTGATGGGGTAAATGAAGGAACGGTATCTGCCGAAGATGCCAAGCAATCGTTGTTCGCTATGGCGAACGCTGACTACAACTTTCAGGAAGTTGCGGACGCAATTGGCCCGATCCTCGATCGGCTTGCAATGGTGTCAACTGCCGCTCGTGGCGCTGCAGCCGACCTGGCCGCGGTAACTGGCGCGCGTACGGTCATCGAAGATCGTTCAACCCGTTCAGCGAAAGATCCATACATCATGCAGCGCCAAGCTGCGAATGAGTATGAACGCGATCAGTTGAGGTTGGCGGCGCTCAGCAAAAAGGAACACGCGCTCGAAATGGAGCGCAAGAAAGTTCGCGACGCAGCCACTAGAGACGGCATAGCTCTCGAAGAGGATGCGATTAACCGCATCGCGAAAGCCAATCTTGCTGCACAGGAAAGTCGAACTGCCGAAGGCAAGAAGCCGAAGAAAGAGAAAAAAACACCGGCTGAAAAATTCGACACGACGGTTCAGGACGCTAACGACCGCACAGCTGCACTTGTCGCTGAAACAGAGGCACTTCGCCAGATTAACCCGTTGATCGACGATTACGGTTTTGCAGCAGAGAAAGCACGCACCGAACAAGAGTTACTCAATGCGGCTCAAAAGGCTGGCATTGCCATCACTCCTGAACTCCGTTCGCAGATTGCGCAAACTGCCCAACAGTGGGCTCTCGCAACCGCCGAAGCCAATAAGTTCAATGAGGCAAATGGCAGAATACAGCAAACTGCGCAGGAGTGGCGTGATACTGAGAGGGATGCGATTGGCGGTGTTGTCAGTGACTTGATAGCGGGAAAATCGGCAGCTGAGACATTTGCAGATGCTTTGGGGAAAGTTCTCGATAAGCTTCTCGAGATTGTGTCTCAATCCCTCTTTGACGGCATTTTTGGTCAATCAGGTAGCATCTTTGGTGGGTTGGTTTCTGGGATTGTCGGCAAGAAAGACGGCGGTGTCGTTAAAGCGGCGACGGGCGGCTTGATCCGTGGCCCTGGTGGCCCGCGCACCGACAGCATTCCAGCGCGCCTCTCTGACGGTGAGTTCGTCGTTAATGCCAAAGCGACCAAGCAGAACCGAGCTATTCTTGAGGCGATCAACCGAGGCCGCGCGCTGTCACTAGCTAGTGGCGGCATCGCTTCATTGAAAGCCCCCTCAATGCCGACACTCAGTGCTCCACAAAGAGCGGGAGCCGCCGGCCCAATGCGTGTGGATGTTGTGACCCGGTTCGAGAATGACGGCAACTTCCATTCGTATGTTGAGAATGTGTCTCAAAGCACAAGTTCGCGCACTGTCAAAGCATACGACAAGTCAGGCCCGTTGCGCTTTGCGCGGGACAGCAAACAGGCATCGAGGCGGGGGTTAGTGCGATGATCGATCTTCTCTCAACCGTCCGCTTTGTGCCGTCTTACCCTATGCTTAATAATCCGACCAGTCAGACGAAGTTTGGCGGTCGGGTGCTGTCGACGGTTGAATTCGTTGATCCATATCGCACTGTGGACATGGAAACTTTGCCGATGAAGGCCAGCGAGGCTGTCCAGCTTCAGGCGTTCATTGCTGCTGCCAAGGGCGGCATGGAAACGATTGTTTACCGACCAAAGCACATCTGTATTCCGCGTGCGTATTGGGGTGATCCGAACAACACACACATTACTGGAACGGCGTCACGTGGGACGGTGACTGGTGGCTACACAGTGCAGCTGACCGGCGTTGTTCCCGGTTTACAGTTGATGGACGGCGATATGTTCTCACTCAAGAGTGGCGACTATCGCCAGTTCTTGCAGGTCGCCTACGGCGGTGGTGCTACGGCCGTAAGCACGACAATCACAGTTAAGGTGGATCAGCCGATTGCTTCTTATATTGCAACCGGCGCAACGGCTCGTTTCAAACAGCCTGAGATGAATACCCGACTAGTGAAAGACAGCTTTCAGATGTCGAAAGGTCCGCGCCCGACTGCATCTTTCCAGCTGATCGAGGTGCCTAAATAATGGCTTTCCCAACCCGCCTACAGCAATTGCTAGAAGAGGGGCGCATTGTTGTGCGCTCCCTCGGAGAATTCCAGTTCGGTACCGGCTTTTGGTATATGTGGAACGGCTCTTCCGAATTCACTTGGAATGGCAACACGTACATTCCAAACCAGCTGATTGCGATTGAAGAGCCGCCTTATCAGATGGGCGCTGAAGCTCTGCCGATCACAATCACCATGCCTACAGCGGCGGATTACGGCGTGACGCCTGATAAGCTCGCACAGATTGAAAGCGTCGATTACAAAGGTCGCACTGTCATTCTGTCGGACGCTTATTTCGACCCCGACACACGCGAGCTGCTGCACGTTGAGCCGATGTATCGAGGTTTTATAGACACCATCGATCATGAAATTGATGGCGGCGAAATGGTTCTCAAAGCCAACGTGGAAACGTCTGCGCTGGAAAATCACCGCGACGGCTATCGAACCGCGTCTCACGAGGATCAGCAGCTTATCTCACCGGGCGACAAGTTCTTTGAATACGCCTCAGTGGTGAAGCGAGAGAATTTCCACATCACAGCACCGTAAGGATCGCCATGCGACATCCGGAATGGGAAAAACGCCTCGTGGCTGTCACGGAGGCGCACATAAACACGCCCCTGGTCTGGGGAAAGTCCGATTGTCTTCTCACCACATCCGACGCAATTGAAGCGGTTACAGGCACTGATCCTGCTTCTGATGTACGCGGCAAATATAAAAGCCGTGCAGGTGCTTATCGCCTAATAAAGCAGCGAGGCTTTGCCAGCTTAAGTGCCGTCCTGGCTGATCGTTTCGAGGAAACGCCTGTTGCGATGGCACAGCGCGGTGACGTCGGCATTTTTGAGAAAACTGTTGGCTACTTCTGTGAATACGGCTTCGCGGTGAAAGGCGAGGACGGTTTGCGCTTCCTGCCACGCACAATGGCCGAGAGGGCCTTCAAGGTTTCCTGATGTTTTACATTCTGGCGATTTTATTCGCGCTGTTGGCAACACCTGCGGCGGCTGACCCTGTTTCTATTGTAACGGGGCTAGTAGGCCTTGGCTCGTGGCTGTTCGGCGGTACCGTTCTTGCAAACATTGTGCTTGGCGGCCTTCTGGTCGCTGCAAAATACGCGCTCACGTCAATCTTTCAGCAGACGCCTAAGTCCTCGGCCTCTGCCACAGAAACTAAGTACGGCGAAAATCTGGTCCGTGAGGTTGGTCTCGGCGTCTTTGGCACGATGGGGCATCACGTCTATCGCAACGCGTTCGGTAAAGGCAACCGGATGGTGCAGGACGTGTTCAAGCTTTCTGACTTTCGATGCACCGAGCTTTTGCGCGTGCAGATGGATGGCGAGTGGAAGAGCTTAACCACTGACGACATTGCATATGGCAGGAAAGTGCTCGGCGTCCACGAAGGCGGCGAAGTCTGGGTTCGTTTCTATCAGGGGAAGATGGATCAGGCCGCTGATTATAATCTAATTGCCGATGCCAATCCGCCCGGCCGCTGGACCTCAGATCATCGTGGAGCCGGTATTTGCTACGTGGTGGTCACGTCACGCATGGAGGCAGACAATCTGACTTCGCCGCCGAGCCTTATGTTCGAGGTTCGTGGCGCTCCATTGTATGATCCGCGCTTTGACACGAGTGTCGGCGGGTCCGGAACTCAGCGCAGAAACAATCAGGATACTTGGGCGTTCTCCGATAATCCCGCTGTCATGATGTATAATCTTGAACTAGGCATCTACAACGGCACGGAAAAGATCGTTGGCCGAGGCGTTGCGCAGAGCCGTTTGCCTTTGTCTGAATGGTTCACCGCGATGAATATCTGCGATGAAGTCATGCCCGACGGTAGCAAGCGTTATGCAGCGGCATTGATTGCTTCATCTGGTGACGGGGTTACGCACGAAACCAACATGACGCCATTGCGCGAGGCTTGTGCAGGCTCTTGGATTGAAGGCGTTACAGGTGAATATCCAATCGTAGGCGCTAATCAAGCAGTGGTTGCGACAATCACTGATAATGACATCGCATGGGAAAAGTCTTTCCAGCTGTCATTGACGCGCACTCGCACTGAGCTCGTAAACACTGTTGCGGCTTCGTATGTCAGCCCAGACTTGTTCTATGAAACCACGTCTCTCACCACACGTGTTGATGCTGCTGCATTGGCTCAGGATCGCGAGCGGCTGGCTTCCAAGGTGGATTACACCGCCGTCACTGATCCGCGTGTAGGCGACCGTCTGGCAGATATTGCTATCCGTGCCTCACGGTATCAGGCGAACGGCAACTTCACCGTTCATCCAAAGTTCCTCGGGCTGCAGGTCGGCCAGTGGGTTCAGTGGGTTTCAGCCCGCTATAACCGCACGATCAAGTTTCAGGTTCACTCTAAATCGCTTGGCGCAATGGGCAGCGACAGCGTTCGCGATGTTTCCATTTCGTGGCAGGAGGTTGGCGACGGTATCTTTGATCCAACGGCATATGCAACAAACCCGCCCGTTCCGACACCGAATGGAAATCCGGATTACCTTGCTGAGGTGCAAAACTTCGCTGCTATTCCTAACCTGGTTGTAGGGGATAATGGAGAGGAACATCCCGGCATTCGCCTGTTCTGGGATGCGATTGACGACATCACTGTTGAAGGCGTTGATATCCAATATTGGCCTGACAATGACCCGTCACAGGTATTTTCCTCGTTCGTCACGAAAGACGTAACTGTCTTTCAGATTGTCAACGGTCTGACGAGCCTTACTGATTGGTGGGTCAGAACAAGGCTGAGGGTGGCTTCAGGGACAAGGCCGGTAGCTTGGTCTGCATCTGTCAAAGTTCACACCCTCAACGCTCAAGGTGATCAGAACCCAATTGATTACGAGGGGCTTGACGATGATCTGAAAGGTTATCTGGGCTGGATTGGTCCTCAGATGCGCGAAATCATCCGTCAGGCTGAGGAACTCGCAACAACGACATCTGACAACCACAATGCAAATTATTCAGATATCCAGCGCCTAAGCCGTCAGCTCACCAGCACATTCAGCAATGCGCAGGCGAGCTGGCAAGAAGACATCCTTGTCGCAACTGGTCCAAACAGCGCGATAGGGCAGCAACTGATCCGGATCAATGCGCAGCTCTGGGATAATACCGGCGCTAGCATCGTTCAACTTCTTCAGGCCAGAGTTGACGGCGTTGAAGATGAGGTCGAAGCTCAGGCAACGGCAATCACCAGTTTGACGACTGTTGTGAACAATGTCAGCGCAAATGCGACGTTCAGAATGGCAAGCTCGGTTGCGCCGTCTGGTTGGAACTCTCGTATCGGTATGCAGGTTGAGGGCGGGACAGTTGGCGACTGGAAGAGCGCGGGGCTTTTTCTGGACGTCAACAGTACACAAGCTCGCATAGCGCTGATGGCTGCACAGATTGTTTTCACGAACGGCACGGAGTTTTTTCACCCCTTCGTCATTCAGAACAACGTCATGTATGGCGAAGGCTTCGTCATGGACTGGGCGAAGATCGTTAATGTCTCGATAGAGTGGGCGCAAATTCAGAATGCTGTGATCAACAATCTGATTGTGGGAACAAGCAATCTAGACTTCAACGCTGTGACGGCGACGACTGACACATCGTATAATATTAACACTTCAGCCAATGATGTTACCTTGAGCTCATTCGTGATCAACAGTCCGCAAGGCAACACGATTTTGCTGGATTGGTTCATCAATGCATCGTTGAGCATTATCGGTGGTTCGACACAGTCAACAACCACGATCTGGTTGATCAATACCACTACAGGGGCTGTCATTCGACAGTTCAGCTATGGTCTCACCACTGGTCAGAGTACAGCTGTATCCATCAACACGGCGGCTATTGATAGCAGTGCTGTTCGTGGAAACAATACCTATCAGGTCAGAAAGACCAACAACCAGAGCGGAACGAATTTGAGCGGTTCAGGAAATCTGAAATCGCTCGTCTGGAAACGCTGAACGTCTCAATCAAACAATCTGACTAACCAGACCGTGCTTTTGCATGGGGAGGCAAATCTATGGCCGTTTTACCTGATTATGTGTCGGGAACGATTACGCTCGCCAACGGGTCTACGACTGTTACCGGCACAGGCACTATGTTTCAGGCTGCCGCATTCAAAGCCGGCGACACGCTTCAAATCCAGAACCTGACGGCTGTTATCGCCAGTGTGAATAGCAATACGTCGCTGACATTGACCGCACCATGGACTGGCACGTCCCTAACCAATGCGCCTTATCGAGCACGCTACTTGCCAGATGGTGCGCGTGTAACCGCCCAAACCACAACGCTCATCGAGCTACTGGGTAACGGTGTCCTATCCAGCCTCGCTGAGATCGGCGTTGAGGAAGGTAAGGTTCCAGTCGGTAACTCGACTGGTGGGTATGTGCTGGAGCCGACCTCAAGTTTTGGCGTGAAGGATCCCAAAGGAAGCCTTGGCAAGCTTGCTGCGATTGATCTAGGCAACCGTCAGATTTTGCAGACCGACGGCGCTGGAAATCTGACAACTCTAGCCCTAGCTGCACGTCAAATTCTACAGACGGACGCGAACGGCGCGCTTAAAACATTGGCGCTCGTAGCAAACAAGTTTCTGCGCACTGATGCCAATGGCGATCTTGCGTTGAGCGACCTTGGCGCGGCTGCAATCGCACTGCTAAATTTGAGCGGGACGCCTAGTGCAAATCAGTTACCCTATCTGACAGGTGCTGCTGCGGCTGGACTAACGCCTTTTACCGCTCTTGCACGTTCCATGCTAGCCGGTTCGACGGGTGCAGCCATGTTTGCAACAATGGGTGCCGCATCGGGATTTGCTAATGGTGGTTCTTGGCTTCGCTTACCCAACAATTGGATATTGCAGATGGGTACCATAGCGGGAACAACGGACAGTGCTGGCGTTTTATCTATAAGCCTTCCAACCTCATACACTGACTTAAACAACTTTAAAGTTGTTGCTTGGAATGGCGATTACAACATCACGACCATCTTGTCATATGTTCGGTCAGCTGTGTGGCCTGCAACAGGTGGTTTTGCGGTGAGGTTCAGAAACCCAACCACGGGCGCGTTAGACGCCAGTCAAGCTCGAAGGCTTGACTGGCTTGCAATAGGATATTGATCATGGATGAACAATCGACGGAGAATGTTGAAAGCGCCGAAGGTGCTCTGGAAAACAAAATCTACGTTGTCTTCAACAGCGACGGCATACTGTCCGCAACATATCACAGCGCTGCTTACGATGATCCAGCAAGCATCATTCCAGCCAATGCGATTGAGATTGCAGAGGACATATGGCGAGATCTTTACGACAATCAGTCTTACAGACGTTACGTTGATGGGCTTATTGTCGAGTACACGCCGCCGCACACCGAGCCTGTCACAATCCTGCCAGCTGTCACCCTATGGGAGCGCACCACAGCAACTGAAGCTGCCCAGATTGAAGCGGCGATGGAGGCGCAAGATCCACGTTCGCGAAATATCTTCCGCGCAGCACAGACCTTCCGATCAGATCACGAGCTTTGGCCGCTGCTTGAACAGTTGGCGACACAGCTATTCGGTGAAGAAAGAGCGGCTGAGTTGCTGGCTGCCTAGCGTGAAAGCCGTTGTATCAACCCTTTGCTCAATCTACTGAATTGACAGAGATTTTCACTATGGTTTGACAGTGTTGTTCCTATATTCTACGGAATTTTAGTAGAAGCAGGAGATTGATATCTTGTCAAACGCACGTGTTTTGGTGTTGGGAGGGGCTGGATTTATCGGGACCCATCTGTGTTCACAACTCTTACGGGATGGGTACGAGGTGAGTGTGTTCGGCAGATCGGAGCCTAAGCACGCGGATAACAGAATCCGGTACATCAGTGGTGACTTTTCCGATGCAAGAATCGTACAACATGTAGTCATGGGACAAGATTACATCTTTCATCTCATACACGGAACAAATCCTCCAAATGTTAACTCGGATATAACCGGAGATATCAAACGCACAGTCTTGCCGACATTGTCTTTTCTTGAGGCTTGCGCCGGTTCTTCTATTAAAAAAGTTCTTTTTCTAAGTTCCGGTGGAACCGTTTATGGAAATAACGGAGTTGTAGCTTCGAGAGAAAATGATCCTACTATCCCCATGAGTGCTTATGGCGCTCACAAACTTCTGCTAGAAAATTACTTTCGTGTTTTTGCTACTGCGAAAAACCTTGATTACACTATTCTTCGTCTTTCTAATCCCTATGGCCCGTTTCAATCGACTGAAAAAGGAGTTGGGCTAATCGCGGCGGTAGTTAACGCAATTAAATCTGGGGCCACGCTCGACGTTTATGGAGATGGAGGCACTCAGAGAGATTATATCTTTGTTTCTGACGCGGTGAAGGCGATGTCGGCTGCTATACCTTATGCTGGGGAGCACAAGATTTTCAACATTGGGAGTGGAGAAGGCAGAAGTGTCAGCGAAATAATATCACTAGTAGAAGATGCGACGAGAAGTCGTCTAAATAAAAAAACTCTTCCAGAACGAAGTTTCGATGTTAAGAAAAGCGTTCTGGATATATCACTAATCAGAAATGAACTAAACTGGCGTCCAATCATCGGATTGCGTGAGGGCATCACCATCACATTGAATAGCTTATAGGATACAGCTGTGACAAACCACAATTTTGAAATGCCAGACGCTGCCAATTTAGAGATTCGCCCATACGATAATCTCAATGTTTCTCACGCTTATACAGCAAGCAAACAATGGAATTTTGGTGTAAATGCCAATGCTCGTCTAATCAATGACATTTTCAATGATGGTTTAACTTCAGACATTGTCTGGCAGCCCGATACATATCATTCGGCCAAGAAGTATTCAGATAAATCCACTGCAAAACGTATCGTTGATATTGGTTGTGGGAGTGCCTTAAAACTCAAGAGTCTTTTTTCAGAGCTAGACCTGGAAGTCTTTGCCGTTGATTTCGCTGGTTCTCTTACAGCTGCTATCGAAAATTATCCAGCTGCGAACCACATCGAATGCGACTTGACTTCGTGGAATGAGGTGATTGATCTGGCGAAACGGTTCCGAGATGGTATTCCGACCGTGGTTGTTTGTGCGGACGTAATAGAGCATTTGCCAGACCCTCGTCCGTTACTGGCATTTGTTCGGTTGATATTAGAAAGTAACACACAAAATAGGGCTTTCATATCAACCCCTGATAGATCACGGCTAGGGTATCAATCATTATCCGCGAAGCCTGCAAACCCCGCGCATGTTCGCGAATGGACTAATGCCGAGCTTCGTAACTTGCTGCTAGCATCTGGATTCTGCGTTGAGAGTATGTCGAATATTCGCGCGAATGTTCATGATGATAAGGCCAGCACGCTTTTAGCGGAGTGCTCATTTGATTCAGTGGCATATAAAGAAATTGCAGCACGGTACGGAATTCAAGACCAGAACGTATCATCATTAATGTTGACAACAGAGTACCCGGGTTTAGTGCCAAGTGGAGGCATTGGAACCTTCGTAGCTGATTGGCACCGGTCAACTCCTGGGTCTGCAGTTTTCGCGGCGTTCGACTTCGATAAGAAGAATATAGCAAAGGGTGACGCAGTATTCAGTGCTGCAGATTTAGTCGATCCTTCTAAGATAGACGATGTTGGTGCATCTGACTTATTGCTCGAGTCCCTGCTTCAGTTTCTTTTCATTTTTCCCGATCTCAGAGAGATTCATTTTCAAGAGTATCTCGGAATAGGTATGCGGATTGCCCAGGCGAAACACGCCGGCATCTTACCAGATTCAATAACAACAGTGGTGCATTGCCACGGTAATCAGCATTATCTCGAGAATGCTAGTAATTATTGGTTTGGCCAAGATTCTCAGATGTTCGCGATAAAAGAGAAAATCTCGATTGAACTATCGGATGTTGTAGTATTTCCATCTGTATTTCTGCGAAATTTTTACGCACAATCTGGCATTAATATCGCGAATGATAAGGTTATGATGTGCCCTTATCGCTATCCGAACATTGACGTTTTCAACGCGAATTATTCAAATGTTAAGCGGATCGTTTTTATTGGCAAGTTGATACCAATGAAAGGTTTCGATTTATTTTGCTCGTCCTTTGATTCAGCATTCTGTACAGAGCTAAAATCTAAAGGCATTGAAGAAGTCGTCTTGATTGGTCGCGGACCAAGAGGCGGTTTCCACAATGAGCCAGAAATTCGAAAGGCTTTTAAGGTATCTATTCACACCGATTTCGATTTCAACAAGCTGGTTGGATACATAAGAGAAAATAGAGGTGACAGTCTATTTGTTGAGCCTTACCGTGGAGATAACTTCCCGCTAGCTGTTTACGATGTCGTGGCGAATGGGGGCCTGCTTCTTGCTGGAAACGCCGGTGGCATACCTGAAATGTTCAAAGTCGACGCCTGGCGGGACTGCCTCGTTGATCTCAATGCGGACTCCCTCCGTTATAAAATTCGAGAATTTGTTGACCTGAATAACGCAAAAAAATCGAGTATTATTGATGATCTAACTGCTGATCTAAGAAGATCAAATGCTGATGCAGCCCAAATAAGATATGCTAATGGTCATCAAAGTGACTTGGCCAGCTTAACCGCTTCCATCATGATACCGTTTTACAATACGGACATAAGTGAGTTTGAAGACCTATTAAAGGCAATAAACCAACAATCAGTTCGGCCGTCTGAAGTAATAATTGTAAATGATGCTTCAAACTACAAGAGCCGCCAAGATATGGAGGCTGTCACCAAGCGAGTCCTCAAAGTACCTTTCAGGATCATTGATCATGCGTACAATTGCGGTCTGGCTGGTGCTCGCAATACAGCGTTATCAGCTTGTGAGACAGACTTAATATTGAACGCTGACTCTGATGACGTACCTCTAAATGATTGGGTGAAGACTATTGTTGAAGCCTTTGAAAGAGATCCGTCAGCCGCAGCTGCAGTTCCATATTTAGAAGCTTTCGATGCTGGTACTGACTATAACAAACAGGTCTCTAAGGGGCGATACGTCTATCGTCCAATCGGCGACGGTTTCGTTACGTCTCAGACTAAAAACGATCTAGGTCATGCAAATTCGGGCTATAGAGTTTCTTTCGCACGGGGAATGGGCGGGTGGAACGCAAACTCAAAAGCAAAATACGAAGATTGGGCTTTTTTTCTCAATGTTATAGCAAACGGATTGCGCATTGCTATTATTCCAAAAGTTACTTGTCTCTACCGTGTGCGCAAGAATTCTATGGCTAGAACATATTCGGATTGGCCAGGGGAGATAAGGCTGTACCAGACCAGTGCGGGATTATCTCGATTTGAAACGCTTCAGCTACAACGTCTTTGCAGAACTCAAGGCGAATCTGGTGATCTGTTAGCGCGTTTGCACGCTTATGAAAATCGAAAGATTATAAGATTAGTTAACGCAATTTCAGTTCGGGCACATCGATTTCCGAGGCTATATTCTGCTCTAAGAAGAGTAGCGTCTCTCGTTTGGCGAGTGCTAGCTTACCTTAATAATAAGTTCAGATGAATATATACTGGATAGAAGGGCTGCTGCGAATGCGTTGTTGCGAGTCTACTCTGAACTCTAGGTTAAGTTTAAGACGTTCGCCCTGTTCAGTTGCCCACATCTTTGAAGTTTATCTGGAAATTACATTGGAACAAGACGATGCCCATTTTTTTTCTTGTTCCCAAGGGTGACCAGGCCAGCCTTCATAAGAAAATCCGTAAAGACTGATTGAGGACTTAGGATATGCCCGCACGAGGTAAGCGAGTATCAACGCACCTGTGCTTGCAGCTTTTGTATGTTCGGCCCCTAGTCGTCGTAAGCCTTCGGTCAAGTCGCGCCAAATCATAGGCGGAAATCTCACAAACGGGCGCCCATTTACGAGTTTATCAATTACATCTGCAGTGAAATCTACATATCCTGGCCAAGGGAAGTCCCCAGGTTGATCATTTCTGACGGATTCCATTTCTTCCGGTGGCATTGGCAACCAGATCGTCTTTGCTGACGCCAGCGCATCTGGATTGATGGGTGTTTCTCCGTTACTCATCCAGCATCCCGGACTGCTCCAGTTTATAATCGCTAGGGCATCGGTCTTAACACCCGTTCGTCCGTAATGCATGGCTCGGTTAATGCGTACAACAAAGTCATGAGCATCAATCTCAGACGCTTTGCCCGCTGCTGTTTCGCTATTACCGACGAGGGCAATAGTCGAGGGCGAACACGTCAAAGTGTTGCGCAGCTTATTTGTGTAAAACGAAACGTATCTCTTCAACGGAATCCTAATCCTATTGGGGTGACGTAATTTTGCCAGACCGGTCATTGAATTACAATCAATGCTGGCATCACCCTTGTCCGGATTACAGAGACCGCTAATCCATCTACCGCCTAAACTCCAACGACAAGCAAAAGTTCAGGGGCAGTTGACAAAGAAAACCCCGGCCAGCGGGGGCTGAACCGGGGCCGCGCACCGGGGTTGAGGCTTCGGGACGGCGCGCACGTAAATATTCTCACAGCCTTAGGAAAAGGCAATGGCCCGACGCACAACGCGGCAGGACTACATTGTCCATCCGTATATCGCGAGAGCAACGCCCGCGATACCGCCAATCAGCGACCAACCCAGCATGCTAATGCCCATAAAGCTGTGATGTGGTTCATCGGAAATCTTTTTGAAAACAGCTGCGACTAATAGATTCACAGCGGCGCCAGCGATTAAACCTATGCCGTTGGCGACATAAGCCGCAGGATGAAGCGCCATGCTTTGCATAAGAAGTGGGCGCAACAGAAAAGTCGCACCCAGCATACCAGCAATCAGCACAAAAACCGAAATCATCCCGAATCCGGACCATCTAATAAGCATTGTTTAGTTACCTCAATCTTGGGGAAGATCGAGAGGTAATGCGCCCTGTCTTTTAGATCGGCAACCCACATCCAATAAAATCCTCAAGAAAGTCCGTGCTGGATCGGCACAATTCCAAGGACAATCAAATGAACAAAACAACGTTCTTCGCGTATGCGAGGCGCGCGCCTTTTGGCGGCCGTTTGAGCCAGGCTCAGGTTGATGGCACCTCTGCTATCGTGGCCGAGGCCGAGCGCCGTAATCTACCCGACGAGCAGATCGCGTACATCCTTGCAACGGTCTTTCATGAGACAGGCGGCAAGATGCAGCCGGTTGTTGAGAATCTAAATTACACCAGTGCTGCACAAATTCGGAAGACTTGGCCAAAGCGCTTTTCGTCAATCGCAGCGGCCCAACCTTACGTTAAGAGCCCACAGGCACTTGCCAATAAGGTCTACGGCGGTCGCATGGGCAACGACAGTGTCAACGACGGCTGGACATATCGCGGACGAGGCCTTCCTCAGATCACTGGCGAGGACAATTACAAGAAGTTCGGCATTGCCGATGCACCTGAGAAGGCACTAGATCTTACCACGGCAATCCGCATCCTCTTTGAAGGCATGGCGCTAGGCAAGTTCACGGGGCGCAAGCTGAGTGAATTTTTCGGGAAAGGCAAAGCAGATCCTGAAGGTGCGCGAGCTATCGTCAACGGCACCGACAAGGCCACGCTGATCGCCGGATATTACCGCAACTTCCTAGATAGTCTGATTGCGGCGCGCGAAATGAAAGCCGCTGCTCCTGATGACGCCAAGCCTGACGACGTGCCTTTGCTCAAGGATAAGACGGTGCAGACCATCGTCGCAGCTGGTGGCGGAACGTTCGTGACCGGCCTTATCGGTGCCGTTTCGAACCCATGGGCATTTCTAACTGTCGCACTTGTGCTTGTCGCCATCGGTGGCGGTTTCTGGCTGTGGCATACGGGCAGGCTCGAATTGAAGAGGGTCGCGGCGTGAAGATCGTGATTGATTACGATGCTGATGCGCAGACTGCAGAAGTCGCAATTGACGGGAAGGTACAGCGTTGGACCCATGCGAGGCTAACTCTGGCGCAAGGAATTACCGAAACACGCGACGGGTATTTGATGCGCCGCGAACGCGACGGTTCGAAATCCTTGCTTCTTACAGGAGAGCAAGCATGACGTTACTCCTAGCACTTCGCTCCAAACTTACAGGCTACGCCGTGGCAATCGCTGCGGCGCTGGCCGTCCTTGTCAGCGCGTACCTCAAAGGCCGGTCTGACAGCAAAACGGCTCAGACCGCGCGCGACGCGCAATCCGCAACCAAAGCACGGAAGATAGAAAATGAAGTCAGCCGTCTTGATGATAGTGCTGTTGACGCTCGGCTTGCTAAGTGGATGCGCGACAAGCGGTAATTACTGCGACGTGGCGAGGGTGATCTACGCCAGCCACGACGACACGTCGGAAACCAAGCGCCAGATCCTGGCCGAGAACGAGAAAATCGAAAAGCTGTGCGGGGTACGCCCGTGAGGTTAGTTGCCCAAAGGCTCAGTCACTCCCGGGGTTTGCTCTTTCGGCATGAACGCCCCTCGTTCTTCGTATTTCACGATCAGGACTATAGCTGCCAGTGCAACAATCACGGGCACCGCGATGCATAAAACCCGTAGAACCGCACTGAAGATTTCGCCAATCAAACTGTTCGATACCTGTCTCATGCAGCAATCATATCAGCAAAGACCTTAAGCGAACACAAAGGGGCATATTAACTATGTTTAATCTAAAGAGAAACGAAGCATGACCGGACCTGAAATCATGGGCGTTGTCGGCTTCATCGTGATGCTGTTCGGCTTTCTGTTTGGCCTTTGGAAGTACGTCGACAGCAAGATCAACGCCGCGAGAAACGAAACGGCCGCTAAAGCAGAAGCAGCCACAGCTCTTGCCGCGCTGACACGGCAGGAACTGTCAGACTATAAGCTGCGTGCGGCCGAAACCTTCGCCACAAAGGCCGGGATGCAGGAACAGACTTCGCAGATCATGCGCGCCATCGAAAGCGTCGCAAACCGCATCGATGGGCTTACTGAGCGCATGGATCGTGTGTTTGAGCAGAAGACTACGCGGGCGAGGGGGTGAGCGATTCAGTTGGGCGCGGTAAAACGACGGAAGGATGGCGTCACATGATCTTCGCGATCCTTCTCAAGCATTCGCAATATGTTTTCACCGTACCCTGGCACCGCATAAACACTTATCGTTCTAATATTGTTCTTCCCCAGTCCAGTCTTTAGGTAGTGCTCACGAACAGCTGTCGGACGCGGAGGACGTGGCGACAGTATTTCAATAAAGCAGCCTCCGAACATAAACGTAAGGTTTACGCCATTATTGTTTCGGAGGATGCGTGGCGAAAGCATTATCTTTGCTAAATTGACGTCATTGCCGTGAATATGATCAAATAATCGGCTTATTCTCACGGCATAATGAGCTAATGACTTGTGTGAATTATCCGAAAAAAGAGATTTGATTTGATCCTCGTGATGACGGGATAATTTGAAATTCTGATAAAACTCAGCGTCACTTTTACTGGCTCGCCAAGCAACTGATAACATTGCACGAGAAAATGAACGAGCGTCGTTAGCACATATATTTCGTTGTCTGTCTAATTTTTCAATAATTTGCTGCAATGGTATATCAAAATTGACATTGAAATGGCTCTCACATTCAGCGCAGAGCATCGGGCAGTCGCCGCTAGCTTGCGTTACGCTATTTGGAGAGTTGTCAGTTTTATATTTTACTGCCTGACCATTATTCTTTGTGGATCGAAAATAGCTATTAGGAATTGCGTGTGATCTGGAGAGCTTTTTCTCTTGTTGGCAAAATGCGCAAACTCCGATTGTCGACTTCGACATGCTCCACCCCCGAATCCAAATTTCACCCATCTTACTTGACGCCCCTTTCACTTCCACCACAATGACAAATTGCGGGCTACCAACCCGCAAACCAACCAACACGAGGAGACTGTATGTCCAATGACAGACAGCGGGCGAACACGCGCCTCTCAAAACAAGAACTAGCCCGCCGTGTTGCTGCTTATCAGCAGCACGGCACCATAACGAAGGCCGCTGCTGCTTGCGGAGTCAAAAAGTCTGCGTTTCACGACAGTATCAAACGCGCGGCTGAGCTCGGCTTGATGGGTCCGAAGGAAACGCTGCCCGGTTACGCAATCAAAAGCCTGACCGAGACGCCTAACGGCACCTACATGCGCCAGACGAAAGAGGCTGGCCCTGTTTATAAGGCGACTGCCGGTCTGGCGGTAAAAGGCAAGACGACGCTCGTTAACAGCGAAGGCCGCATCGTAACGCAGCATATCATGGAGCGTGCGGACGATAAGGCGCGAGCAGAAGCGATCGCTGCTATTGTGGCCGGGTACAGGGACCAGATTCCGCACGTCAACATTATGCCAGCTCCCAGACGGACGAATGATGATCTCTGCAATCTCTTCATATTGACTGACGTTCACGCAGGGATGTTGGCGCATCGCGAAGAGACTGGCGCTGATTATGATACCAAGATTGCCGAGCGGCTAGTTATTGACTGGATGGCTGCTGCGGTGGATTGTTCGCCAAAGGCCGACACGGCTGTTCTAGCGGTTCTGGGTGATTTCCTGCATTATTCGTCGCTGGAAGCGGTAACGCCTGCCAGCGGGCATGTGTTAGACGCGGATTCGAGATATTTCAAGGTGGTGCGCGCTGCTATCCGTATTCTGCGGCACAGCATCAACATGCTGTTGCAGTCTCACAAACGGGTGGAAGTGTTCATTTCAACCGGCAATCACGACGAAGGCGTTTCCGTTGTACTGAGAGAATTCACGGCCGTAATGTATGAGGACGAGCCTAGATGCCGCGTGGATACATCGCCATCACTTTATCAGGCTTTTGAGTGGGGCGCGACCGGCCTGTATCTTCATCATGGGCACAAAAGAGGCGTTAAAGACTTAGACCGTGTATTCGCAGGCATGTTCCGTGAAATGTTTGGCCGATGCAAATTCAATTACGGACACTGCGGCCATCTTCATTCAGACGCCTTAGTTTCAACGCCTATCATGAAGATCGAGCGCCATGAAACCTTATCAGGCAGAGATGCTTATGCTGCTAGTGGAGGCTATCTGTCGGGTCGGAGTGCGAAGGTTATAACTTACTCACAAAAATTCGGAGAAGTGGCCCGCATCACCATGTCGCCAGAGATGGTAAAAGGCGCAGCCAAGTACGATGCAGCTAATGATAACCACGCATTAAGGAGAGCGGTATGATTTGTGTGGTTGATTCATGCGAAAAAGAGGCCAGAACGTCAGGATTATGCAGTGGCCACTACCATCGACTTAAACGATATGGTGACCCACTGCATGTTCCTCCGCCTCGACCTGTGAGTAAGTGCTCTATCGATGGCTGCGATGGTGATGTGAGCGGGCAAGGATACTGTCGAAAGCATTATGCCCGCCTTAGAAGGCACGGTGACCCGCTAGCCGGTGGCATCGATTATGGGGCAGCTAATAAATTCGTACTTGAGACAGCGCAACGGTCATGTGTTCCAGATTGCATTACTTGGCCTTTTGGCAAAAACTCTGACGGACGAGGGCGAGTTAACATCGGTGGCATTTCTATGAATGCTGACGTAGCAATATTAATTGCGGCTAAGGGAGAAAAACCTACGCCTAAGCACGAGTGTTGCCATTCTTGCGGTAATGGACACTTAGGATGTGTGAACCCGGATCATATGTATTGGGGCACTCGTAAGGAAAATGTTGCTGATGCCATTGCCCACGGTACTTCATATACACTTCACGTGCCCATTGGGGAGTCTCATCCCAGCGCTAAATACGAAGATGACCTCATAGACATCGCAATGCGCCGATTGAAAAACGGCGAGCGCCCCTCTTTGGTCGCTAGATCATTGGGTATTTCTTCATCGTACATCTATAACTTGTCCAATGGCAAATCCAAGCGAGCTCAGGTCTGGCTTGCGGCTAATGATAACAAAAATGTACAGGTAGCAGCTTAACTACCACCACCCACGCCGCCCACCAAGCGGCGTAACACCACAACACGAGGAGAGAATATGGAGTTGCACCAGCTATACGGCGTAAACAGGCCGGGAGATGAATGGATAGAAGGACCTGAAGACAAAGCCGCGCGTGCCGCTGTTGAAGGGCGGACCGTAGCGGAACCAACTACGCGCATTACATTCGGCGCCAACGGCATCGCACTAAGCACTAGAGATGAGGATGGCGTCTGGCATGACGTTCCGTGGGTAATAAATCTTGCGCCTGTGAAGCAACCTTCCGACCTCGTCATCATCGAAACGCCGTACAGCGGAGACGTGGAAGCCAACACTGCCTATGCACGGGCTTGCCTTTTAGACAGCCTTCGGCGAGGAGAAGCGCCGATTGCCAGCCATTTGCTGCACACGCAAGTGCTGGACGATATGCAGCCTGATGAGCGGTCGTTAGGGATTGAGGCCGGTATTGCCTGGTATCGAGTGGCAACGAAATGCGTTGTTTACACTGATCGTGGTATCAGCGCCGGAATGAAGATGGGCATCGATCGAGCAGGACTGCACGGCGTGCCAGTTGAGTATCGAAGCATTGAGAATAGGGCAGCGGCGTGATGGGTGAAAATATTGCAGCAATTAAACTTGAGCGTCACATCGACGAGAGAATTGCAGCAGCCGTCCTTGCAGAGCGCCAGCGATGTGCTGCTATAGCGCTTTGCGTTTTTGACGATGACGATGTCTGGTCAGATAGCCATAGAACTGCTGGAGGCATTATAGCCGAAGCCATCCTCGTAGGAGATTCAGCATGAACCAATTCCACGTTGGTCAGAAAGTGGTCTGCATCGATTCAGTCGTTGGCTTTGAGCAATTCCTTGAGGTGAAGGAAGGCGAAATTTACGAGATCGAGTGGATCGGACCTTTCGAGCATTATATTCACGGCTCTTACATCGGCGTTCGTCTCAAGGGTGTCGATCGCGGAACTTGCCCGCAGTTTGGTTATGAAAACCCGCCTTTTGCAGCGAGGCGCTTTCGCCCGCTTGTGGAAGATAAGCTGTCAGCGCTGCGCGGCTTACTGGCTGGCGGTCCTTTGATAGAGAAGTTCGAAGAGCCAAAGCGTAAGGTGAGGGAGGAAGTATGAGTAGCTGGCAGAGAATGAAAACTGCGCCTTTAGATGGAACTAAGGTCGATCTGTGGACGAACTTTGGACGCATAACCGACTGCGCATTCACTCATCATCATTGGCTTAATGGAGCGCCCGTTGGTGAGAAGGGCTGGTTCGACGAGCACTTTGACGGTGGAATGCCACCCGTACCAACTCATTGGATGCTGCCACCAGCACCGCCGGAGGATATGTGATGGTGCCAGATGCAAGAATTGACCATGAGATCGCGCGTGGAGAGTCGGATAAACCTAAGGTGCCTATGCCGAAGCCTGTGCATCTAACTGATCTTGGCATGCGATCCAGCAGTGCGATCAAATCCGACGGCGGCTCGACCAGCTATTACGAGCTGCCCGATGGCGCGAGCGAGCTCAATGATCTGATTGAACACAAAGGCATGTCCTTTGCGCTCGGCAACATCTTTAAGGCTTGCTATCGTTTTGGCGAGAAGGACGCAGCCAGCCGCCTTTACGATCTGAATAAGATCATATTCTTTGCCGAGCGGTTAAAGGCGATCGAACTGCGCGCGAAGTAAATCACTACTAGGGAAAGCCCCGGCACGAGAGGTGTGATCGAGTTGCCGGGGCTGCGCTTCGCCTGGACCCAGCTTCCTGTCACGAAGCGCGGCAAAATTTTATCAAAATGAATTTTCATTGAAAAGTGTGTTTTTACTCATCTGGCTCTGTACCAGTGAAGCCGCGATACATTCCAGCGGCGACAACCTTGATCGCGCTGGCGGCTTCTTCTGGTGCCCAACCAGCCGCGACGGCATCATCAATCAGATCACGGATGCCTGGAATAGCTGTGTCGGAAATCGCAGCCGCAGCATCTGCTTCGGATGTGCCAGACAGGGTCGCTTGCTCAATCAGATCCGCGATGCCTTGCGACATAGCTTCCTGACAATCCAACTCCCGATCTGGATACAGGCCTTCGCGTTTTGGTCCTTGCATAATTCTCTCCCTTTAAAAGGGAGGTAGGGCGCTTGTTACCGTCGTCCAGCTAATGCATCTTCACCAAGCTGCCGGTGTTCATAACAGAACCAAAGCTGGCCATACTTCGTCTTGTAGCCGTAGGTGCCCCACGCTTTGCAACCATCAGCGTCACACCAATGTTCAAATCTTCTGCCACCGGTGCCTGTCACGCCGCTATCAGCTTTATATCCGGACATTTTTACCTCGGCGCTCGATAGACCACGAATTCACTCTGGCCTTTCATCGTGCATGCTATGCAGATAAGCTTCCATTGGTGCAGTTTAAGAAACTCATGTGCCCCAATTTTCCGCCTAACTTCATTAATGTTCACGTCTCTGACATGGCCGCAGCGTGTGCAAAGCCCGCAAAGAATTGCCCATGGCTCCAAGTCAGCAAGGCAAGTGAAATCGCCTATTTTCTCATGTGAAGGTGGCCTAGGCATGTGGTTTACTGAACGACGATCCGTTCCCAGTTGCCATCACCAAAAGGCTTGCCGCCGTGACGACCCATGAAGACACTCATGCGCCTTTCTGATGGAAAACTGAATACGCAGAAGTTGATCCCCGACTTGCGGGCCATGCGGTGAGGCAAGCGAGCACCAAGTCGGCCGGCGTCTCTGTGAACTTCACGTCGGGCGCATTTCAGTGCGTACGCTTCCGGAAGGGCAACTTGGAATGTTTTCATCACGCGGCCCTCTTAAAAGAACTGGCCCGCTGGCCATGTAAGAGAGCAAGGTGAGACAGCTCAATCTCACGCGCGAGGAAATCTCGGTCTTTTAAAAGCGCTTCAATGGACGCACGAACGTCGCCCTTGTGGTAAGCTAATACTAGATCAATCTCAGCGTCGTAGCTCTGCGCAATATTATTCATGGATTTCTCCCGAATTGTAGAATGTTCCTATTTTGTTCTATATCGCAATATGAGTCAAGCTTGACCGAGCTTCAAACTGCGGCCCGTTACCCCAGGTGTTACCCCGATGACGAAAACCGAGCCACTGCTTACAGTGCTATTTTCTAAGTCATTGAATTTTCGGTGAAATATGGTGCCGCTTAGCAGACTCGAACTGCTGACCCCATCATTACGAATGATGTGCTCTACCAACTGAGCTAAAGCGGCCTGGAACATAAGTTCCTATTCCCAAGGAATATCGATCAATTTTGACCGAACGCTGCGCTGATACCCAAAAGCATCGGGGAAAGCAAGGTCCAAAACAAATATTCTGCATCTTTGTTATGGACATTCTCAACCGTCCCGTTGTTCCTCCTGAAACAGCGTGTCTTAATCGCGGAGACGTCTGCGCGCATCAAGATATTCGGTTTGAAGCCGATCAACGAGTTGGTTCACAGGTGTAACTTCTTTTACGGCTCCAATCCCCTGTCCGCAGCCCCAAATGTCCTTCCATGCCTTGGCGCCGTCCTGATGGGCTTTATCAAAATCCATTTTTGATGGATCGGCTTGTGGGAGATTGTCCGGATCGAGACCGGAATTAGCAATCGAAGGCTTGAGGTAGTTGCCTGCAATGCCCGTGAAATAATTGGAATAGACGATATCGGACGAGGTGGAATCCACAATCATCTGTTTGTAGCCCTCAGATGCGCGGGCTTCTGAAGTCGCGATAAACGGAGAGCCGATATAGGCGAGGTCCGCTCCCATGGCCTGTGCCGCAAGAATCGCTCCACCATTGGCAATTGCTCCGGAAAGCAGAAGTGGGCCATCGAACCATTCGCGTATTTCCTGAATAAGCGCGAAAGGAGAAAGTGATCCCGCGTGACCACCGGCGCCCGCCGCGACAGCAATCAGACCGTCGGCGCCTTTTCGGATCGCAGAGTTGGCGTGACGATTATTGATTACGTCGTGAAGCACGATGCCGCCATAGGAGTGGATGGCGGCGTTCACTTCTGGCACTGCACCGAGTGAAGATATGACGATTGGAACTTTGTATTTTACGCAAAGCCCCATATCGTGTTCAAGCCGTTTGTTCGAGCGATGAACGATCTGGTTGACCGCGAAAGGTGCGGCGGGACGATCCGGATTTTTAGCATTATGGGTAGACAGCTCTTCAGTGATCTCAGCGAGCCAATCATCGAGCTGCGCTTCTGGACGTGCGTTCAATGCCGGAAACGAGCCAACAATACCTGCTTTACATTGGGCAAGCACTAGAGCCGGATTTGAAATGATAAACAGAGGCGCTCCGACGACGGGAACGCGTAGATTGTTCTTCAAAATATCCGGCAGTGCCATATCGTCCTCCAAAATTGACGTTTCCGTAAACGTAATAGCTTTAGCATGGCTGTGTCGGACGGCAACATCAAAATTCAGAAAAGAATCGGATTGGAAATGCAGCCGGTGGAGAAGCCGGTACCTCAAAGGATTGGGGAAAATTACCCTAAAGGTTAAGATTTGGTAGCTGTTGGAGTTCTACCGCTAGCCAAAATGCGGTTGAAACAGCTAAATGCCTTGATTCAGACGTTAAATTCGCTGAGGCTCATGTAGGCATCTGTGCTCACGGAGCAAGGCAGTATACAGAAACCAAGGAAGAGCGGCCCTTTGGAAAGTATCGAACGCGCAATAAGAAATGCATTTGCAAAGGCAGATGCACATAATCCATCGACCCGCCAGCGTATCTACGAGGCTGCGTGGGGGGCGCATGAACGCGCGCTGACGGCAAATACTGCGCTTAGTGAAGAACAGAAAAAGCAGCGTCGCCAGAAAATCAAAGACGCGATTTCCGATATTGAAGCTGAATTTAAAACGCAGTCCTCGTCTCGGCCGGAACCCGGTCTAGACGCGCCATCCTTGTCTGATCCGCTTCTGGGCGACGACGTCTATCAAGCAGGGCCTGCGCTCGATTCCGCTGATATCCGTACTTCTTCCAAAAAGGGCAAGCGAGCTTCAGCGGATCTCGGCTATGAAGCGGGCGTTTCGCGCAAGGATCGAAAGAAGAAGAAGCGTTCGCTGCTTTTGAGCGTTGGTATCCCGGTTATGGTTCTCGTCATTCTGGGGCTGATCGGCTTTTCGCTCTACAACAGCTTTGCAGATTTCACGCGGGGCAACGGCTCGAGCCCGCTTTTGACGGACAACACCATGGCGCCGATCAAGGAAGGCGAAGACCCGGAAGGGCGCACCTGGATCAACATTTTCACGCCTACGGATGCGACGCGCATGTCTGTTCAGGGCCGCGCAACAGCTGAGATCAAACGCGAGGGCACCAACAGTTTTGCGCGAGTTCAGACTTCGGGGGCAAACGACAGTGTGACCTTTGATGTCGGTGAGGGCGTCCTTAATCAGCTTGCTGGCAAGAAGGCGACTTTTGATATTGTTGCGCGCAGCGATGACGGCAAGACAACGCAGATGACGGTCAATTGCAATTTTGCGGGTCTCGGAGATTGTGGCCGCAGGCGCTATGATGTCCGCGACTCTGTCAGTGATTTCCTGTTCGATCAGGAGTTTCAGGCAGGTCAATCGGCAGGAGGTGGAGGCAAGATCTCGATCAACTCCGATCTGAGCGGTTCCGGCAAGGCCGTGGATATTTATGCAATCCGCGTCACGACTGCGGTAGCTGAATAATCAACTCAGCAGCTTTTCCAGCGTTTCAAGCCGGTCCGCTTCGCGGGGCGGTTTGTCCCAGCGCAGTCTCGAAAAGCGGGGAAAGCGCATTGCGACACCGGATTTGTGTCGGGTCGAGCGGTTGAGCCCTTCAAATGCAACTTCAACGACTAATCCATGATCCGGCTCCGCTCGAACGGAACGAACCGGGCCAAAACGCTCAATCGTGTTTTCGCGTACGAATTTGTCGAGAAGCTTCAATTCCTCGTCAGTGAAGCCGAAATAGGCTTTTCCGACGGGAACGAGAATGGGGTCTTCTTCCGGGCCGGTCCAGACCGCGAAAGTAAAGTCCGAATAGTAGCTTGATCGTTTGCCGTGACCACGCTGCGCATAGACTACCACTGCATCCACTGTAAACGGATCGCGCTTCCATTTGAACCATGGCCCCTTCGGTCGCCCCGGAACATAGGCGCTATCATGCCGTTTGAGCATAAGGCCTTCTATTACCGGATAGGGTGGGTTAATGCGCAACTTTGCAAGTTCATCGAAGTCCGAAAACTGAAGGACGGGCGACAGATCAAACCGGCGTTTGTCGAGCTTTTCGACAAATTGAGCGAGCCGCGCGCGTCGGTCTGAGAAAGGCAGCGCGCGCAGATCTTCGCCCGAATGCTGCGTGCCATCCTGCAATAGATCATAGGCCCGGATGAAGGCAGGATACTCACGCAACTGTTTGGCAGTTACTGTTTTGCGATTAAGTCTTTGCTGTAAATCCGAGAAACTTGCGATTTCAATGCCCGTTTCACCGTGATGTCCCACCAGCAACTCGCCATCGATCGAGCCTTCGAAGTCCATCGCCTCCAGCACATCGGGGAAGGCGAACGAGATATCGTCGCCCGTGCGCGAATAAAGCCTTCGCACACCATTTTCTGCGACGGCTTGAACACGAATACCGTCCCATTTCCATTCTGCACTGTAGGCAGTTGGATCAAGTGCGGGAATCTCGGCCTCATCTAGTGCCGTAGCAAGCATGACGGGTCGAAATGGCGCGTCCGCTGTTGCTGCAGGCTTTGGGCCGTGGCGCTCAAGCCATGCAAAAAGCGCGGTGAAAGGGGGCGTCTGTCCGTGCCAGAGTTCTTCGATTTCAACCACGTCCACGTTGCCAAAATCTGCCAGTGCCTGTTTGGCCAGACGAGCAGAAACGCCGATACGCAAGCCGCCCGTGACAAGTTTCAAAAGAGCATAGCGCTCTGATATCCCAAGCAGATCGAGCCAAGCGGACACGAGCAGGGGCCCTTCGCGGCGCGATGCGCCTTGCAATTCATGCACGACGACGCTGAGCGGCAGGTTGGTACCGGCGGGAGTTTCCCTCGGACCTGGCCATATCAGCGAAATCGTTTCGGCGAGATCGCCGACATAGTCATAGGAATATGCAAAAAGTGTTGGGTCGCTGCGCTCCGCAATCAGGGCCCGCAGCATGGCAGGTTTGACGCTCTGCAATTCCAGGTCGCGGGTGATGGCGGCGAGGGCGAGGCCGCGGTCAGGATCAGGTGTGGTGCGGAAGTAATCCACCAGCAGCCGCAATTTACCATTGCGCTGTGGCGTGAGAACAAGGCGGTCGAGGAGTTCAGCGAATGCCCGCATCAATCGCCCTCATCTTCGTAGCCAACAAGATGAAGCGGGCGGGCAGGAATGTTTTGCAACTCGCACCACCGCACCAGCGCTTCTTCACGGCCATGAGTTACCCAGACTTCCGCAGGTTTTATGTCGCCTATGGTTGTTGTCAGCTCGTCCCAGTCACAGTGATCGGAAATGATCAGTGGTAGCTCGACACCGCGTTGTTTTGCGCGCTGGCGGATACGCATCCAACCGGACGCAAAGGCGGGCAATGGATCGGGAAAACGTCGTGCCCAGCGGTCCGAAAAAGCAGAGGGGGGACCAACCACGATTTTTCCTGCAAAATCGGGCGAGGCTTCGCCACGCTCAAGCGTTGCAGGTTCAAGCTTACCAAGCTCGATGCCCTGGGTCTGATAGTAATTGCAGAGTTTTTGCAGGCCACCATGAATGTAAATCGGCGCATCATAGCCCGCATCGCGAATGAGCTTGATCACCCGCTGGGCTTTGCCAAGTGAGTAAGCTCCGACCAGATGCGCACGTTCAGGAAATTGGGCAAGCGATTTCAGCAGTGTTTCGATTTCATGGGCCGCTTCGGGATGGCGAAATACCGGAAGCGCAAAGGTCGCTTCAGTGATGAAGACATCGCAAGCAACAAGCTCAAAGGGTGTGCAGGTTGGATCGATAGCGCGTTTATAATCTCCGGACGCGACAATCCGCGTGGCGTCTTTTTCGACAGCGATTTGCGCTGAACCAAGTACATGTCCTGCCGGGTGAAAGCTAACTTTGACACCGTTTACGTTCACGGATGCACCTAAATCAGCAGTTTGTGTACTAGACGCAAAATCTGCACCATAGCGGATAGCCATGATGTCGAGCGTCTGTTGTGTCGCAAGAACATGACCATGTCCCGCACGTGCATGATCGGAATGTCCGTGCGTGATTAGGGCGCGATCAACAGGCCGCACCGGATCAATGTAAAAATCGCCGGGCGGACAGTAAAGACCCTTGGGTGTGGAACGCAGCAACTCGTCAAAACGCATGGCTTATTAGATAGGTCAGCAGCTTCCCGCTGGAAAGAGCGCGCAAGGTGAACTCCTGACAAAATGAGAACAAAAGTGAACAAACATCTTGGCGATGAGAGTTGCCCGCACTAGATTGAGTGCGTGACTCTGAACCTGACACCCACTCTCGAGACTGCCGCCTTTCATTTGCCAGACCGTTTTGTAAAATGGTTTGAAGGTAAGGGATGGTCGCCGCGCGCCCATCAGCTGGAGTTGCTATCGCGCGCCGAACAGGGACAGTCCACGCTGCTGATTGCGCCCACTGGTGCTGGTAAAACGCTGGCAGGCTTTCTGCCTGCGTTGGTCGATCTGGAGCGAAGAGGAAGTAAATCACTTTCAGGAAAAGTGAGCACCGATCTTTCATCCGCGATTGCGTCTAAAAAACAAGGTGTGCACACGCTCTATATTTCGCCGCTGAAGGCACTTGCGGTTGATATTCATCGCAATTTGACTATTCCGGTCGAGGAAATGAGGCTCGACATTACGATTGAGACCAGGACTGGCGACACACCTGCACATAAGCGCCAGCGCCAGAAGCTAGTCCCGCCTGACATTCTTCTGACAACGCCTGAACAGCTCGCGCTGCTCATTGCCTACAAAGGGGCCGAGCAGTTTTTCAAAGGTCTGCGTTATGTGGTGCTTGATGAGCTGCACTCGCTGGTCATTTCCAAACGCGGCCATTTGCTTGCGCTCGGGCTTGCACGTTTGCGCCGTCTGCAACCGCAACTGCAAACAATTGGACTTTCTGCAACTGTTGCACAGCCAGATGAGTTGCGTCGCTGGCTCGTCGAACAGGATGGTACCGATCCACAGTCTGGTCTTGTCACAGTTGATGGCGGTGCCAAGCCTGAAATTACGATTTTAGAATCTGAGCAGCGGGTTCCCTGGGCCGGGCATTCTTCGCGCTACGCTATCCCGGACATTTATGCGGCTATCCGTGCCCACCGCACGACGCTGCTGTTCGTCAATACCCGAAGCCAAGCCGAAATGCTCTTTCAAGAACTTTGGCGTGTCAACGAAGATACATTGCCAATTGCGCTGCATCACGGCTCGCTTGACGCCAGTCAGCGCCGCAAGGTGGAACATGCAATGGCTGCCAATACGTTGCGGGCGGTCGTCGCAACCTCGACACTTGATCTTGGTATCGACTGGGGGGACGTGGATCTTGTCATTCATGTTGGAGCGCCAAAGGGAGCAAGCCGTCTTGCTCAACGCATTGGTCGTGCCAACCATCGTATGGATGAGCCAAGCCGCGCTATTCTTGTGCCTGCCAATCGTTTTGAAGTGATGGAGTGCCGCGCTGCGCTCGACGCCAATTATCTCGGTGCGCAGGATACGCCAACGCTGATTGATGGAGCGCTGGATGTTCTCGCGCAGCATGTGCTGGGAATGGCCTGTGCTGAGCCTTTTAGCGCTGATGCGCTCTACAGGGAAGTGCAGAGTGCGGCGCCTTATGCAAACCTTACACGCAATACGTTTGATAAAATCCTCGATTTCGTTGCGACTGGTGGCTATGCGCTCAAAACCTATGAACGCTTTGCCAAGATCCGCAAGACTGTCGATGGTACGTGGCGGGTTTCAAATCCCCGTATCGCTCAGCAGTATCGCCTGAACATTGGCACGATCGTCGAAGCGCCTGAATTGAATGTCCGGCTCACCCGTAGCGGCAAAGGAGCCAATGCGAGAGGTGGTCGCGTTCTCGGACGCATCGAGGAATACTTCCTTGAAACGCTGACGCCTGGAGACACATTTTTGTTTGCAGGTAAGGTGTTGCGGTTTGAAGGCATTCGCGAGAACGAATGTATGGCTTCCAATGCTGCGGGACAGGATGCAAAAATCCCCATCTATGCCGGTGGGAAATTCCCGCTTTCCACTTATCTGGCGTCGCAGGTGCGCGCGATGTTGGCGGATCGTACACGCTGGCAGTTTCTGCCAGAACAGGTGCGTGAATGGCTGGACGTGCAAGCGGTCAAGTCCGTTTTACCCCGAACAGACGAGTTGTTGATTGAAACGTTCCCTAAAGGCGGTCGATTTTATATGGTCGCCTATCCTTTTGAGGGCAGACTTGCCCATCAGACACTCGGTATGTTGCTAACCCGTCGTCTCGAACGCATGGGCGCGCATCCGCTTGGTTTTGTTGCCACCGACTACTCGTTGGGGCTTTGGGGTCTCAAAGACATGGGAGCGATGATAAGCCCCGGCAGATTAAGTCTGACGCGGCTTTTTGATGAAGATATGCTTGGCGATGATCTCGAGGCATGGCTTGATGAAAGCTATCTTTTGAAGCGTACCTTCCGCAATTGTGCCGTGATCTCGGGGCTAATTGAACGTCGACATCCGGGGCAGGAGAAAACCGGTCGCCAGGTTACGGTTTCGACTGATCTCATTTATGACGTCCTGAGGACCCATGAGCCGGACCACATTTTGCTACAGGCGACACGCGCTGATGCTGCGACCGGACTTTTGGACATCAAGCGTCTTGGGGACATGCTGGCGCGTGTAAAAGGGCATTTGCTGCATAAGCCGTTGGCGCGTATTTCTCCCCTGGCATTGCCTGTCATGCTTGAAATTGGTCGCGAACGTGTGGCAGGTGAGGGTGACGATATGCTGCTTGAAGAAGCAGCCGACGATCTGATCAGAGAAGCGATAGGATGAGCACAGCAGTTTGGGGAAATGGCGAGGCTTACAGCTTGGCGCATGCCGAATTGCGTGGTGTTGCGACAGTTTATGATCCTTCCGGTGCGCTTTTTCTACCGGATTTACATATGCTGGTCGTTTCTGATCTACACCTTGAGAAAGGTTCGTCTTTCGCTCGGCGTGGTCAGTTGATACCGCCTTATGATACCGCCGCCACGCTTGACATGCTGGCCGCGGTCATTGCGCGCTATCAACCGCGAACCGTTGTTAGTCTGGGTGACAGCTTCCACGATGCAAAGGCAAGCGATCGGCTGCCCTCGCTTTATAAGATCCGTCTCACATCACTAATGGAGCAGCGGGACTGGTTTTGGATTACCGGCAATCACGATCCTGATCGGCCAGGTGATTTGCCCGGTGAGTGTATTGCCCAACTGGCAATCGGTCCGTTAACATTTCGGCACATACCATTAAGAGACCAGTCACAGGGTGAGGTGGCAGGCCATCTTCATCCCGCCGCCCGGATTGTCCGCAAAGGGCGTTCAGTGCGCCGACCCTGTTTTGCGAGCGATGGTGATAGATTAATTATGCCGGCATTTGGCGCGTATACAGGTGCGCTCAATGTGCTGGATAGGGCGTTTCGCGGTCTATTCGTTGATGCGCGCATGCGCGCTTATATGCTGGGCCAGGGCAAAGTTTACCCGATTGCGCATGGCACGCTGGTTGCTGGGTAGGTCTTTGAGCATCCTCGCACAAAGATAGATTGTGGCATTTGAATATGCGCTAATCTTTCTTAAACAGAATACGGCCCGCCCATCCCGTGAAGACTGCCAGGAACACCGCAAACAAGCCGTAGTAAAAACTGTATTTATGGGCAGCATCGTAGATGCTCTGTTCGACACCAGCCTTCACAATTTCAAGACTTGCATTAGCTTCGCGCAGGAAAACACCGTTCCGGAATAGAAGCGCCCGCGCCCGGTGACGTCCGACCGGTACATTTGCGGAGAGGTTGAGCGTTGCGCGAAACAATGTACGGGAGAGAAACTCAACCCCGCCCACACGCTGGCTATAGAGCCCCTGGCGCATTTTCATCGCGCGCAACTCGTCGCCGAACTTGGGAATGTTGCCTGAAAGGCTCGCCGGGTCTTCTGGTCTGAGATAAAAATTACGTACGCCAACTGACAACTGGCGGTAGAGCCTGTCATCTGCGATGTCTTGGAGATTGCGCGTGGAAGCAAGTGAATAAGACAATGGCACGCCGAGGAAGGTTTCGGAATCTGCGTTAATCCAGACACCGAGGTAACGTTGTTTCTTGCGAACAACCAAATCGCGCGAAGGTCCCTGCAGGACAACAATAATGTCGTAGCGACCCTGTCGTTGGATTAATGGATCAGCATTATCAAGCGCGCCGAAAATGGTCAGGTCTGTGCCGCCGAAGTTGGAGGTTATCGCGATCGTTTCGGTCGAAAGGCCTATCTCGATGGTTTCTTCTGAGGGGTTTTGAAGCTGCGGAACGCTATTTCCGTCTCCGCCAGAGTTAATTTGTGCAGTTGCGTTTGCTGAAGCAAATCCAAGCAAAATTGCGGCTGTGAGCGTGAGTTTCCTCATGTCATATATCCGCAATGGAGATCGAGAACAAATTGTCTGGTCGCACGAAAAGGCCAAAAGCGAGGCGCAGGCCGACCGCCAATACCAGCAAAGCAAGCAATAGTCGCAGCTGTTCGCCACGAAGTTTCCGTCCAGCGCGCGCACCATATTGTGCACCGATTACCCCACCAAGCATCAGCAGGAAAGCAAGCACGATATCGATGGATTGGTTGGTCGTTGCCTGCATGACCGTGGTAAAAGCAGTCACGAAAGTGATCTGAAAAAGCGATGTGCCGACAACGACATTGGTTGGCACATGCAGCAGATAGATCAGCGCAGGCACCATGATGAACCCGCCACCCACACCCATCACCGATGACAGTAAGCCGATAAAGAAACCAATGCCAAGCACTGGAATGATGCTGACATAGATGGTTGAAGCGCGGAACCGCATCTTAAATGGCAGCTTATGTATCCACGTATGCTGGCCCGGACGCCGTATCGCACCTGCCTGGCCCTTTTTCACACGGCGCAAAGCACGTACGCTTTCGATGAGCATCAATCCTCCGACCGTGCCAAGAAAGAAGACGTAGAGGATCGACACAATAAGATCGAGCTGACCCAGATCGCGCAGCCATGAGAATACGAAGATACCGAGTAGCGATCCGACGATGCCGCCAGCGACCAGAAACAATCCGAGCTTGATATCAAGCGTTCGTCTTTTGAAGTGGGCCAGCGCGCCAGAGACCGAAGAAGCGATAACCTGATTGGCGCCAGTGGCAACAGCGATGGCCGGAGGGATGTTATAAAAGATCAAGAGCGGTGTGATGAGGAAGCCGCCGCCAACCCCAAACAGTCCCGAAAGAAAGCCAACAGCAGCGCCCATGCCGAGAAGAACCAGCATGTTGACCGACAATTCCGCAATGGGAAGATAAATACCCAATTCCGAACCCGGTGTTCACAACGCACTACAACCAGCCCTTTTGCGGTCGCGCTTTGCCGCAAGGCCCGTTTAAATTCTGCTAGACTATGCCGTGATTAAGTTTGATCAGGTCATGGCTCTAACAGCTTGATTTACCGCGCATCTGGATCAAGATCCGACTTACTTATTTTGAAATGCGCTTCAAATGGTCTTGCTCTTTCAAAGCGGGGAAGTCAAACGCCGATTGAGATTAGAGTTACTTTGACAAATGATGTGAGACGAAAATGGCACATTATTGTTTGCGAACAACAATGTTGTCACCAGACTTGCCATAAATGTTTCACATGAGGCCAATGAGGTTAGGTAATCGGCGACCCTTGGTACTTTACGAGAATGCTCAAACAGTGATCAATTCGGGTTGCCATCATTGTAGTGGGTGACCGATAGATTTGGACCTCCTCAGCATGGCGTCGACATGCGTATAGAAAAGGCGTGCATAAGAGTTATAAGACTTGCGTAGTCGTTACTTGGCGGAGACCATAAAAAATGCGCCAGGAAATTATCCTGACGCGTTGGTGCAAGTGACGCGATTTCGCGCGCAATTTACTTGTTCTTCTCGAGGAGCAACTGAACAAGTTGCTGGTTCACTTCTCCTGTCGGCTCCTGGCCATTTGCCTTTTGAATCTCAGCAATGGCATTGCGGGTTTTGTTTCCCATTACGCCATCGGCACTACCCACATCATATCCACTCTTCTGAAGGATGAGCTGAATGTTACGAACTGCCTTTTTCATATCGACGGGAGCTTGAGCGACTGGTTCGCTATCCGACCAGTTTTGCGGAATGGTGAGCGCGTTGGCAGCCTCATCTATTGGCTTGGCTTTCCAGAGTTCGACTGAGCCCTTCGCACGTTCAAGCTGATCCGGCCTAAGAGCTGCACCAATCTGATCGCGCTTGTCGGCCGCATCCTTGTCGCCAGACTTGGCAGCAAGTGCAAACCACTTATAGCTTTCTTCCAGATTAACCGGCGTCCCAAGACCCTGAGCTGCGAGAATACCAAGATTGTATTGGCTATCCTTCACACCGAGTTCTGCTGCTTCGTTAAACCAACGAACGGCAGACGTATTTTCAGGTTTGCCGTTGGCACCGGAGGCAAACAGGACGGCGAGGTTATGCATCGCATTTGCGTTGCCCTGTTTTGCCGCCTTTTGATACCAGTCGATTGCCTTGTTGAGATCGCGGGGCATACCAAGCCCCTTCTCATTCATGTTGCCCATGCGGTAAAGTGCAGGTGCAAAATCTTTGCGAGCTGATTGCTCATACCACTTTGCAGCTTCAGCATAGTCTTCGTTAACGCCGCGACCTTCCATGTACCGATTGCCGATTTCAAACAATGCGCGGGCATCTCCCGTCATTGCTGCTTCGCGCAAGGGGGCTGGGCCAGCGGCGTCAGGCACATCGATTGCTGGTTCTTCTGCTTCCTGTGCAGGTGCGGTATCGGAGATAGTCTCTTCGTGCGGCTCAATCGCAGGCTGCGGAGCCGTCAGGCTGCTTTGCTGCTGTGGCTTAGAAATTGCGGTTTCAGGCACCACAACTTCAGGCATTGGTTGCATTACAGGCGCCGGTGTCTCAGTTTTTGCGGGTGCGATTGAAGCTGTTGTGCCCTTGTCGATTGCCGGTGTCTCAGTCTTTGCCGATAACTCTGTCTGCGAGATTTCCTCATAGATTCTGGGGCCAAGCTGCAGGCCGGCGATGGCAAGCAGGATTGCGCCCATTCCCAGCAATATAGGCTTGCGCTGACGGTTGAAGAGACTGCTGATCGCCCCCTTCTTTCTGTCGGTATCGCTTTCCTGCTGTGCTTCAAGTTTGCTGGATTCTTCGGCCGCTTGCTGAGCCGCACGACGAGCCACGCTGATCAAATCCGCCTTTCGGCTGATTTCTGTCTTGGCTGTGTCCTGCAGGTTTCGCTCTTCACGAACACGCTTCATAATCGTGTTCAGATCAAGCACGCTGTCATTGTCGGGCTGCACGGAGTCAAGCGAAGCGCTGAGTTCTGGTTCCTGGCGTGCTTTTGGCGTAAGCTTTGCAAGCTTTTCGCTTGCCACGGGCGCATTGATTTCCGGGCTGGCTGGCTTGTCTACCTTCTCTACTGACGCCGATGGGAAAGACTGTGGCGCCGCTGAAAACGGATTATTAAACGGCTTTGTCTTGGTCGCTGCTGGCTGAGGAAGATGGGGTTGAGTTTCGATCTGTTGCTCCAGATTGGAGAGGCGATCAACGACTTTAACCAGCGTTTCATGGACAGCTTCAAAAGTCTTACCGTTACGCTCATCGGCATTGCGGGCAAGCGCTTCGAGTGATTTTATATCATTGGCAAGTTGCGCGGCGATAGCCGTGTCATTCTGAGAACCATGCTTGAGCACATGTGCAACGGCTGTTTCTGCCGCTTCGCGTGCTGCATCAAGAACGGTTTCACGATTCTCAGCAATGGAGCGCTCAATAGAATCCAGACGCGGCTTCAATTCGGCCAATTCGGCTGAAGGCTTGTTGAGCTGGCGCGCAATATTTGCAATCTGGTTTTCCAGACCACGAATGGCCTCGCGCTCAGCATGCGCAACCTCCTCAGTCTGTGGGGTCTGAAGGAGGCTCAACGAAATTTGCTGCGAGATGTCGTCAAGACGACCTTCAATCGCATGAAGCATACCGCCTTCGGCGTAATGGCTCGCGTATTGCGCATCAAGCCGCTTGGTCAATTCCTTGAAGCGATTGTCGATTTTATCAACAACAGCAGGATTTGATTCATGCGCGTGCTTTTCTGCTGCCGCCAGCTTCTGATCGATAGCGGACAAACGGGATTCAATGCGGTGATAATCCGGTTGGCTCACATTCTCCATAACTTTGCCGACCTGATGGGCAAGAAGGTTGATCTGCTGTGCGAGCTGATCAATTGCCTGATCTGGTAACTTCGATCCCTCGCTCAGTGCATCGATGCGCTGCGAGAGTTCTCCAAGGCGGCGAAACAGTGTGTCCGCATTCTGTTCTGCGACCGAACTGTCCAGTTGATGCGTCAGTTCGCTCAGGCGTTGTTCGATACGCTCAAGGCGCAATGCTCCTTCTTGATCTGAATGCGGATGACGATTGGCAGCGATTACAGCCCGGCTTATCTCATAAAGACGGCTGTCGATCTGGCGCAATGTATTGTTTTCCGGCCGCGGCGCGCGTTGCTCTTCGCGCATTTCAGCGAAACGGGTAGCGAGAGGCTGGGAGGAAGGGGCATCGTATCGTTCAGTCTGGTTCTGCTGATCTGTCAGACGACGCAAATGCTCTGCAATCTCAGCAAGGCCAGTGATGTGTTTTTCAGCCTTTGGCTCAGGCGAGCGTGATCGAGGGGCATCGTTTCCAATATGACCGAGACGTTTTTCCAGTTCCGCCAAAGTGTTGTGCAATTCGTTCATGGAGATCGACTTAGGCGCGATAGGTGTATGCCGCTCGCGCAAGGCGTTAAGTTCATCGATGATAGAACGTGAACCGGATGCCTGGTGATTGTTTGCCATGTGAAATCACTTTTCCAAAAATAGAAACAGCCGAGAGCCGAATTCACCAATGAGTCGAAGCCATATTTGCTGAGGCTATATTCTTACGAACGTGGTAAACAAGTTATTAAAATCTATTATCAATTGCATAAAATCAGCCTCCTGTGGGGAGGCTGCGATTGTTTTAAGCCGCAGAAAAATAGGGATTATTCTGTGACAGGGCCGGTGCGCGGGCGCAAAGTAAGTGCAAGTGCCAGAAACAGCAGACAGGCAACCGTGACGAAGACTGGCAGCCCGTGTGTCAGATATTGCTGCGCGATGCCCGCAAAGAGCGGACCGATCAGTGCGCCGACGCCCCACATGAGGCCCATACTGGCATAAATGCCGACAAGCTGCGCGCCTTTGAACTGACTGCCAACAACGCTTAGCATGATTGTGTAAATGCCGACGAATGCCCCGCCCCACACAAACAGCAACGTATAGGTGAGCCATGGTAAGGTGAGGGCCCATGGCCAGATCGCGGCCCCCAAAGCAGACAAGCCTGCAAGGATGATGAGAAGTGTCTGGCGGCTCATGCGGTCGCCCAGAAAGCCAATTGGAATCTGCAGTACAATCGCGCCGAACATCATAACCGACATAAGCTGTGTCGCCTGATTTTCGCTCCAGCCAAGATCAACTGCATAAAGGGGAAGAAACGACAATCCAGCCGATTCAATTGCTGCATTGAGTACTGTGGCTGCAAGCGCGACCGGTGCAAGTGCCAGATAATGCAGCGGGCTTCCGTGTGGCTTGTCGGTAATCGGAGGCGCATTAACCTTTGGGTTGGCGATCAATAGCGCCGCAAGAAGGGCAAGGACTGAACCAACGAGATAAGGGAGGAAACCATTTGAGCCCACTATCGAGAGAATGAGCGGTCCAAGGGCAAAGCCAAGCGACAATGCCGCTGTATAGATACCCATAGTCTTCGAGCGGTTCTCATCTGTGCTTAGCGAGTTGAGCCAGGTTTCAGAAACCACGAACAGGGTTTCAGATGCTGCGCCCAACAGAATACGCAGAGGAAACCACAGCCAGATCAACGGAACTGCGGGAAATAGACCGAGCAGGACTGCGGCTGCAGCAAGCGCGACAATCACCAGCGACCGCATTCCAAGCCATGCGCTCAATCGCGGCAATAGGAATGCCATGCACAGTACGCCGACGGCGTGCATGGCCGCGTTGGCGCCAATGATTGCTTCGCTGAAGCCCATTTCATCGAGATCAAGGGCAATCAGTGCAGCGCTGAGGCTGTAGGTCAGCCCGAAGATCATCGCAGTGCTGGTGACTGCAGTGCGAGAGAGCATAACGTTGGAAGGAGCGTGTTCTGTGGTCACTGTGATGATCCGGACGAGCTTGATACAGAAATTACTTAGATATCAAGAAAAGTGGGAACTCAACTACTTAGGCAAAATCTTTCAGGATCATCATGTATATTGTTTAAGCACTCGCTCTTGCGCTAAGGCTTATGTGTATTTTCAGAGGAGATAAATGTGAGCCAGCTAGCCTATACAACTGTGGCCCGCCGCCCATCGGTGGAGGAATATTTGTATCTTCGTGCAGTGGCGAGCCTTAGTCCTTTTACCGAAGCTGCCGCTGCTAAAGGGCTTGAAGGCACGGTCTTTTCAGTGGTTGTTTTGCACGCAGGCTCTGCAATTGGAATGGGCCGGCTGATCGGGGACGGCGGCTGCTTTTTTCAGGTGGTTGATATCGCAGTTGAGCCCCAACATCAGGGGCGTGGCTTGGGCAAAACCATCATGAGCGCCATCATGAACTATGTTAATACTGAACTTCCGCCCTCTGCCTATGTAAGCCTGATCGCTGATGTGCCCGCGAATAAGCTTTATGAGCAATTCGGCTTTAATGAAACTGCGCCACGATCCCTGGGAATGGCTTATCGCGTGAACTCCGGGCGGTAATCGTCTGTTTGCTGACCAAGGGAGTGGTCCGAAAACAACATGATTGTTTGATCCTTTTCAATCGTTTATGCCTCACTTATTCGGAGGCTGTCATGAAATCTTTATTCACGTCTGCATTTGTATCGGTTTTGGTTCTCGCATCCAGCTCGGCCTATGCTCTGGATGCTCAGAAAGATTGCTCCACATTGAAGCATGTCATCAAAGAATCGAAAATAAACTTCAAGAATGTCGCAGCCGATGCGTCTCCCCAGGATGTGGATGTTTATCCATCAAAGGTCAGATTAACAGGCAGCAATTCTTGCCGCGTTGTTCTGCGGACGAGTGTATCTTCGGTCAGTTGGTCGTGCGTGGTTGAAGATACGAGCGTGAAAGCGGTTGCAGCATTCGTTTCGAAATGCGTGGGCAAGCGTGAAACGCCTGATCCGGCTTATCAGAGGTCTGGCGCTAAAATCTTCCGTCTAAAGCCTCAGTTCCCTGCCGAGATAATTGTCTCTGAATTGAATAGCGGTAATATTGCTTTGCAAGTTAAGTCTCTTCAAAAGAAGTAGCGTCGGCGGGCCGTGCGAACCGACGCTCAGGTTTATCGCGTTCAGAGTGGCATTGATGCTTGTCGTGACCTCGCAAGGAATCCGGCGACAAAATCGATAGTTTCTTCACCGCTTTTCAAGCCGAGATGAAAGCTTTTCAGAATTCCCGTTTTGCCGATCCAGACGGGATGAACCGAGGGTCGTTGCTTCTTGCCGCACCAGCCAGTTTGGAATGGTGCTGACGCCACGGTCTGCCGCAACAAGTTGGAGCATCATTTTCGTTGTATTGATATTTTGATGCTGCGGCGGTCGGCAATTGGCTGACACAAGTAATTGCGTAAAGACATCAAGCCATTCGGGTGGCACGCGATAAGTGAATAAGGTCTCTTGCAGCAAGTTGACAGGCTCAGGGTTGTCCAGGCGCGATAGAAGATGACCGTCAGGAAAGGCAAGCTTGAGCTCGTAGTCGAACGCTGGCACATCACGGGTGTCTGGCGCCTCAATCGGATCTGGCGTGATCAAAATATCGATTTCGTATCCCCAATGCTGCAATGCCGCGCGATGCAAACGACGCCGTCACTTTCTGATCAACATCCGGCCAGTCGACCAGGAATGGTTTTGTTACACCCATGAGCCATTGATAGCAGGGCTGACATTTCATCCCAATCCTCAGGAAGCCTCGCCGCCCGCAGCTATTGTCCGATTAAATATCCTCCGCCCTCCCAATCGGCGACAGAGGGCGATGTCCGGGCGTCAAAACATAGTGTCCGGCCTCACTGAGGCGAAGATTGCGGCCATCCTTCTCCCGCATGACTACGACATTGCATTTTTCCAGCTTACGGATTGTGTGATTGAGCGCCAATTGTGTCACATGAAGCTTTTCCGCCGCCGTTAGGCTTTGCATGCGTTCAACTTCGCGTAGGATTGACAGATATTGACTGTCCAGCATGGCTATTTCCGCCCTCAATCATCTGTAGTTTTCAGCAGCATGAAGGCAACGGTTCTGGACCAAGACTAGGCGCCCACTTGGCAGAACAAATGGCCCCTCACAGCGGAAGGGTAAACCGATAACGAGACTAAAATTCACTGAAAAAACATGGTGCACGAATAAGTGTATTTTTTGACGTTTACGGAAACGTCAAAGTGCGCTAGTTTCGCATCAGCATTGGAGTCTCGTCATCAATTTTGAAGCAGCGAGACTTTCAAAAGTGGCAAAAATGGCTGGTTTTTTGAATTTTTAACCCCATTTCTGTTGCGAACGGCACGATGTCACGCATTTAGCTTTCCCTGTGACAATCATGCTGAATGCATATCTTCCTCGGAAGGGAAGCCGTCCGGGTATCAAGATATGCGGAAGAATAAAACTAAAGCGCCCGGCGCTTTAGACGCAGGTGGGAGCCTGCTCCGCTTCATGCGGAGCCGAGCGGGTAATTGATTTGGAGGATTTCGATGCCGAGCTATCGCGCGCCAGTTGAGGATACAAATTTCGTTCTCAATGACGTTTTGAATTATCAGCGTTACAACAATCTGCCGGGCTTTGCCGATGCATCGCCCGATGTCGTCGATGCGATCCTGTCCGAAGGCGCGAAGCTTGCCGAAAGCACGCTGTTTTCGGTCAATCATACCGGTGATCAGGAGGGCTGCGCCCGCGCATCCGATGGTTCGGTGAAGACGCCAAAGGGTTTCAAGGCAGCTTATGACCAGTATCGTGAGGGCGGCTGGCTTGGTCTTGCCGTGCCTGAGCAATATGGCGGGCAGGGTCTTCCTTATCTCCTTCATACGGCGGTTGGCGAATATATGTCGTCTGCCAATATGGCGCTCACCATGTATCCGGGTCTGACACAGGGCGCGATTGCAGCGATCCTGACCCACGGAACGGATGAGCAGAAAAACACTTATCTGCCAAAGATGGTGGAAGGCACCTGGACTGGCACGATGAATTTGACTGAGCCGCATTGTGGCACCGATCTGGGCTTGCTGCGTTCGAGTGCAGCACCGCAGGGTGATGGATCCTATAAGATTTCTGGCCAAAAGATTTTCATCTCGGCCGGAGAACATGACATGTCGGAAAACATTATCCATCTGGTGCTGGCTCGTATCGACGGCGCACCGGAAGGCGTCAAAGGCATTTCGCTTTTCATCGTGCCAAAGTTCATCCTGGATGCAGATGGCAATCCGGGCGAGCGCAATGGCGTGTCGTGTGGCTCCATTGAAGAAAAGATGGGCATCCATGGCAATGCAACTTGCGTAATGAACTATGATGACGCGACCGGTTTCTTGATTGGTGAGGCACACAAAGGCCTGCGTGCCATGTTCACCATGATGAATGAGGCGCGTCTTGGCGTGGCTTTGCAGGGACTGTCGATCGCGGAAACTGCTTATCAGAATGCCGCGATCTATGCGCGCGAGCGCATTCAGGGCAGAGCGCTTTCGGGTGCGCAAGCGCCTGACAAGAAGGCTGATCCGATCATCGTGCATCCGGATATCCGCCGCAATCTGATGAATATCCGCGCTTTCAACGAAGCCGGTCGAGCGCTTATTTTGTGGACGGCGCTGAACTCGGATATTGCCCATCGTTCTGGTGATGAAGCAGAGCGTCAGGCGGCAGACGATCTTGTTGGCCTGCTTACACCCGTGTTGAAGGGAGTTCTGACCGACAAGGGTTTTGAACATGCTGTCATGGCGCAACAGGTGTTCGGCGGTCACGGCTATATCGAAGAACATGGCATGAGCCAGTATGTGCGCGATGCACGCATCGCCATGATCTATGAAGGTGCCAACGGCATTCAAGCGCTTGATCTGGTTGGCCGCAAGCTGGCTCTGAATGGTGGCCGTGCGATCACTGCTTTCTTCAAGGAAGTTGGTGAATTTTGCGAAACCAACCGCGAAAATGAAAAGCTCTCATTCTTCACCAAGCATCTGAAGAAGGGTGTCAACGATCTTCAGGCCGCAACTATGTGGCTGATGCAGAATGCGATGGCAAAACCCGATAATGCGGGTGCAGCATCAAACGATTATATGCATCTGTTTGGTCTGGTAGCGCTTGGTTACATGTGGGCACGTATGGCGAAGGTTGCCGAAGAAAAGCTGGCATCGGGCGAAGGCAACAAGGCTTATCTTGAAGCAAAGCTTGTCACCGCTCGCTATTATTTCGAGCGGATCATGCCGGAAAGTGTTGCCCATCTCGCGCGCATCCAGTCGGGTGCAGACAGCATGATGGCACTTAACGCAGACTCTTTTTGAGTTAGAGATCAGGCTAAGTTTTCGAACTTAGCGGGAAGGAGCAAAAATGGCTGAGGCTTATATTTACGATCACGTCCGCACCCCACGCGGACGTGGCAAGAAAGACGGTAGCCTGCATGAAGTGCCTGCCGTTCGTCTGGGCGCGAAGGTTCTGGAATCCTTGCGCGACCGCAACGGCATCGACACGGCTAAGGTCGATGACATTATTTTCGGCTGCGTGGATCCTGTCGGCGAAGCGGGTGCTGTCATTCCGCGCTCATCGGCTTTTGAAGCAGGCTACGACTTCAAGGCTCCAGGGATGCAGATTTCACGTTTCTGCGCATCTGGTCTTGATGCCATCAATCTGGCTGCTGCAAAGGTCGCCTTTGGTGCGGACGATCTGGTGATTGCCGGTGGCGTTGAAAGCATGTCCCGCGTCGGCATGGGCATGTCGGGCGGTGCCTGGTACATGGACCCATCGGTCGGTTTTCCGGGCTTTTTCATGCCACAGGGCGTCTCTGCCGATCTGATTGCAACAAAATACGGCTTCTCGCGCGATGACGTGGATGCCTATGCAGTGGAAAGCCAGAAGCGCGCCGCCAAATCCTGGGAAAAGGGGTATTTCAAGAATTCCGTCATTCCGATCAAAGATCAGAACGGCCTCACCATTCTCGACCATGACGAGCATATGCGCCCAGGCACTGATATGCAGGCGCTCGGTCAGCTTAACCCATCCTTCGTGATGCCCGGAGAAATGGGCGGCTTCAATGCTGTTGGCATTCAGGCCCATCCAGAAGTCGAAACCATCAATCACGTTCATCATGCCGGTAACTCATCTGGTATCGTTGATGGTGCAGCAGGCGTTCTGGTTGGCTCGAAGAAGGCTGGTAAAGCTTTCGATATCAAGCCCCGCGCGCGTATCCGTGCTTTTGCCAATATTGGTTCTGAACCAGCGCTTATGCTGACAGGTCCGGTTGATGTGACGGAAAAGCTGCTCAAACAGGCAAAGATGAAGCTCTCGGACATTGATTTGTTTGAGTTGAACGAAGCCTTCGCTGCAGTGGTTCTGCGATACATGCAGGCTTTTGACATTCCGCACGACAAGATCAATGTCAATGGCGGCGCGATTGCGCTTGGCCACCCGCTGGGGGCAACTGGTGCGATGATTCTCGGCACGGTGCTGGATGAACTTGAACGCCGCGATCTCAACACTGCATTGGTCACTTTGTGCATCGGTGCTGGCATGGGTACAGCAACGATCATCGAGCGCGTGTAAGGGGAGGTTTGACACAATGGCTTATGTAAATTTCAAAGTTGAAACCGACGTCGATGGCATTGCGCTTGTCACATGGGACATGCCGGAAAAGTCGATGAATGTGTTTACCGTCGATGCGATGCAGGAATTGAACGCGATCATCGACGCGACGACTGCTGACGAGAATGTCAAAGGTGTCGTGATCACTTCGGGCAAAGACACGTTCTCCGGCGGTGCAGACCTGACCATGCTCGAAGGCATGTTCAAGGAATTCCAGAAGCAAAAGGCAAAGGATAAGCAGGCTGCGGTCCAGTCACTGTTCGACAATGTAGGTCGTATGGGTGGGCTGTTCCGAAAGCTTGAGACCTCCGGCAAGCCATGGGTTTCGGCAATCAATGGCACCTGTATGGGTGGCGCGTTTGAAATGTCGCTTGCTTGCCATGCCCGTGTTGCATCTGATGCCCCGGGCGTGAAGATGGGTCTACCGGAAGTGAAAGTCGGCCTGTTTCCGGGTGCTGGCGGCACACAGCGCGTTCCGCGCCTTGCCAATCAGCAGGACGCTTTGCAGATGATGACGACTGGCTCAAGCCTGACGGCGCAGCGCGCCAAGGGGATGGGGCTTGTTACTGAAGTAGTACCTGCCAAGAAGCTCGTTGAAGCCGCAAAGAAGCTCATCAAGGGCGGTCTCAAGCCGGTTCAGCCTTGGGATGAAAAGGGCTTCAAGCTGCCGGGCGGCGCGATCTATTCGGCCGCTGGTGCAAATCTTTGGCCTGCTGCAACGGCTATTCTCCGCCGGGAAACCTCAGGCAATTATCCGGCGGCACTCGCTATTCTGAAGTCTGTTTATGAAGGCCTTTTGGTGCCGTTCGATACGGGGCTTAAGATCGAGCAGCGCTATTTCACCGAGATCCTCCAGACAACCGAAGCGGGCATGATGATCCGCTCGCTATTCGTCTCGCTACAGGAGTTGAACAAGGGTGCGCGTCGTCCTGTCGATGAAAAGCCAAACAAACTCAAGAAAATCGGCGTCATTGGAGCAGGTTTCATGGGAGCAGGTATTGCCTATGTGACAGCCAAGGCTGGCATTCCGGTGGTGCTGATCGATCGCGATCAGGAATCTGCCGACAAGGGCAAGGCGCATACGGCTGACCTTATTACCAAGGAAATGCAGAAGGGCCGTGCGACGGAAGCCGACAAGGAAAAGCTCTTGTCACTCATCACGGCAACGCCTGATTATGCACTGCTTGAAGGTGCCGATCTGGTGATTGAAGCCGTGTTTGAGGATCGTGAAGTTAAACGCATCGCGACTGAAAAGGCTGAGGAAGTGTTGAAAACTTCTGCAGTCTTTGCGTCTAATACCTCAACCCTGCCAATCACTGGCCTTGCGAAAGTCTCCAAGCGTCCGAAGAACTTCATCGGCATTCACTTCTTCTCGCCGGTCGACAAGATGATGCTGGTGGAAGTGATCCTGGGCAAAAAGACATCCGATAAGGCATTGGCTGTAGCCCTTGATTATGTTCGTGCGATCAAGAAGACGCCGATTGTTGTCAATGACACACGCGGTTTCTACGTCAATCGCTGCGTGCTGCGCTATATGTCGGAAGCCTACAACATGCTCGTTGAAGGTGTGCCTGCTGCAATGATCGAAAATGCTGCCCGAATGGCCGGTATGCCGGTTGGTCCGCTTGCTCTCAATGATGAGACTGCAATCGACCTCTCGCAGAAGATCCTCAAGGCAACGCTTGCAGATCTTGGTGAAAAGGCTGTCGATCCCCGCCATGTGGAACTGGTGGACAAGCTCGTTAACGAGTTCGACCGCAAGGGCCGCAAGAATGGCAAGGGCTTCTACGAATACCCAGCCAAACCTGCCAAGAAGCATCTCTGGGCCGGTCTGAAAGATCTCTATCCACAGCAGAATCCGGATAAAATTGACGTGAAGGAGCTGAAAGAACGCTTCCTCGTGACAATCGCTTTGGAAGCTGCGCGCGTGATGGAAGAAGGCATTGTCACTGATCCGCGTGAAGCCGATGTCGGCTCCATTCTAGCCTTTGGTTTCGCTCCTTATACTGGCGGTACGCTTTCCTACATCGATGGCATGGGAGCGAAGAAATTCGTCAAGCTCGCTAAAGAGTTGCAGCGCAAATACGGTCAGCAATTCAAGGCGCCGAAGTTGCTTGTCGATATGGCAGAAAATGGCGAGAGCTTTTATCAGCGCTTCAATCCCTATAAGGGCGAAGCGAAAAAGGCAGCATAAATTTTTATCGTAAGCTATTAGAGAACGCGCGGCTTTGATGCCGCGCGTTTTTTTCGCTAATAAGAACATTTTCCCTGCAAGCATGCACATCTTGCGGAAAATCTCGCTTTCAGCTAGGATTTGGTGGAGTATGGATTGGATAATTAGGTTTAAAATCCTCTTTTGTAGGTTAAGTCAATGTTTTCTCATGATAGCGTGTGGGCTGCGATTGATGCCTTGGCGGAACGCAATTCTTTAAGTGCGTCTGGTCTTGCGCGCCGTGCAGGACTTGATCCGACTACCTTCAACAAGTCCAAGCGTTATGCCTCTGATGGACGCGCACGCTGGCCGTCGACAGAGTCTTTGGCCAAAGTTATGGAAGCAACCGGCGCGTCACTGGATGAATTTACTCGGCTCATTCGCGGTGATGTCTCGACACCCGGTGGCGGCTATTTGCACGAGCCGAGTGCTATTCCGCTGCTTGGCATGGCAGAAGCAGGTGGAGGTGGCTATTTCGATGATGCTGGTTTCCCTGCAGGTCAGGGCTGGGATGTCGTCCAGTTTCCGGCTGCGCCCACCGATAATGTTTATGCGCTGGAAATTTCTGGCGACTCCATGTTGCCGCTTTACCGTGATGGCGATACGCTGATTGTAGCACCCAATGCATCGGTTCGCCGCGGCGACCGCGTGGTTGTTCGTACCAAAGACGGAGAGGTTATGGCTAAAATCCTGCATCGCCAGACACCACGTACGATTGAACTTCACTCGTTCAATCCAGAATTCCCAAACCGTTCCTTTGAGACCAAGGATGTCGAGTGGATCGCCCGTATTTTGTGGGCGAGTCAATAATGGCAAAACAGCAGACAAAGAGCCATGCACGCATTGTTTTTGGTGTTTTTGCGGGCATAACCGGGGCCATTCTTGTGGCCGCATTTGTCGCGCCGTTTTATGGCGCGCTTGATCGGCCAGTCACTGTTGTCGAAAGCGACGACGGTCAAAGCAAATCGGACGCGGGTTCGGGCAATGGAATTGTTGTCGAGCAGTTCGATTATAACGAGCCTGATAAGGATACAGAAGCAGATAATCCTGCGGCGCCAGAGACACCAGCTCAAGAAGCTGCGCCAAACACGAGTGAGCAGAACTCTATCAGTCAGACCGGTCAAAGCGGATCGCAGCAGGATGGACTAGAGCGCGAACCTGCGCGCCCACCTCTGAGTGATCTGGGGCTAGCCTCAACACCAAAACCATCGGAGCCGCCAGCACCTGCCACACCGGTAGATGAGGGCGAGCCGATGCAACTTTTGCAGCGTCCTGTTGCGATTGCTGCGGGTAAGCTCGAGAGTCAGGGCCGAACCGTAGATCTGCAGGGTATAGAACCAATGCCGATTGAACAAACCTGTCAGTCGCCATCTGGCGAAAGCTGGCTTTGTGGCATGCAGGCTCGCACGGCGTTTCGTCAATGGTTGCGGGCTCGCGCAGTCATGTGCCGATTGCCGCAAAACGACAGCGGCGCTGCTGTTTCAACGCAGTGCAGCGTTGGCAGTGAAGATCCCGCACAATGGTTGGTTGCCAATGGATGGGCGAAAGCTGTTGCGGGTGGTGCCTATCAGGAAGCAGGGCAAAAAGCCGAAGATAGTCATTTGGGTATCTTCGGGAACAAGCCTGACGCATCTCTTCAAAGTCTGGCACCTGATGATGGTGGAGCATTGGAGAATCCTTCTCCGCTCGCACCACAGACCGAACCAGTGCCGGGGTCGCCGTCGCTCCAGCAAGGCGAGTTTCCTCCGGCCCCTTCGGCGCCCGCTCCCGCAAACTGAGTTAAAGCATTTCCAGCAAAAGTGCGAAGCGATTTTGCGTCAGATAATGCGTAAAAACAATCAGTTACCGCGGTACTAACGATTAATCTTTACTGCAACCGCTGTAAATTTGGAAAGCCGGTTTTATAAACAGGCCGACTTTCCTTTGCCCGAAATCTGCAGTCAGCTTATGTCCCGACCACGGCTTTCTGATCCTGTCTCAAAGGTCTGTTGAGTGGGATCGTGATCACCACGAGACATGAAATGACAAGGACGACGCCAAACCAACCCATTAATGGCAAGCGCTCGCCTACGATAATAATGGCTAATATTGCAGCGACTACTGGCTCGATCAGCGTGATTGTTGTCGCCATGCTGGCTGGAATGCGTGCGAGACCGATCCCAAAGCAGACGTAACCAAGAAACATTGGCACAATAGCCATATAGATGCCGACTGCTGCATTGTTCCATGAAGTCAGAAACGGGCTGCCAGCCGCGATTAAGACCGGCATAAGCAATAATCCGCCAAATCCGAATGTAGCGCCCATGGCGACAGATGACCGAACTCCATTGAGCATCATGCGGCGCGCGGTCCATGAATAAAGCGCATATGTGAGACCACCGAGAAGTCCCAGACAAATACCCGTAATAACAGAGCCATTTGTTTCGATAGATGCGTGCTCTCTACCTTCTGCAACCGTAATCAATACGATTCCGGCAAGCCCAATCAGCGCGCCAATCAGCCATTGGCGCGAGAGCTGCGCGCGGTCGAAAAAATACTCGATGAGTGCAGAAAGCAGTGGCGCCGAGCCGATGGTGACGACCGTTCCGATTGTGACACCCGCCATCCGCATGGAGGCATAAAAGGCCAATGGGTAAACTGCGACAGCAAACCCGCCTAAAACGAGAAGTCCCCACTGCTTTTTCAGCAGTGACAAGCTTCGCACGATCCCCCGGCCGGCGAATAGAGCCTGTAACAAGCCTCCGATCCCCATGGCTGCGGCACCGATAGCAACTGCGCTGACTTCGGGCGCGAAAGTGGCAGCGGTGCCGGTGGTTCCCCAAACTACGGATGAGAAGAGAACGGCAGACACGCCAATTGTGTAATCTCGAGACGAATTGCTCACAATGCCTCCAGCATATCAGAGACGATTTCACGGGCGTCGTGAACGCAGCCGCTATTACCTTCGAGACCTGCCCTTGAGATTGATCCCTCAAGCAGAAAAGACGTATGTCTTGCGAGAGTAGTGGAACGAATGGGGGAGGCGGGCAGCAGCTCCCTAAAATGCGAGGCAAGTATCGCCTCAACTTCCCTTTTGTGGTGTTTGACTGCTTGCCGCCCAATATCGTCAGCGGGTAGCTCTGCTGCAGCATTGAGCAAGCCGCAGCCACGAAAGCCGCGTTCATATTCATGCTCGGCATGGTCCTGATAGGCGTCAAAAACGGCAAGAACTCTATCTTTAGCCGTTGCCGCATGTTCCAGCCGTGCGTGATAAAGGCTTAACCACTCGGCATGGCGTGCTTCGAGATACTGGTTTACCAGATCAGCTTTCGAGGCGAAGTTGTTGTAAAGGCTCTTCTTTGCCACCCCCGCTCTTTCAACAATTGCATCGATGCCGGTGCCACCGACACCATTATTATAAAAAAGAACAGCAGCGGCTTTGAGCAGCTTAGCGCGCGCATTTTCCGGCGGAGTTTTTTCAATGCTCATGGTTTTGTCTCGTTAGTAGGTAGGTCGTACTACCTACTAACGAGGTTTGAGTCAACGGAGTTGATTTTGACCAAACGCAAACGCGTCGAGCGCCATCCGCATTTCATTTGTTGAAAGCGGACCGCCATGGCCTTCTGTTTCCATTATGCGCAACCGGCTTGCCGACCATGATTTATGAAGCTTCCAAGCAGTGATTGCCGGTCCGCTGAAATCTCTGCGTCCGCAAATCAGGATCGCCGGAATATTCTCAATCCGGGCCATATTCGCCAGAATTTCAGACCCGTTGCGAAGGAAGCCATCATTGGCCCAGTAATGCGTAACCAGCGTTGCGAAGGCAAGGCCTTGCAGATCATCGAAACGGCTTTCGATTGGCGTCCAATTAGGATCAAGCGCGATATGCGTCGATTCCCAGGCGTTCCAATCCCCCGCGGCCTGCAAACGCTCTTCTAAACTGCCATTGGCAAGCCGCCTCGCATAGGCTTCAACTACCCGCTGACCTTCGCACCTTTTAGAGGCTTTCTCGAACTTTTCCCATTCTTCCCGAAAATGACTCCCAACGCCTTCCGTGATCCAGTTCACTTCCTTACGGCTCGTGGTTGTGACGGCAACCAGTGCCAGTTCAGTGACGCGGTCGGGATGCGCTTGCGCGTAGGCGAGCGCAAGTGTCGCAACCATGATGAGCCGGCGACTAGCCACGCATTGATGCGAAGATGACTTCGGATAGCTTCGATATCTCCAATCAGCGTCTGGGTCTTATAGAGATGAAGGTGGTCGAGATTATTAATCACAGCGGACGACTGCGCCCGCAACCGCGTTGGTCGATGCCGATGATAAGGTATTTTGCTGGATCAAAGCGTTGCCGATAGCTGCCCGTGCGCAAACCGCTCCTCGGTCCGCCATGAAGATAAAGCGCTGGCTTACCTTGAGGATTGCCCGATGCCTCCCAATAGATTTTCTTGCCGTTTGATACCGGCAGCAAGCCTTTCAAGAATGGTTCACATTGAGGATAGATCATTTCTGCTCCCCCTCTAAACCGAGCATAAAAAAGCCTCACTCGGTGCAATTCCGGGCGAGGCTTCACATAAAAATATCAAGAGCTTATGACAATGTGCCAGCAAGAGCCTTCTGGATGAGTGCGCGGGTTTCATCGACGCCGTAAAGGGCAACGAACGAGCCAAAGCGCGGGCCGCGTTCCTGACCGATCAGCACTTCATAGAGCATCTGGAAGAAGGAAACCGACACGCCGGGGCCGCCTTCAGGGCTCTTTTTGGTATGATCTTGATAACGCTCGATCGCACGGGCAACGTCCAGAATGGCGTTCTGGATGTCGGTGCCATCGCTACCTGAAGGAAGCGTTGCAAGCTTGGCGTCAAGGCCTTCGAGTGCTGCGCGTTCCACATCGTCAGGGGTACGGAACTGCTTGGTCGGCTTGACGAAATCGTTGAAGTAGCGGATCGCATAGCCGACGAGCGCGTCGAGTTCCGGATTGTTTTCCGGCGTAACACCCGGCACATGGCGCGAGATGAAGCCCCAGAGAACGCTTGGGTTTTCTGCATTGGAGGCGCTTACCAGATTAAGCATCAGCGCAAACGTAACCGGCAGCTCAACCTTTGGCGGGTTGCCGTAATGGATATGCCAGACTGGATTGTTCAGACGGTCTTTCCATTCCTGGCGGTTATAAGCCGAGAGATAAGTGAAGTATTCGTCCACGGCCTTAGGAATCACGTCGAAATAAAGCTTCTTCGCAGTCTTTGGCTTCTGGAAGTTGTAAAGCGCAAGGCTCTCAGTTGGCGCATAGGCCAGCCACTCGTCGATCGCAATACCATTGCCCTTCGACTTCGAAATCTTTTGGCCGATCTGGTCGAGGAAGAGTTCGTAGACGAAATGCTCTGGCGCACGACCACCTAGAATTTCGCAAATGCGGTCATAAATACCCGCATTGGTCTGGTGATCCTTGCCGAACATTTCGAAATCGACGCCCAGCGCTGCCCAGCGCATACCGAAATCGGGCTTCCACTGCAGCTTCACATTGCCACCGGTAACGGAGAGCGTGGTTTCAACGCCATCTTCATCGTCAAAAGTGATGGTGCCAGCCTTGGCATCCACGCTTTTCATGGGCACGTAAAGCACGCGACCAGACTTTGGCGAGATAGGCAGGAACGGGCTGTAGGTTGCTTGGCGCTCTTCTCCAAGGGTTGGTAGCATCACCTTCATGATGTCGTCATAGCGCTCGACCGCTTTCAGCAGCACTGCATCAAACTTGCCGGACTTGTAGTACTCGGTCGCACTTGCAAATTCGTAATCGAAGCCGAAAGTATCAAGAAAGCGGCAGAGCATTGCGTTATTATGTTCGGCAAAGCTCTTGTATTCGCCGCCAAACGGGTTTGGCACAGCAGACAGCGGTAACTGCAGATATGGTTCCAATGCTGCCTTGTCTGGTACATTGTCCGGAATCTTGCGCATACCATCAAGATCGTCCGAGAAGCAGATAAGACGCGTCTTGACCGTATCACCAGTCAGAACGCGAAACGCATGGCGCACCATCGAAGTGCGCGCGACTTCGCCGAATGTACCAATATGTGGCAGGCCCGATGGGCCGTAGCCAGTTTCAAATATCACGGTTTCAGGGAAACCGGTCTTCTCATAGCGCTTGAGGATTTTCTTTGCCTCTTCAAAGGGCCACGATTTCGCTTCCGCAGCCGCCGCGGTCAGTTCCGGGGTCAGCGTAATCTCGGGAAGACGGTGCGAAGTCATGATTTTATCCTGATGTCCTGTGAAGGGCTTTATGTGTTGAAATCTTTTACACTCAAGCGTGTCATTGCTCTATGGCGCGGTGGAACCCACACGTCAATCTTTGCCGCTACAATTCCGACCGAATTTCCTTGCGCAAGTCTGACAGGCTCCCTAATTTTCTTGGAAACTAGCCGAAACTATGATTCCGATGAGACGATGCAGGAGCATTCGATGAAAAATATTTCGCCGCAGGACGCGCTCGTTTACATCATGGTGACGACATCTGCCGCTGACACCACAATGACCGATGCTGAGCTCGAATCCATCAGTAATGTGGTTTCTCGCCTACCGGTATTCCAGGGTTTTGATGCAGCACGTCTGCCAAAGCTCGCCAGCGATTGCTACGGGCTTCTTGCATTCGATGATGGACTGGAGCGCATTCTCGATCTTGCGCATGATGCAATGCCGGAAAAGCTTTACGATACAGCTTATGCCCTTGCGGTTGAAGTGGCGGCGGCTGACCTGCATGTCGAGCAGGAAGAGCTTGAGTTTCTTCAGATGCTGCGTGACCGCTGGGCACTGGATGAGCTCACCGTCGCAGCTATTGAACGCAGTGCGCGAGTGCGTTTCCGCAAGCTTTGAATAAGTAATAACTTCAAATGGAAAACGGGCGGGGTAAATCCCGCCCGCTGCATGAGATGGTTCGACTTAGCAGACGACTGGCACGCGTCGTGCCTTGCGCCACTCAAGCGCTGTGCGCATCAAATGGGCAGCTTCAGCAAATGTGGCATTGTCTTTCCAGCGTTCCGAACGGATGAGGTTTGACGGAACAATATCCCTCAAGGCTTCCAGCGTATGACGAGGGACCGTATCGGTGCAGCGCCACAGGCGACGGAAAACGACGCTGATACGCGTGACCTTACCATTGATTGCTACGACTGGTTCGGCCGTTTCAAGGTTCCAGTCTTCATAAGCATCCACTGCGTCCTGAAATGCGTGATGCAAATAGATCGGTGCATGACCGTCATGAAGTGGGGGCAGCAAACTAGACATTTCTGTTTCCTCTCTTCCAATGGTGGTTCAGCTACAGGCACTTACGGCTCTTCAGAGCGCTTTAAATCGTCTTCTGTGCACAAAAATCGCTCTGATACTCATAAACAGGACTCCGCAAATGCGGTTCAAAAGAGCTGATCTCAACTCTTCAACTATGTGCCGCATCAAGTTCTCCTCACGAAATGCGACAACACATAATTAACCATGATCTATGCAAGTGAGGGTGTTTGGCAAGGAGAAATTTTCCTTAAAAAACTCCAAAAGGGAAAATCAGTTCCCCTCCATTAGACCGTCTGCGCTGCATTTGAGTGATGTTTAGTTCGGCTTTCAAGCGCGCTTGAAATTGAAGTTCATTCAAGAAAAAGAAACAGTTTTCGATATTTATTGCCACTGTGACAGGATTTACCCTGCAATTCGTCCAGGCCCGGTGTAGACAAATGCACAGGGAATTGGATTTCAGAGGCGGGATATGGCTCGGTTTATTTCTTCACGCAGGGCATTTCTGGTTGGTTCAACAACGCTTGCAGCTTTACCGATGCTACCCCGTTGGGGGTGGGCTGAAGGTGGGGTGCAAAAAGGCGGGCGACTGGTTGTAGCGGCAGATTCTGAGCCACGTAACCTCAACCCTGCAATTGTTGCATCCAACGGCGTTTTCTTTGTTGCGAGCAAGGTGATTGAGCCTTTGGCAGAAGCTTCCTTCGACGGTGAAAACGGTCTGGAACCACGGCTTGCAACCAGCTGGAAAGGCGCTGATGACGGTTTGACTGCGACCTTCCATCTGCGAGAGGGCGTTAAATGGCATGATGGTCAGCCGTTCACCTCGGCCGATGTGGCGTTTTCGGCGCTGCAGGTCTGGAAGCCGCTGCAAAATCTTGGCCGCGTGGTGTTCAAGGCGCTTGAGAAGGTCGAAACGCCGGATAATTATACGGCAGTGTTCCATTTTAGCGAACCAACACCGTTTCAGCTCATCCGCAATGCTTTGCCAGCTCTGACTTCAGTACTGCCCAAGCACGTGTTTGACGGCACTGATATTGCTGCCAATCCCGCCAATGAAAAGCTGATCGGCACTGGTCCATTCAAATATGCCGAACACAAGAATGGCGAATATTATCGGCTCGAGAGAAATGGAGATTATTGGGGTGAGGCAGAACCTTATCTCGATGAAATCATCTATCGTGTGCTGCCTGATCGTGCTGCGGCCGCCGGAGCGTTGGAAGCTGAGGAAATTGACCTTGCTGCGTTTTCTGCCGTGCCTTTAGCTGATCTCGACCGCATTTCGAAGGTGCCTGGTATGAATGTCATTTCCAAGGGGTATGAGGCGCTTACCTATCAACTGGTCGTCGAAATCAATCATCGTCGTAAGGAACTGTCTGACCCTAGAGTTCGTCAGGCAATCGCTCATGCGATTGATCGCGATTTCGTCGTGAAGACGATTTTCCTGGGCTATGCCAAACCTTCAACCGGGCCGGTTCCGCAATATGACAGCCAGTTTTATACGAGCGATGTTGCCGCTTATTCTTTCGACGTGGCGAAAGCCAATGCGCTGCTGGATGATGCGGGTTATAAGCGCGGCAAGGACGGCACGCGTTTTGCGCTGAAGCTGCTACCAGCCCCATATTTCAACGAAACCAAGCAGTTTGGTGACTATCTGCGGCAGGCGCTGGCTGAAATTGGCATTGATGCGCGGATCGTCAACAATGATTCAGCAGCACATCAAAAGGCTGTCTATACGGACCACGATTTCGATCTGGCCATTGCACCGACCGTGTACCGTGGCGATCCTGCTATTTCGACGACCATTCTGGTTGAAAGCGGGATTGCAGCAGGCGTGCCGTTCTCTAATCAGGGTGGGTATGCAAATGCGGAATTGGATGCGTTAATCACCAAGGCTGCACATGAAATTGACGAGCAAAAGCGCACCGCTCTTTATCATGAGTTCCAGCAAGTCGTCCAAGCTGATCTGCCGCTTATCAATGTGGCAGAATGGGGCTTTATCACGGTCGCCAATGAGCGCGTTAAAAACGTCTCCAACAATCCGCGCTGGGCAGTTTCAAACTGGGCAGATGTCTTTATTGCGCAGTGACGAAACTCTGCTTTGAATGTACGCTCACGGCGTGGCGCAGATTCTAACCCTTTTCAGAAATCGACTGATCAGCAGCATGATCGTGCTGCTGATCGTTATTATTGGCTGTTTTCTGATGTTGGAAACAGCACCGGGCGATGCGGTGGATGCCTATGCGGTAAGCTTCGGCGGTGACGCGAATGCAATTGCAGAAATGCGCGCGCGCTGGGGACTCGATCACTCCGTTTGGCACAGACTCACGGCCTATCTTGCCGCACTTTTGCAGGGCAATCTTGGCTGGTCGGTCAGTTTCGATCGCCTCATTCTCGATGTCATTCTTGAGCGCCTCCCCAATACACTTTTGCTAATGGGTGCTGCGACGGCATTGTCGTTCGCAGTCGGGACGGCTCTGGGGATTGTCGCAGGCGCAAGACCCGGAAGCTTTCGCGACCGTTTCCTTTCGATTGTTTCACTTGTACTTTATGCTATTCCCGGTTTCTGGTTGGGACTTGTGCTGGTCATCCTGTTTTCAATCCGGCTGCGTTGGCTGCCTTCAAGCGGCATTGAGACCATTGCTTCGGGTAAGTACGGTTTTGCGCGTGGGTATGATGTAGCGCGTCATCTGTTGTTGCCGGTGTTTTCGCTAGCGCTGATTTATCTGGCACTTTATCTACGTATCATGCGTGCTTCCATGGCTGACATCTGGCGCATGGATTTCGTCCGCGCACTGAAAGCGCGAGGCATCTCACGTCCTCGAATCGTGTTGAGCCATGTGGCGCGCAATGCGCTCTCACCGCTTGTTACAATGCTTGGGCTGCAATCTGCCTCTATGCTGGGCGGCAGCGTGGTGATTGAAAGCGTGTTCGCAGTTCCCGGCCTTGGAAGGCTTGCGCAAGAGGCGGTTGCAAGCCGAGACACGCCTTTGTTGCTGGGCGTTATTCTGACGAGTGCCATAGTGGTGATCATCGTCAATTTTGTCACCGATCTTCTCTATCTCTGGCTTGATCCACGCATATCTTCGCGAAAGGCGCGGCCATGAGTGGGATGAGAATTTACTTCGGATCCGGCGAGGGCATTGCAGGCGCGGTTTTTCTACTCGTGCTAATCCTAGCAGCATTTTCTGCACCGCTGGTTTTTCCAGGTGATCCCATGCGTATTGTTGCAACGCCGATGCTTGCGCCCTTCGAAAATACATCTTTTCCGTTGGGAACAGATCGGCTGGGCCGTGATGTTTTGGCTGAACTCTTCCATGCAAGCCGCACATCACTGGTCATTGGGTTGGCAGCTGCGGCAGCATCCATCATAATTGGCAGTATCGTCGGGACGCTTTCAGGTTTTTTGGGCGGCCTCATCGATGAAGCGCTGATGCGGGTCACGGAAGCGTTTCAGACGGTGCCGGGGTTTTTGCTGGCGCTGGCATTGGTGAGCATTGCCGGACCTTCGCTGCTGGTATTGGTTGCAGCGATTGCGCTTTCAAGCTGGACGCAGGCTGCACGCCTTACGCGGGGACAGGTGCTGTCGATCCGTGAGCGGGATTATGTGGCGTCAGCCCGCGTAATTGGTATGCACCCACTGGAGATTGCTTTTCGACAAATTCTACCCAATGCTTTGCCACCGGTGCTTGCGCTTGCGCCTGTGATTGTTGCCTCTGCCATTCTGATTGAGGCAGCGCTTTCATTTCTGGGGCTTGGCGACCCCAACCGTGTGACATGGGGCGGAATGATAGCTGAAGGCCGCACGGTATTGCGCTCAGCTCCGTGGTTGTCCATTTTGCCGGGGCTTGCGCTGGCATTCACTGTCGTCGGTGTCTACCTCGCAGGTGAAGGTATCACGCAGGCTGCATCACGGCGCGAGGTGCAGAAATGAGATTGCTCGCACATATTCAAAATCTGAGCGTGCGCTATGGCAGCGATGCTGCTCTCAACAATCTTGACCTCGATATATATATCGGCGAGACGCTTGCCATTATCGGTGAGAGTGGTTCGGGAAAGAGCACAATGGCGTTGGCGCTTGCGGATCTTTTGCCCGCTAGCGCTCAGGTTTCGGGCTTACTCGAGTGGTCGAACGGAAAACCAAAGCCGGGCCGCGATGTGGGCTTTGTGTTTCAGGATCCGGTCTCAAGCTTTGATCCTTTGATGAGCATTGGTGCGCAACTGGTCGAAACAATCCGCGCTCACGAAAATATTTCTCGTCATGGCGCAAAAGACAAGGCGATCAATCTGTTGAGCCGCGTGCAGATAGCAGAGCCGGAGCTGAGCTTTGTGCGTTATCCGCATCAGTTTTCCGGCGGGCAGAAGCAGCGTATCGCCATAGCGCTGGCCATTGCAGCAAGCCCCAATCTGCTGATTGCGGATGAGCCGACAAGTGCTCTTGATACTATCGTGCAACGAGAGATAGTGGAACTGCTGCGTGCGTTGGTTCAGGCGGATGCGATGACACTGATTTTCATCACACATGATATTGCGCTGGCCTCCAATCTTGCGGATCGTGTCGCCGTGTTTCGCCATGGGGAACTGGTGGAAAGCGGTTCAGTGCATTCGATCATTACAAACCCAATGAGCGATTATACGAAAGCGCTGATTTCAGCCGTTCCCGTGCTGGATCCTCAATATGGATAGAACCTTGTTGCAGGCGAATGATCTGACGATGCGTTATGGAAATACATTGGCGCTGGATCATGTAAAGCTTGAGATTGCAGCTGGTGAAACGCTGGCGCTGGTGGGGCCTTCCGGCAGCGGTAAATCCACGTTGGCGCGTGCGCTTCTACAGCTACTTGCGCTTGAGTCGGGTTCGATCCGTTTTGAAAATGAGGACTGGCTTGCGCTCAAAGGCAGTGAATTAAGAAAGCGCCGCGCGCGGCTGCAGATGGTGTTTCAGGATCCGCTTTCGGCATTTAATCCACGCACAACGGTACATAACCTGCTCAGCGAACCGCTGCGTATTCATGGAATAAGGCGCGATATTTCCGAGCTTTTACGAATGGTCGGTCTTGATCCAAAGTTGAGCAAACGCGGCGTGCATGAGATTTCTGGCGGCCAGCGTCAGCGTGTGGCAATTGCACGGGCCTTTGCAACAGCGCCGTCGCTCATCGTTCTGGATGAAGCGGTGTCGGCGCTGGACGTGACAGTGCGAGGTTCTATTCTGAGACTGTTGAAGGAGATACAGAAGGCTGAAGGAACGGCCTATCTCTTCATCACTCATGATCTGGCGGTTGCGGCACAAATGGCAGATCGGATTGCGGTGATGGAGCGCGGGCGCATTGTTGAATGTCGCCCGGCGCAAGAGTTGATCGCGGAACCGCAAGCGCGGGTTACTAAGGCGCTGATTGAAGCTGTACCGCGAGTTTTGGTTTAAGCTTTGCCAAGCTCAATCGAACGCTTACGAGCCGCATCAACGGCTTCGGCGACCAAATTCTTTAGGCGATCTTCACCCATTAAGACATCGAGCGCTGCGGCAGTTGTGCCGTTGGGGCTTGTGACCTGCTCACGCAGCCTGGTTGGGCTGTCGCTGCTTGCTGCAGCCAATGCACCTGCACCCATCACTGTCTGCATGGCGAGAAGTGCTGCCGTTTCGCGCGGCAGGCCAGCCGTCACGCCAGCATCGGTCAGTGATTCAATGAAGTGGAATACATAAGCGGGGCCGGAACCGGAAACGGCAGTAACTGCATCCATCAGCGCTTCATCATGGATGCTTGTGACCTTGCCGGATGTCTTGAGCAGGCTCTTTACGAAAGCCGCATCGTCATCGCCCACATTGGCATTCTTATAGGTGACAAGCATTCCCTTGCCGATAGCGGCTGGGGTGTTCGGCATGCAGCGCATGATCTTTGCATCGCTGCCTAAATGCTGTTCGAAGAATGACACCGGAATGCCAGCAGCTACGCTGACAAAGGTGGCATTCGGTGCAAAGCGCTTATAGGCAGGCAGTACACCGCTCATGACCTGCGGCTTGACGGCAACCAGCACCATGCGCGGACTGAGATCATCGGATAGGGATTCGGCGCTTGAGCACGCATTTACACCTGCAAGCGCCGCGCGGCTCTGAAGGGCTTCGGAAGGTTCAACGACATGGACATTCTCGGATTGTAAAATGCCGCTGTCGAGCCAGCCTTTAAGCATGGCAAAGCCCATATTGCCGCAACCGACGAGAATAACCGTATCTTGCATGAGAAGTTCCACCTTCATGAATCGAGTGTTTAAGCACTGTTGTTTGTTGGGTCCGATATAGCCCCCCATAAACACAAACCGCAAGGCGCGAAGTCAAAAACTCTGGAGAACATTCGCGCTTTAATGTTTCAAACGTGCAATCAATTCTTTGTTGAACAGATGCTGTTTTATGGATAGGTCTCTTTCTGGAAAATAATCACGACCTAATAAAATCTGTTGTAAAACATTGCTTTAAAAGGTGAGCAAATGCTTGGAAAAGCTTTCCATATCGTGCGTGTGGTTGCAATTGCAGCCGGTGTTATGAGCGCAGGTGCAGCTGTCGCCGAAACGCCAAACGGTCCAGAATGGGCCGTTAAGGAAATCAGCAAGCTCTCGGATGCTGACCTTGTTATTTCGTCGCCTGCAGGCAAAGCCTTCATGGATAAACTGGCTCCCGATCATGACAAGGCGTGTGGCAAGCCGGACGAAAACCGTCCGGACTTTGACGAGTATTGCTCTTGGGCCTTCAACAATGAAGAGTCCGATTTCGATATCCTTCTCGGTCTCAAAGACGGCAAAATCGTCAGCGTTGTAGCGTCAACTGTGCCTGAGAATAACGATGTCTGGGTATGCGAGAATACTAAGAAAGACATTCCCGAAAGCGATCTGCAGACATGCAATGTGCGTTCAGCCGATGAAAAGAGCCGTGCACATTGGTCGGAGAGCTGGGAAGGTTTCCTGAACTCTATCAATTAACGTTTGGCAAATAAGCTCAAGTTTTTGATCTCTGTAATGAGCGGTGTTAACGCAAGTTAGCACCGTTTTCCTTTATTATTTTATTGTGATTTATTGATTGCTTACTCTTTCTGTTCCAAGATGCAGAACACATTGCATTGAGGGAAATGATGGATCCTGCGTTAACAACTGGCGTGCCACCTGCGGAAGCATTCACGCACGTTCGCATCATCATCGGGATTATTCTTGGTCTCTGCGTATCCCGTCTCCTGACGGGTTTTGCGCGCTTCATCCAACATCCCGGCAAACAGAAAATTTACCCGGTTCATCTGGGGTGGGTGGCTTTCATCCTGCTTTCTGTCATCCATTTCTGGTGGTTCGAGTTTAGCCTGCGCACCATTCCTCTATGGACGTTCGAGAAATATTTCTTCGTCATTTTCTATGCAGGGCTCTATTTTCTGCTCTGTACGCTGTTGTTTCCTGACAGCATGGAGGAATATACCGGTTATCGCGATTACTTCCTTTCACGACGTAAATGGTTCTTTGGAATTCTCGCGCTGGTCTATGTCGCTGATGTTGTCGATACGCTTATCAAAGGCATGGAGCACTATAATCTTTATGGGGTCGAATACCCAATTCGGGTTGGTGCGCTGATCGCGGGCAGTCTGATTGCGGTGTTCACCGATAATCGGCGTTATCATGCGATCTTTGTCAGCGTCGCACTTCTGTATGAAATTGCCTTCACGCTCCGCCATTTTGCGACTTTATCCTGAATCTTGCCTTTTCTGAGATTGTCATCTCAGTCGATGACGCTTATTGGCATGTTTTCAGGATCAAGGCGCTGTATCCCAAGGCATCGCCTGTTTAAAACGGAGCATTCGATATGGCCCAATTGATCGATGGCAAGAAGCTCGCCGAGGATGTGGTTTCCACGGTGAAGCGTGAGACCGAAAAGCTCGTCAGCGCGACTGGGGTTGTGCCGGGCATCGCAGTGGTGATTGTCGGTGAAGATCCAGCAAGCCAGGTCTATGTTGCTTCAAAAGGCAAGAAAGCTAAAGAATGCGGCTTTGTTTCCGTTCAGCACGATCTGCCAGAAAATGCTTCTGAACAGGAGCTTCTCGATCTGATTGACAGCCTGAACAACGATCCTGCAATCCACGGTATTCTGGTGCAGCTGCCACTGCCAAAGCACATTGATTCAGGTCGCGTAATCCAGACTATTTCGCCGGAAAAGGACGTTGACGGCTTCCATTTCATCAATGTGGGCAAGCTTGGCACCGGCGAAGTCGACACGGCATTTGTCCCATGCACGCCTGCTGGCGCGATGATTATGATCGAACGCATTCACGGTCGTGATCTGTCGGGCCTTAATGCGGTTGTGATTGGTCGTTCCAATATCGTGGGCAAACCTATGTTCAACCTCTTGCTTGCAGCCAATGCAACGGTAACTGTTGCACATAGCCGTACCAATGACTTGCCAGCGATTGCCCGCACTGCCGATATTCTGGTTGCGGCTGTCGGTCGCCCGCAAATGGTCAAAGGGGATTGGGTTAAGCCTGGTGCAACAGTGATTGATGTGGGTATTAATCGCATTCCGGCGCCAGAAAAAGGCGAAGGCAAGACACGTCTGGTTGGGGATGTTGATTTCGCCAATGCAGAAAATGTCGCCGGTGCTATCACGCCTGTTCCTGGTGGTGTTGGTCCGATGACCATTGCCATGCTGATGGCGAACACTTTGACTGCTGCTTGTCGAAGTGTGGATTTCGAAAAGCCAGTATTCTGACGCAATTGAAAGGTGTATCTTGCGCCTTTTTGTGAGTTTTTGTCAGTTTAAGAGGCAAAGCGGCGTAAAAACCGCTTTGCTTTATTTTTAATAGGTCAGATTTCAGAAGACCGAAGCGCCTTCATCAGCTCGCCCGGCGATGTTGCGGAAAGCGCGGAAAAGTTCCCGTCCCATGCCATGTTCATTGGCTGAAAGATCGGGGCGCTGTTCGATACGTTCATCTAGAAGCGCATCACTCATGAGAATGTCCAGAGTACCGTTCACGGCATCAAGACGAACAATATCGCCAGTGCGGATTTTTCCAATTGCGCCACCATCGAGTGCTTCCGGTGTTACATGGATGGCAGACGGCACCTTGCCGGACGCACCTGATAGACGACCATCGGTGACAAGCGCCACGCGCTGTCCACGATCCTGCAAAATACCAAGCACCGTCATCAGCTTGTGCAGCTCTGGCATACCATTGGCTTTCGGCCCCTGATAACGCACAACTGCGATAAAGTCGCCTGTCAAATCGCCAGCCTTGAAGGCCGTCTGCAGTTCGGCCTGATCATTGAAGACTTTTGCGCTCGCCTCAATGATATGGCGCTCCGCCTTGACAGCGGAAACCTTGATGATCGCATTGCCGATATTGCCGGTCAGAACCTTGATGCCGCCGCTTGGCTGAAAGGGCGCGCCAATCTTGGCCAGCACTTTATCGTCGCCGCTCTTTTCGGGAACGGGTTCGCGAACAACAGTGCCATTTTGCCCGAGTTTTGGTTCAATCGCATAAGGACGCAGACCTTCACCCCAAACGGTGCGAACATCTTCATGCAAAATGCCACCATCGAGCAATTCGCGGATCAAAAAGCCCATGCCGCCCGCAGCATGGAAATGGTTGACATCGGCAAGACCGTTTGGATAAACGCGCGCCAGCAAAGGAACTACGTCTGAAATCTCCGAAATGTCCTGCCACGTCAGTTTGATACCGGCGGCGGCTGCCATCGCAATCAGATGGATCGTGTGATTGGTCGAGCCGCCGGTGGCGTTTAACCCGATAATACCATTGACGAAAGACCGCTCGTCGAGCATCTCGCCGACAGGCGTATATTCATTGCCGCAAGCGGTAATCGCCAGCGCGCGCTTTGCAGCTTCGCGGGTCAGCGCGTCGCGCAATGGTGTGCCGGGATTGACGAATGAGGAGCCGGGCAAATGCAGCCCCATGATCTCCATCAGCATCTGATTAGAGTTGGCCGTGCCATAGAAAGTGCAGGTGCCGGGACCGTGATAGGATTTTGACTCGGATTCTAGCAATTCTGCGCGGCCGACCTTACCTTCTGCATAAAGCTGACGGGTCTTCGCTTTCTCGTCATTTGGCAGGCCGCTGGTCATCGGCCCGGCCGGAATGAAGACCGCTGGCAAATGTCCGAAGGTGAGGGCGCCGACGATCAGCCCAGGTACGATCTTGTCGCAAACGCCAAGATAGACGGCAGCGTCGAACATATCATGCGACAGGCCAACGGCTGCTGCCATGGCAATGACTTCGCGCGAGAATAGCGATAATTCCATTCCGGCAAAGCCTTGCGTGACCCCATCGCACATTGCAGGCACGCCGCCCGCAACCTGTGCCACGCCGCCTGCTTCGCGCGCGGCTTGGCGGATGAGTTCTGGATAGGTTTCAAACGGCTGATGGGCCGAAAGCATATCATTGTAAGCGGTGATAATACCGAGGTTTGGAACGACATCGGCGGTCAAAGCCGCCTTGTCGTTGGAGCCGCAGGCTGCAAAACCGTGGGCGAGATTGGCGCATCCAAGGATCGAGCGGTGCGGCTTGCGCGAAGCGGCCTCGCGCACGCGCCCTATATAGGTTTCGCGGGTCGGTTTCGAGCGCTCAACGATACGCTCTGTGATGGCCTTGATGCGGGTATGTGCAGTCTGCGTCGTCATGGGTATCACCTGCTGAAATATTGCCAGGTTTGCCTGTGGCTAATTATAAAACCCACAGTCCCAAACGCAAACTGCTGCGTTCGATAGGACCGTTAGCTTGTCCAGTAGAGTTGTATCGGTTTGCGGGCGTGACGGAACACGGCGCGAACCGGCATTTCATTTTCGTCGTCGTTGGCGAGTGCTTTCTCAAGCGTTGCCTGCTTGGCAGCGCCTTCGATATGCAGAACAAGCATGTCTGCTTCCACCAATAGCGGCAAAGTCAGTGTCAGACGCTTTTCGCCAGCACCTTCCGCATGAATTGGCAGAACGACAGCTTTGGTCTTGGGATCGATTGCCTGATCAAGCCTGTCAGCATTCGGGAAGAACGAAGCCGTGTGGCCATCATTGCCCATGCCAAGCACAACAACATCAAACGGACGACGCAATGCGTCGATGCGATTTGCTGCTGCAAGTGCAGCGGTTTCTGCGGTCGCCGCCGGATTATAGAGGCCCACAAACTTCGCAACGCCTGCATGATCGCGCAACAGGTGGTCGCGTACCAGCTTTTCGTTGGAACGCTCACTGGTCGGTGCAACAAAACGCTCATCGACGAGTGTGATTGTAACAAGCGTCCAGTCGATCATCTTGCGAGACAGGATGTCGAACAGCTTGAGCGGCGTTGTGCCGCCGGAAACAGCGATCGTCGCTTGCCCCCGCTCGGCGATAGCGGCAGCCAGCTTGCCTGCAATCGCTTCAGAAAGCGACTGTGCCAATTCGGTTCCGCTGGTAAAATCGTGCCGTTCGATGCTCATGCCATACCTTTCAAGTCAGGACAGAGCGAGCACCCCCTACCAGGTATTCGCGCTCGCTCTTTCTGTTTGGCACAAAGACTGATCCGGAAATGTCTGTCAACGTCTCCGGGTCTTTGCTTTATCAGCTTTCGTGCCAGGTCCGTCCGTCACGCTCGATAAGAGCGATCGAAGACGACGGACCCCATGTGCCTGACGTGTAGCCCTGAACCTGCTGGTTGTTCACATCCCAACCCTTGAGAATAGGGTCAACCCAGCGCCATGCAGCTTCAACTTCGTCGCGGCGCATGAACAGGGTCTGGTTGCCACGAACAACGTCCATGATCAGGCGTTCATAGGCATCCGGGTTACGTTCATTAAACGACTCGGCGAAGCTCATGTCGAGCGGAACGTGACGAAGACGCATTCCGCCCGGACCCGGATCCTTGATCATCAGCCACTGCTTCACACCTTCATCAGGCTGCAGACGGATGACGAGCTGGTTGGCGACGACCTTGCCAGCATTTTCACCGAAGATCGAATGCGGGATCGGCTTGAAGGTGACGACGATTTCCGAAACACGCGATGCAAGACGCTTGCCCGTGCGCATATAGAAAGGAACGCCAGCCCAACGCCAGTTGTCGATTTCAGCCTTCAGCGCAACAAAGGTTTCGGTGTTGCTGTCGTCGCTGCCGAGATCTTCGAGATAGCCCTTAACAGGGCCGCCTGCGGATGCACCGGCGCGGTACTGACCGCGAACCGTAACGTCTTCGACATTGGCCGTGGTGATTGGCTTCAGCGAACGCAGCACCTTGACCTTTTCGTCATGCACGGCATCGGCTTCGAGCGACGAAGGCGGTTCCATGGCGACGAGGCAGAGAAGCTGCAGAATATGGTTCTGCACCATATCGCGAAGCGCGCCAGCGGTGTTGTAATAGCCTGCACGACCTTCGAGGCCGACGGCTTCGGCAACCGTGATCTGCACATGATCGATATGCGCGGAATTCCACAGTGGTTCATAAAGAGCATTGGCAAAGCGCAGAGCCATAAGGTTCTGAACAGTTTCCTTGCCAAGATAATGGTCGATACGGAAAATCTGGTCTTCGCGGAAAACGCTGCCGATGGTGTCGTTCAGCGCATTGGCGGATTCAAGATCGCGGCCAATCGGCTTTTCAACGATTATGCGCGTGTCGCGGGTGATGAGCCCATGCGACTTGAGGCGGCTTGCAATATCGCCAAACAGCGTCGGGCTAACTGCCAGATAGAATGCGCGAATCTTTTCAGGCTTCTTGCCGATAGCATCTTTCAGAGCGGCCCAGCCGTCTTCTGACTTCGCATCGACTGCAACATAGGTAAGGCGAGCAATGAAAGTCTCGACTTCCTTGGCGTCGATTTCAGAAGCTTTGACATGCTCGTTAATCGCATCGCGGGCAAACTTGCGATATTCCTCATCGGTCATGGCGCTGCGCGAAGCACCGATGATGCGCGTCGGCTCACTGAGCTGACCTGCACGCTGGCGCTGATAAAGCGCAGGAATCAGTTTGCGCTCGGCAAGATCGCCGGAACCGCCGAAAACGATACAATCGAAGGGCTCTACCGGTATTATCTGGCTGGTCATATATTGCTCTCTTCCACTTCTGACGCAAATCACTGTGCTAATAGCAGATTGCGATTTTCGTGCAGCCTTTGTCTATAATCTAATCGATTTAAATTCAACCGTCCAATATAACATTCTCGCGAATGTTGCCAATTACAGCTGTCTTTGCATTCCGGTTAACCGCATATGCATAGATGACATGTTCAACATAGAGCCACATGCAGGCATGAACACAGCTGTGCTGAACAAAGTTTTTAATGGTTTGACGGGCGGATCATATCTCTCATCCGCAAAAGGAGAATGACATGAAGAGGCTGCAGGATAAGGTTGCGATCATCACAGGTGCGGGATCGGGTTTCGGTTCAGCCATTGCGCGCCGATTTGCAGCCGAAGGTGCAAAGGTTGTGCTGGCTGATGTCAATGTGAAGCGCCTTGAAGACGAGCTAGCCGATATTGGCGAGAATGCATTGTCTGTGCAGGCTGATGTTTCGCGCAAGGATGATATGGAGCGGCTGGCGCGTGCAGCATTTGATAAGTTTGGTCGTATCGACATCATGATCAATAATGCCGGCTTCACGCATCGCAACATGCCGTTGTCGGAGGTGGATGAGCACAATTTCGATCTCATCAACGCGGTCAACATGAAGGCGATTTATTATTCGACATTGCTTGTCGTGCCGATCATGGAACATCAGGGCGGGGGTGTCATCATCAATACCGCATCGGCGATGGCCAATCGTCCACGCAAGGGCCTCACATGGTTTGCAGCTTCCAAAGGCTGGGTTGTGAGCGCCACCAAGGCGATGGCGCTTGAACTTGCTGAGAAGAATATTCGCGTCAACTGCATCTGCCCCGCCGAAAGCGAGGGTGAGGCTTTAGGATTGTTCCTGGCGGAAGATACCCCAAAGGCGCGTGAAGGTCTGAAAGCCACCATTCCGCTTGGCCGTTTCTCCAAACCGGAAGATGTGACCGAAGCCGCACTTTTCCTGGCATCGGATGCATCATCGATGGTGACAGGAACCGCGCTCAATGTTGATGGCGGGTATTCGATTTAATAGCCCGCTTCGCTCAGGAAGTCATTGAATATCGCTTCCAGTTTCTCGTGGCGTGCCGCCGCCATCTGGCTTCCGGTTTCAGTTTTGAAGCCGGAGGCAAGTTTGAAAAGCTTGGTGCGGAAGTGATCCAGCGCATAGCTTTTATCATCCAACGGGCGATTTTCGGCCATCGGATCGTTGCTGTCGTAAAGTGCGCTGCCCATGCGGCCTGCAATATAAAAGCAGCGCGCGGCACCAATTACCCCAATCGCATCCAGTCGGTCCGCATCCTGCAGTATCTTTGCCTCAAGCGTGCGCGTCTCGATATTGGCCGAAAAGCTGTGTGCCTCGATCACATGGGCGGTGGCGGCAATCCGTTCTTCATTCCATCCAAGCTCACGCAGAAGATTGGACGCTTTTTCAGCGGCCAGTCCTGATGCGCGATAGCGATCCGGCGAATTCTTTTCGCCGCTCACGCAATCATGGAGCAGGGCGGCGGCGAAGAGTATTTCCGCGTCGCCGCCTTCGGCCTTTTGAATTGCAGCAGCATTTTTCCATACGCGCGCAATGTGGGACAGATCATGGGAGCCGTCGGCGTTTGCCTCCAGGGTGTCCGGCAGAAGCTGTTCTGCCAGTGCATCGAAGGGCGCGAATGGTTGGAATGTCATGTCAGACTTTCAAAAAGGACTCAATTGTTGGGTTTACTATTCCCGCCATACGTCAGTTCTGTGAAGCCCTGCGTAAAACCATCCAGTTATAAAGCGCGCCCATCGCCATCAAGAGACAGGTGCCGATAAACACCCACGGCATACCCATGCGTCCACCGACAAAGCCACCGGCGACCGGACCCGCAACCTGCCCGACATATTGGGCTGAAACAGAGAGGCCAAGCACGCTGCCTGCAACACGGTCAGGCACATTGTGCCGGATGACGCTGCTGATGCAAGGTAAAAGGCCGCCCAGAGCCAAGCCCATAAGGAAGCGTAAACCGATCAGCTGCCAGGCTTCGGTTACGAAAGCCTGCGGAATCAGCAGGATTGCGGCAATCGCCAAAGCGCCAGTGATAACACGGGTATGACCGATACGATCTGCCAGACGGCCAAGACGAGAGGCCGACAGGATGCTGCCGAGCGCTGCTGCTGCCATCACGACACCGGAAATCAGAGTGACCTTGGTCTGGTCATCCATGAGCTGCATGACATAGACTGTGATGATCGGTTCGATCGACATATTGGCGAACATCAACAACATGCCGGTCGCAAGCATGGCAACGACGGGTCTGCGGTCGGGAACCGCTGCCCATATCGATTGCTTCTTTTGTTCCTTGTTTCGCTTGGGTGGTTTGCGATCTTCGCGGATCAGAAATGTCGTTGCAAGGAAGGTCAGGAAGATCACGCTGCCAGCCAGCCAGAAGGTTGCGCGGATGCCTATCAGCGGTGGAAGCGCGCCACCCAGCAGAGGCCCAGCCAGATTGCCTGCCATGATGCCGGCAGAAAGTGCGCCGAGCGCCCAGCCGGTCTTATCCTTTGGTGTCTGGGTCGCGACGAGGATCATGGAGCCGGACGAATAGCCGCCTGCAATCCCGACGAACAGGCGGAGTGCGACGAGCTGCCAGATATCTGTGACCATGCCCATCAGCGACATGGCAATAGCCATGCCAAGGCTCGCCCGGATCAGCATCAGCTTGCGGCCATAAAGATCGCCGAGCTTGCCCCAGAACGGAGCTACAATCGCGGCTGCGAGAAAGGTCGCGCCATAGGCAATGCCGGACCATTGCACGATAGCGGCATGATCGGCGACGCCCAATTGTTCAACATAAAGCGGTAGGAACGGCAGAAGCAGCGACATGGCAACGAGCGTGGTGAACGAACCGATCAAGCAGATGAGAAGGTTCTGCTTCCAGTAGCGTTCGTGAATTTCGTCTGTGACGGTCGCGTTCTTCGCATCCGCATTGATTGTAGCCTTGCCGCCGCTTGTGGCGTGCTGGGTGCTCATGCTGTGTTCCGTGTTTTTATGCGTGATTGCATTGTATGCCATTTTGGGATACCAAAACGGAATACACACATGCGCCTGTCCTGACGGCTTGTCAATTAGTTGCGCGCCAGAATTATTGAGGGTCCAATGTCACAGATGCGTCAAGTCGAAGAACAGCTACGTGATATGATCCTCGGCCTTGAACTGGGGCCGGGCGAGCGGCTGACCGAACGCTGGATCGAAGCGCAGTTTAATGCTTCACGCACGCCGATCCGCGCAGCGCTTTTGCGTCTTGAGGCGGAAGGGCTTGTCGGGCGGGAAGGGCGCGGCTGGACTGTTTCACCGATCAATCTCGCCGAGATTGAACAGGTCGGCGTTTATCGCGAGGCGCTGGAGATTGCCGCCCTCAACGTCACTTGCGCGATGGAAGATCGCAGTGGTGTGGAGGCAATTGCCGAAATGCTCAACAGTTGCGATGCCACAAGCACACGCGAGGAATGGCATCGTGTGGGTATGGATTTTCACATCGAACTCGCGCGACTTTCCGGCAATGAATTTCTGAGCCGTGGTGTCCGCGATGCTATGCAGCGGCTGTCACGCGCGCGCTGGCTTGAAGTGCGCGACGCGGACGCGCTGGCGCGTGCGTGGCAGCAGCATCGCGCTATTCTTGATGCAGTGCGGGAAGGAGATGCGTCGCAAGCGACAGCTCTGATGGCATCGCATCTTGGAGGAAGCCGGTCACGCCTGATCGACAATCTGCGCGAGGACCGGCGGGGTTTGAAAGCGCGTGGCTTTGCGGTGGTTAGCGGCTAAAAGCGTTTCCAGCAAAAGTGCGAAGCGGTTTTGCTGGAAATGCATAAAAACAGATAATTTTCACCATTCAGGCAGCTTGTGTCCTGCAGGGTCAAAGCGGGATGGTCGTCCTTCTTTGATCCCCACATCGCGCAGCAGATATTCCGGCGAATTTTCGCTGATGACGTAATGGCTCGGCTTCCGCTTGAACAAGCGTGCAATCCACGCACGCAGGCCGGAAGACGCGATTTTTTCAGGGCAAACAACGGCAATCGCTGATGAGTTGATCTCAACATCACGCATGGTCGATCTCGATTTTTTCTGAGCTTAGAGCCTAGTGGGAGGCTGGGCTGTCGGTTAAACTGTGCCTATAGTTATGGCGGAAAAACGCGTTGTTTTCCAATTGAACGTCGATTATGATGCATAAGGAGGACTTATGTATTATGACGTCGCCCTTACCGCCGCTCTCAGCCATTCGTGTTTTTGAATCCGCTTCCCGCCATGCAAGCTTTACGCGGGCTGCGGAAGAGCTTGGAATGACTCAGGCTGCCGTCAGCTATCAGATAAAATTGCTGGAAGAGCGTGTCGGCGCACCGCTCTTTCTGCGAAAGCCGCGCCAGGTGGAATTGACCGAACTGGGCAAGCGTCTCGCTCCTGCGATCAATGACGCATTTGAAACCATGAGGGCCGCCTTTGCATCGGCACGCGAAGATACACAGGGCGTTTTGACGATCAGCGCTGTGGTGACCTTTGCGTCAAACTGGCTCGTGCAGCGATTAGGATCGTTTCAGATGCGGCATCCGGCGCTGGCTGTACGGCTGGATACATCGAATGATATGGTCGATTTCGCAACCTCAAATGTCGATATGGCCATACGCAGCGGGCGTGGTGAATGGCCCGGCATGATCTCACATGAGCTGATTAAAGCGCAGTTTTCGCCGATGCTCAGTCCCAAGCTTATTGAGTCGGTCGGAGGTATTAAAGAACCGGCTGACCTGTTGCGTCTTCGCGCCGTTGACCCCACTGATCCATGGTGGAAAATCTGGTATAAGGCTGCCGGAATTGAAACCCCCGACATCAAGGGCAACGCATTCAGCCGGTATGGCGCGCAGCATCTGGAAGGGCGAGCCGCTGCAGCCGGGCAAGGCGTGGGTATTCTGACGCCTGCGTTTCATGCGGCTGAACTGGCATCAGGGCAATTGATTCAACCCTTTGATCTTCTTTGCGATGATGGACAGGCCTATTGGCTGGTCTATCCCAAAGCGCGAAAGAACATGCCCAAAGTCCGGGCTTTTCGTGAGTGGATTTTGGGTGAACTAAGTTAAGGCTTGCAGACGAATACAAAGGTCTTCGATTTCCGTATCTGCGAAAACCTCAATGCCATGGCCGCGAAGAAGAGTGGCAGTGACACCGGCACCAGAATGCTTCTGGCCGATGAATTTGCCATCATAGATCGTGCGACTGCCGCAAGACGGGCTACCATCGATTAACAGAGCAAAGCGGCAATCATTTGCTTGTGCCACGGCAAGTGCTGCCCGAGCACCGGCGACAAATTGTGCGGTTACATCGCCGCCGGTTTCTTCAATGACGCGGCCTTTCCCGGAAAGAACGGATTCACCATCGCCTCCCGCAGCGATTTCTGCAGGGAGGCGCGGCACGCTGAATCCCGCCATCAATTCGGGGCAAACTGTCACGAGTCGCCCTTCGGCACGCCATTTATCGACAAGCGGATGTGCAAGCGGCTTTGCCGATCCGTTGTAACGGACTGGATGACCCGCAAGGCAGGCGCTGATCAGTATTTTGCCGCTCATGGTGTGAACCTTTGATTATGGATGCGGATTGGGGAAACCATGCCGCTCGGCAAGAACTGCGAGAATAGCGTCTTTGTCCGAAACGAAAGCATTGCCTTCATTCTCGCCGGTCTGATGGAACGAGCGATCACCTTTCGTCAATATGAACAAAGGTAATGACTGGTTTTCTTCCCCCACAAGAGCAATGACTTCATGCCTTGGACGCGGCCAGGCGATCCGCTTGATGTCGAGGTCTTTCCCGAGTTCGGGAAAGGAAGCCAGAACCCCTTCCATCAAGGCGCAATGCTCGCAATAGAATTTTTGTCCGGGATAGGCCGGGTCTTCAAACCCCGGCTGCAAAAGGTAAAGTGTATCGCGATACATGATTTCAACTTCCATTATTGCTTTGGAACAGGACGCCATACAGCAGAATTCCTTAAACTTGAATCAGTTTAAGATAAAATTATGCTGTAAATATAAAGTGTTAGATCGACCTTTATGTGCCCAAAAGGGGCGCATAAAGGTCGCTCTAGTCATGCTTGAGAGACTCGGCTGAGCTCTTCATTCAGATTAGCAGCCAGTTCAAAAAAGCGCTGACGAATTTGCGGTGCAAAATCATTTGCACGTTCGATGGCATGGAAAACCTCTGGTGCATCATGGCGCACCATGCCGACTGCCTGCATGATGAGATCGAAGCTCTTCGTCGTCATACGCGTTGGCAACGGCTCCATCTGCACCAGCACTTTAGCGATCAGATGCGTGAGCCCCTGAACCATGGCCGCATCGCGATCATGGTCTTCGGGCGTTGTCATAATCACATCAAGTGCCAGTTGCTTGCGCAAGAATGCGCCGATGCGAAGCGCTTGCCTGCCGCGAACCGGGCAAATGGCAATCTTCAGACCAGCGATCCCGTTGCGTGCGCTTTGCGGACCAAACAACGGGTGCGTGGCGACAATATCGACATAATCCGGCAGGCCATTGAGCATGATTTTGGTGGGGCCAACCTTCACCGATCCGACATCCATAATCAGCGCGCCGGGCCGCAGATGCGGCGCGATAGCTCTAACAACGCCTTCAAGGGTTGATACGGGTGTTGCCAGAATAACGATGTCGCAACCGGCTGTATCTTCGATTGTCGCAAGTGTTACGGAGAGAGCGCCTGCAACATTATCCAGTCTGGCGACAGGATCATAAGCATACAGCCGGTAATAAGGGCTGAGGTAACGGGCGATAAGCTGCCCGAATGCACCAAAGCCGATAATGCCGATTGTTTTTTGCTGATGATTTTCGTCGAAAGACATAGACTGACCCCTGAATGGCTGGATCGCCAGAGGCACCGTCTTCAAACTAAACCGCTGGCAATGCAGCGGTTGAACTATGACAAAGCAAAACCACCGCTATATGAGCGGGGCGTAATAAGACCGGGTGTTGATGAGCGCTTTAATCATGGTGCCTTGCTATTCCTGCCGGGACGCATTGTCAATCACTTGAATGCGCCCGGCGTTCAATCGTTCAAAGGTTGCTCACACCGCCGTCGACCTGAATTTCCGAACCGACAACGAAGGTCGATTCATCGGAGGCAAGAAACACCGCAGCTTTCGCAAGCTCGACGGGCTTGCCCATCCGTCCAATTGGCACGAGCTTGCGTATATCCGCACGCAAGGCTTCTTCTTCATCGGCAGCAAGTCCCAGCTTGCCAAAAGCCGGCGTTTCAGTCGGGCCGGGGCTCAGACCATTTACACGAATGCCGCGATCGACAAGCTCGCCGGAAAGTGTCCGTGCGAGCGAAAGAATCCCCGCCTTGCTGGCAGCATAGACACTGCTTTGCGGTAAGCCGATATGTGCGCTGGCCGATCCGCACAGGATGACGGATGAGGGATTGGCAAAAAGCGGTAGCAACGCTTTGATGAGAAAGAATGGCCCTTTCAGATTGATCGCCATCAGGCGGTCATAGGCCTCTTCGGAAAAGTCCTGCAGCGGGCTATGGGTGACGTCGCCCGCATTTATGTAAAGGGCATCCAGGCGCGGCCATTGTTCTGCAAGCGCCTGTGCAAGCTGCTCCTGCGCCGCAACATCTCCTGAATCACTTTGGATTTTTAGAACACTGTCAGGCAGCTCGCGAGCAGCCGCTTCCAAACCCACCGCCTTCCGGCCTGTAATGGCCACGGTCGCCCCTTCAAGGGCGAACTGTCTGGCTGTTTCAAGCCCGATACCGCTCGTACCGCCTGTGATAAGCGTATATTTTCCTTCGAGACGACCCATAATTCACCTTTCTGCAGCCGAAGCATTTTCGCTTCCGGGAGAAAGGACATTGTGTCCATTAGTATCCAATGTATAGTAGGCACCAATTTGGTACTAAAGGAATAATTTTCTAATCTGGAGATCACGTCTATGGGTGACATATCGAGTGAGGTGTCCACCGACAGTCGGTGCCCCATGGTTGATTTCGTCAATCTGATTGCTGGAAAATGGGCGATACCGATCCTGTATCGGCTGATCGTCACGGATGGTCCTATCCGTTTTGGTGAATTGCAGCGCGCTGTCGCGCCCATTACCCAGAAAGAACTGACGCGGCAGCTCCGGTTGTTTGAAACGCGCGGGTTGATTACCCGCGTCGTTTATCCGGAAATGCCGCCAAGAGTGGAATATGAGGTGACGCCGTTAGGCAAAACCCTGCGTGATACGCTTGATTCACTTGCCTGCTGGATGCAGGCAAATGGATCAAAGCTGAAGGTCTGAAAGCTGTGTCTTATACCAAGGCGGCTAAAGATGCTGACGCATCACGCCTTGAGAAATTTCGAACGCTACTCGGGCTAACCAGAACTCCATGAGGCATCCACATAGAGTTTTGGTGTTATGCAGGCTGGTTGGCGGCGCGCATATAGCGAACCGTCGCAAACCACAGCACCACGCCAATGCCGAGGAGTACAGCGGCAATAGCATATTGTTCCGCATCGCGTCCGGTCCAGGGACCAGCAAGGAATGAGCAGCTGATTGCACCCAGTATCGGCAAAATCGTAGGCGTGCGGAAATGCTTGTGATCGACATGGTCGTTGCTCAAAACCAGCACTGCGACATTGACCACGGCGAACACGCACAGAAGCAACAATGCAGTCGTTCCTCCGAGCGCTGGAACGCCACCCGCAAACAGAATGAGGCCAATCGCCAGCAGCGAAGTGAAGATAATCGCAATATGCGGCGTACGGCGACCCTTATGCACCTTGCCCAACACTTCTGGCACCACGCCTTCACGCGCCATACCGTAAATAAGGCGACTTGCCATCATCATGTTGATCAATGCGGAGTTGGCAACGGCAAACATGGTTATAAGAGCAAAGACGCCGATCGGGAAACCGGGTGCACCAGCCTGAATGACCTTGAGAAGTGGGGTGTCGCCCTCACCAAGCTCGGCGGCGGAAACCAATGTAATGGCCGAAATGGAAACGAGCACATAGACAATGCCGGTAATGGCCAGGCCTGTGAGGAGCACTTTTGGGAAAAGGCGGCTTGGTTCTTTGCATTCCTCAGCCATGTTGACCGAATCTTCAAAACCGACCATCGCGAAGAAGGCGAGCGTAGTTGCAGCGATGACAGGCCAGAAAAAGCCGCTGCCTTCAGGCGTCTCGAAAGTCCAGGCACGTGATACATCGCCTTGGCCGCCAGCGATTGCCCATAGGCCGATGCCTATAATGATGAGCAGGCCTGTAACCTCGACAACGGTGAGAACCACGTTCATTTTTACGCTCTCGCCAACGCCGCGTAAATTGACTGCGGCAATCAGTGCAATAAAGCCGACTGCAATGAGCGGTATGCCCCATTCACCGAAACCCAAACCCAAGGATGCCTCGAAGTTTGCAGCAAAAGCACGTGACGCCGTGGATGCGGAGGTAATGCCCGAAGACATGACCGCGAAAGCCACAAGGAAGGTGATGAAGTGAACGCCGAAGGCCTTGTGCGTATAGAGCGCTGCACCAGCCGCGCGCGGATACTTGGTGACAAGCTCAAGATAGCTGCAGGCCGTTAGCAGCGCGACCACGAATGCGATGAGAAAGGGGAGCCACACAACGCCACCGACTTCTGACGCTACTTCACCTGTCAAAGCATAGATGCCTGTACCCAACACGTCGCCAATGATGAAAAGTAAAAGAAGGCCGGGCCCCATCACCCGTTTCAGTTCTGTTTTTCCTTCGCCCGCATTGTCGATCTGATTTTGCATCAAGTCCTCCTCATTCGGGGCTCAATCAGTTTTAAAGCTGCGCAAAGCCAAGATTTGCCGCAGCAAATGCAAGTATCGTCAATAGAAGTAGTTCAGACCTCTTTAATGACCCAATATATGAAGTGGTTCCAAACATCTGGCGTTTCCGGAATCGATGAGACAGATGGCCACTTAATCTCAATCAACATTTCCGAGTTTTCAAATTGCCCAAACTCCGTCGAAACAGCCCTCTTTCGCGGTAGAGTCTACGCCTAATCGTGGAGGCTTTAGCCCGGATTGCTGGAATATTTTCGGTGGGGTCATCGGCTATGATCAGATTCGTAATCTTGGGGCGAAGCAACAGAAGCAGACCATCCGCGTAACACGGATTTGAAGCTTCAGATTTTTGATTTGACGCATCGTGCTTTACAAAAATCCAAGCTGATTTAGCCCGATGCCTGTCATTCGAAGAGCGGAGGGATCCATGTCATCAGATAATTACCCACACTCGCCTCGCAATCGCGCGCGACGGCACTTTTTAGGCGCCGCCGCAGGAATGGCCGCCAAAGCTGCGGCTCTGGGCGCATTAGCTTCGTCGCTGTCGTCACTACCCGCACGTGCTTTGGGCACGAAATGGTGGGAGCATGGCGGCGGCTCTGGCACCAATTGCTTTCTCCGAGGCACACTCATCGATACCGCCAAAGGACCTGTCCCGGTAGAAACACTGGAGATTGGCGATCTGGTTAAAACGGTACGTGGTGAAGCGTTGCCGGTCCGATGGATTGGATGGCAATGTCTAGTGAGCTCCGGCGCGCAGTGGAATGAGAACATCATGCCGATCCGCATCAAGCGTCATGCGCTGGGCGGTGAACTCCCCCGGCGGGATCTTATGCTTTCCCCAAATCATGCGCTGTTTATCGATGGTGTTCTTATCCGCGTAAAAGATTTGGTCAACGCGCATTCGATCGCGCGCATTTCAGAGGATGATGCCATCGACTATTACAACATTGTGCTCGATAGCCACGAGGTGGTTTTTGCTGAAGGTGTGGCGGTTGAAACTTATCTCATGCAAGGTGAAAACTATCTGAGCTTTACGAATTTCGCTGAGTATCAGCAGCTTTATGCTGGTCAACCGAGTGTAACCATGACGCCGTTCGCGCCGATCATGGGATATGAAGGCGCACGGGAACACATTCGTGCTCTGCTGTGTATGAGCGGCGTGCTGCCCATACGCGATGTCGTGGAAGAAACATATCAGAAATTGGCTTCAGCATCGGTCCAAAAATCAATTTCAATTGTGGGAGGTCCGTTGCTTAGTTCACGAAGTCATGGTGCCTGAAGACGCGTCACTTAGAGTAACAGGGCACTAAACTTGCAGGCGATGCGCTCTCTGACGTGTCGCCTGCTTTTTTAAATCCGATCCATCAGCGCATACCACGAGAGCGCGAGAAAGAGCAGGGGTGCGCGGAACGTGCGGCCACCCGGAAACGATGGAATGCGCAGCTCTTCAAAGAGCTTGAGCTTGTCGCGCTTGCCGGAAAGGGCTTCCGCATAGAGCTTGCCCATGTAATTGGCGAGCATGACCCCGTGACCGGAATAGCCGCCTGCGGAAATGACACCCGGCATCACTTCGCGTACAAATGGCTGACGCGGCATTGTTATGCCAACGGAGCCGCCCCAGGCTTGCGTGATTTCAACCTTGTCGAGTGCGGGATAGATCTCCGCGATCTGTCGGCGGATATGTTCGCTGATGTCGCGCGGATTGTCTGCCGTATAGGCTTCACGACCACCAAACAGTAGGCGGCCATCTTTGGATTTGCGGAAATAGCGAACGACAAAGCGCGAATCGTCAATCGACTCCCCACCGGGAATGACTGGGCTATCAGCAGCCAAGGGCGCTGTTGCGCCTATGAAGGAACGGATCGGCATGACATGCGCAGCACTTGTCGGTTCCAGATCGCCACCATGAGCATTGACCGCAAGAAAGGCATTCTTTGCCGAAATCGTGCCGTGCGAGGTTTGAACTTCAACGCCACCGCTTGCTGTCGTTATCTTCGTGGCTTTGGTGTTCTCAAACAGGTGCGCACCGGCGGCTTGTGCCGCTTTCGCGAGCCCAATCACCAATTTAAGCGGGTGAATATGCCCCGTACCGGCGTCATAGAGGCCGCCGTGATAGCGGTTTGAACCAAGAAGCGCGGCCATTTCGGCGCGTTCGACATAACGGATGTGTGGGTAATTGAAGCGCGTAGCCATCAGTTCCACATGGTCCTGATAGTTCTTGAGATAGCGCTCCTTATGCACGGCCGAAATCTGGCCGGGCATATATTCCATGTCGATATTGTGCTCGCGGGAAAAGCCAAGCAAGTAAGTCTTGGCTTCTTCCGCAACGTCAAACAGGGCTTTGGCACGCTCAAAACCATATTGCTTTTCAAGATCTTCGGCCCAGATGCGCTGTCCTGTACCGAATTGACCGCCATTGCGTCCGGATGCACCATCACCGAAGCGTGCAGCTTCGACTAGCACAACATCCGCTCCCTGCTTAGCCAGATGATAAGCCGCTGAAAGACCCGTATAACCGCCGCCGATAATCACGACATCCGCCTGACGGGCACCGTCGAGCTCTTCATATTGCGGGCGCTCTGGAACGCTCACTTCATACCACGAGAAGCCGGGAGAGATAGGGCTTTGATAGGGCCGTTGATTAGGCATGCGGAACCGCTCAGACGTTGAGCAGCAGGAACTCACGTTCCCACGGGCTGATGACTTCCATGAAGGTTTCAAATTCGGCACGCTTGATCGCCGCATAAGTGGTGACGAATGAATTGCCAAACAGATTTCGTAATTCCTGATCGTTTTCAAACAGTTCTACCGCGTCGATCAGGCCGCGCGGCAGGTCGATTTCCTTGGTGTTGACGCTGGTTGAAGCTGGCTGATCCGCTTCAATCTTGTTCACCAAGCCAATCAGTCCACAAGCAAGCGAAGCAGCAAGCGCCAGATAGGGGTTTGCATCAGACGATGGAATGCGGTTTTCAACACGCCGACCACCTGGCTCAGAACGCGGTACGCGGAACGCAGTCGTACGGTTGTCGTAGCCCCATTTCACGTTGACAGGAGCCGATGCAGACGGAGTCAGGCGACGATAAGAGTTTACATAGGGTGCGAACATTACAAGCGCGTTTGGCACATGGCGCTGCATGCCGCCGATGAAATGGCGGAAGGCTTCGCTTTCGCTTCCGTCTTCATTGGAGAAAATGTTGCGTCCGGTCTTTTTGTCAACAATCGACTGATGAATATGCATCGCCGATCCTGGTTGGCCCTGGATAGGTTTGGCCATGAAGGTTGCATACATATCATGCTTGAGCGCTGCTTCACGGATTGTACGTTTGAACAAAAATACCTGATCGGCCAGTTCAACCGGATCACCATGGCGCAGGTTTATTTCAAGCTGGGCTGCACCTTCTTCGTGGATCAGCGTATCGATCTCAAGGCCTTGGCCTTCAGAGAAATGATAGATGTCATCGATCAGTTCGTCGAACTCGTTGACACCAGCAATTGAATAGCCCTGACCGCCACCGATCGCGCGGCCGGACCGACCGACCGGAGGTGTGAGCGGGTAGTCCGGGTCGGGGTTCTTACGGACCAGATAAAACTCGATTTCCGGTGCCACCACAGGCTTGAGGCCGCGCTTGTTATAAGCAGAAACCACCGAGCGCAGAACGTTGCGCGGGGTGAATTCAACCGCACGTCCATCCTGATAAACCAGATCGCAGATGACCTGCGCCGTGGCATCAGATTCCCATGGCACGGCGGAGAGCGTGGAAAGGTCTGGTAAGAGTCTCAGGTCGCCGTCGTCTTCGGGATATTGGAAGCCATGGCCGTCTTCAGGATAATCGCCCGAAATTGTCGTCATAAACACCGCCGATGGAAGCGCCAGCGAAGTGTTCGATGTGAACTTTTTCGACGGCATCATCTTTCCGCGGGCAACGCCCGCTTGATCGGGGGTGATGCATTCGATGTCTTCAATGTCTCGCCATGCCAGCCATTCTGTGGCTTGCTTCCAGTTTTTCACACCTCGAAGAGATTTGACATAAGCAGGCGTACGGCGACGCGGCGCACGCGTAACCTTCTTTTCCGTCGTATCAGCAGACATCCAACACCAAAAAATGATTTCGTATGTCTGTATGATAGCGGGGACACAAGACAATGACAAATGACCTTTGAGCAACAATGGCATTAAATATTGCAGTGCATTTTGCGGTGGAGGTTAGTCCTGTTTGGTGACCGCAACCCTTCGTCAGTATCATCGGTTGCCAGAGCGTAGGCAGCTAGATTCCCAGCAAGGCAAAGATGTGGATTGCCACTTTTGCGTAATGTTCGCGCCATGTTTGAGAAAAGAATTCCATAATGCATTTTTGGGGAGATTTTCTATATGCTAAGAACGATCAAGGCGGCTTTGGCAATGGCAGGCGGTTCATTGTTTGCAATGCTCGTCCTGCAAGGGCAGGCCACGGCTGCAAGTCAAAAACTCACCTGCATGATCATGCTCAATGCGAACAGCGGCGAGGTTATCGCCAAAGAGGGCGAGATTTGCGACAAGCGCAACAGTCCAGCATCAACGTTCAAAGTGCCATTGGCGCTGATGGGGTTCGAAAGCGGCATATTAAAGGACAGTCACAACCCGGTCTGGCCTTATAAGGAGGGCTATCCTGCGTGGCGTGAATCCTGGAAACAATCTGTCGATCCGAGCTATTGGGAAGAGCAGTCGGTAGTCTGGTTCTCTCAGGAGCTGACACGGAAGCTGGGGAAAGATAAGTTTCAGGTATACACAGATCGCCTCAACTACGGCAATCGCGATCTGAGTGGCGATCCGGGCAAGAATAACGGTATGTTGCGCTCATGGATTTCTTCGTCGCTGACGATATCGCCCAATGAGCAGGCGGATTTTCTCATGAAGATGGTCAATAAAAAGCTTCCGTTCTCGGAAGCTGCAATGACCAAAGCCATGGATATTCTGCCTAGCCATAAGCTGTCGAACGGCTGGACTGCCCATGGTAAAACAGGCTCGGCGTTTGAAACCGGGCCCAAGGGCAAGCCGGATCGGCGACGTCAATTCGGCTGGTATGTCGGATGGGCCGAGAAAGGCGATGAAAAGGTCGTATTTGTGCGCCTGAACCGAAACATGCTGGCCCACAATGCCGGTATGGGGCCGGTGACGCGTGACGAGCAGTGGTCGATACTGGAGAAGACACTTAAATAATCTGATTAGCGCGTCATTGGGATTTCTTTCGATGGCGCGCTATCGGTTCAAAGTCTAAAATGCTCTTTAATGGATGGGGCCGCAACAATCAGTTGGTCCACCAGATTTGGATCGCGTTCACGGATATAAAGGAACACTTGATTTCCGGCATCGGTGATCTGCTCGTTTGACAGGCCGCTTGTGCGGAGGTTGGCGGCTCCTTTGAGCAAAGCGCTCATCTTTTCTCCGGCAATAGTGCCCATCAGCCCTGAAAAAACACCAACAATACCGCTGCTTCCCGCAGCGAGCACATCGTGGTTTTCTGCCAGAAGCTTCGCATCCGGTAAAAGTTCAAAGACTTTCTGTCCGATTTCCGGTGTGGTGTGTTGCAACACGGAAAAAACTGATCCGGTTAGCTTTTCGGCAAGTGGCTGATCGATATTGACCCGATGTGCAATTGTGTCGACGAGCGATTGAATGGACATGGCGGCTCCTGATTGTATCCTGCGATAGTTTTAAGTGGCTCGCCTATTGATGGCAATTGTCTAGAACGCATCACGATTTGATTTAGGGCAGAACTTGCGGTGCTTGGCGAAGAAGCGCAAAGACTATAAACACCGTCCGTAACATTCTGGGATATGCATTGAAATGATCGTTCGTCCGCGCCCGCCCTTGTGGAAATTATTCTTCATCCTCAAAGGCTCAATCATCACGCGGATATTGCCACAAATCTTTGCGGTTTTCGTCCTGTCGCTCGTGGTGGTCTGGGCGCACCGCGCTTTTCCGGGCTGGGTTCCGGCTTTCAATAATGGCACAGCCTTCGCTCTGCTTGGCATAGCGCTTTCGATCTTCTTGGGATTCCGCAACAATGCCTGCTACGACCGCTGGTGGGAAGCGCGCAAAGTCTGGGGCAAACTTGTGCATCTGACACGAAGTTTCGCGCGTCAGACCATTTTGCTGGACCAATTGCCGGGCGAAGGCTCGCGGACGAAGCTACTTCATTATGTGATTGCGTTCACGCAGTCACTGGTGCCGCATCTTCGGCCAGATGATGGGCAAGCAAAAGCCCACAGATGGCTTAGCTCTGAGGAGCAAATAGCCATTACCGCAAGCCGCAACGGGCCGGATTTCATTCTGCGCAAAATCGGCGAAGTACTTGCAGAACTGCGCGTTGAAGGGCGCATTGATGCGATCGATTTCCAGACACTTGATGAAACGGTGAGAGGCTTTGCCGAAGTGCAGGCGGCTTGCGAGCGTCTGCGCTTTACACCAGTGCCGTTCGGCTACACCTTGTTGTTGCACCGCACGGCATATTTGTTCTGCTTTTTCATTCCTTTTGGTTTTGCCGATATGCTCGGCTGGGGGACGCCGTTCGCGACTACGCTGGTCGCTTACACCTTCTTCGGTCTTGATGCGCTGGGTGATGAACTGGAAGAGCCCTTTGGCACGTTACCCAATGATCTCCCGATCGGCGCGATTGCTGATACGATCGAGATCAATCTGCGCGAAGCATTGGGTGAAACCAGTTTGCCGGACCTGCCACAGCCGCAAGATTACTTGCTGATGTAAAAAAAGAACCCGACTGGCGAGGCCAGCCGGGGAGGTCAGTGCGGGTAGTCCAGCATGGATGAACTGGTATATCAAGGTATAATTGACGTTTTATGGATGAAACGATCAGTATGCGACACTTATGCTTGTCACTTTTCGTCGTCGCAGTTTCTCCCAAGCAAGTAAGAGTGCGGCAAAGGCTATTGCCGTGAGCGTCATGATGGGTTTTGGGTAACGATAACCGGGATCAGCAGATCCCTCCAGTTGCCTTCGCCATTCCCGTGTTGCCGTAGGCACACAAATTTAAAAGCATGGCGGCGAAGGCAATTGTTGTGAGCGTCATCATGGGTTTCGGGTAACGATAACTGGGATCAGCAGATCCCCCCAGTTGCCTTCGCCACCATGATGTCGAGCGGAGCGAACCAGCTCAACGGAAACACCGGCCTCGACTGCATTCATAACCGACTGATTGAGGCGGTGCAGATCATTGGCAAGCATACGGATCGCGCTTTGCTGATCGGTGCTCATCGAGGTTGATTGCTCTTCTGCTCTTTCCTTAACGCGTGCAATCGAAGCCATTGTTATTCTCCTCTCAAGAATTGGGCGTCACTCAGCAGCTGGACGGAACTGTGCTGTTTCGGTGGATTCCTTCATGGCGGTGGTCGAAGACTGGCCGCCGGTGATTGCGAGCGACACGGCATCGAAATAGCCGGTGCCGACTTCGCGCTGGTGTTTGGTTGCGGTGTAGCCATTGGCTTCGGCCGCAAACTCCGCTTGTTGCAGCTCAGAATAGGCTGCCATCTGACGGTCCTTGTAGCCGCGTGCCAGTTCGAACATGCCGAAGTTGAGCTGGTGGAAACCGGCCAGCGTGATGAACTGGAACTTGTAGCCCATTGCACCCAGCTCGCGCTGGAACTTGGCAATCGTTGCGTCGTCGAGATTCTTTTTCCAGTTGAACGACGGCGAGCAGTTATAAGCGAGCTTCTTGCCCGGATGTGCCTTGTGCACGGCTTCCGCGAAGCGACGAGCCTGTTCGAGATCGGGCTTGGACGTTTCCATCCAGATCAGATCGCAATAGGGCGCATAGGCGATCGCACGGGCGATACACGGCTCGATGCCGTTCTTCACCTGATAAAAGCCTTCTGCAGTGCGGCCCGCATTATAGTCAACGAAAGGCTGGTCGCGTTCGTCAATGTCTGAGGTCAAAAGCTTGGCAGCTTCCGCATCCGTGCGGGCGATAACCAACGTGGAAGTTCCCATAACGTCAGCAGCCAGGCGTGCTGCGTTGAGGTTACGGATATGGGCCGCAGACGGGATCAGAACTTTGCCGCCCAGATGGCCGCACTTCTTTTCAGACGCCAGTTGGTCTTCATAATGCACACCGGCAGCACCCGCTTCGATGAAGGCCTTCATGATCTCGAAAGCATTCAGCGGTCCACCGAAGCCTGCTTCCGCATCGGCAACAATTGGCGCAAACCACGTGTCGACCGACAGGCCTTTTCCTTCTGCTGTTTCAATCTGGTCGGCACGCTGTAACGTCTTATTGATGCGCTTGGCGAGTTCAGGTGCGGCATTAGCCGGGTAAAGCGACTGATCGGGATACATGGCTGAGGCCGTGTTTGCATCCGCTGCAACCTGCCAACCGGAAAGGTAGATCGCCTTCAATCCGGCGCGAACCATTTGCATTGCCTGATTGCCGGAAAGCGCGCCAAGTGCGTTGACGAAATCTTCCTCTTGGATGAGCTTCCACAGACGGTTTGCACCCATCTCGGCCAGTGAATACTTGATCTCCACCGAACCGCGCAGCCTTTTCACGTCTTCGGCTTTATGCGTACGCTGGATACCGTCAAAGCGGCCCTTGGGTGCCGAAGGGATGAGGCTGTAAAAATCTGTCATTTCGGTGTCTCCTCACACTTAGATCAGGTTTTTGAAGAGCAGATTATCGCCGCTCTTTCTGTGACTAGATTTACAATCCCGCTGCTTGAGCGGCCAGAAAAAGCAGCAGAAAGGCCAAATAATTGAGGTAATGCTGTCTGAAAATTGACTGAGCTAATCTGTAAAGTTGTAAATATTGTCAAACGTAAAATTTGAAGCTATTTTGTCACGAGTTGTAAAACTCATCATTGCTGGTTTGGGAGGACCTGATGAGCGAACGCAAGATTTTTGCCGGTCCACGCATCAGGCGCATCCGAAACGAGCGCGGTCTGACGCAGACATCCATGGCCGAAGCGCTTGGTATTTCGCCGTCCTATCTCAATCTCATTGAGCGCAATCAGCGTCCGCTGACGGTGCAGCTCTTGTTAAAGCTTGCCAGCGTTTACAAGCTCGATCTCGATAGCCTGCAGGCAGAAAGTGGCACGACGGTTGCGGGCCTAAAGGAAGTGTTTTCCGATCCGCTGCTGACGGGAGAATTGCCTGGCGATCAGGAGCTGGTGGAAATTGGCGAGGCAGCACCCAATGCTGCCACCGGGATCGTCAAGCTTTATCGCGCCTACCGTGAGCAGCAGCAGCGCCTTTCCGATCTCTCGCAGTTGCTATCGCACGAAGGCAGCGATGCGCAGCTTTCCGCCACGCGGTTGCCGCTCGATGAGGTCCGTGATGTCATGGGGCGTCGGCCCAATCATTATTCGCGTATCGAAGAAGAGGCGGAAAGTTTCTATGGCCTGCTGAAAGCCGATGGGGACCTATCGGGCGCGTTGAAAGAGTGGCTGCGGCGCGAGCATGGCATTACTGTGCGCACGCTGCCCGTCGCGACCATGCCGAATTGGCGCAGGCGTTATGATCGGCATTCGCAGCGACTGTTTATATCGGAGCGATTGTCGCCCTTTGATCAGTTGCAGGAAATCGCGATGGAGGCGGCGCTTATCCGTATGCAGGTGATAATCGGCGGCGAAACGGAAGCGCTGAAACTCTCGTCCAGTGAAGCAAAGCGCATCGCGCGTTTTGAGCTGGCGCGTTATGCGGCGCAGGCTTTGATGATGCCCTATCGCCAGTTTCGCGATGCGGCTGTGCGGACGCGCTATGATGTTGACGTGTTGCGCTCGCGCTTTGGTGTGTCGTTTCAGCAGGCGGCGAACCGGCTCACAACGCTTCAACGCCAGGGTAACTCTGCTTTGCCGTTCTTCTTGATGGAAATCGACCACGCGGGCAATCGCTTGCGCATGGCTGGTGCCGAAGGGTTTCCCCTCCGGTTTGGTGGGCAATGTCCCAAGCTGCCGGTCTATGCGGCCTTCACACAAGCGGGGCAGGTGTTGGTGGAACCAGCCGAATTGCCCGATGGGTCCGCTTTTCTGACAGTTGCGCGAACACTTGAAGGACCGCAAGGCGCTTTCAATGAGCGTCCGCGGCGCACCGCCATTCTTCTCGGCTGCTCGCTCGATGCAGGGGCAGAGACGATTTATGGTGCGAATAGTTCTCCGCGCACGGAAATTGGTCCAGCCTGTCGGCTTTGTGAGCGACAGGGCTGCATCACACGGGCCGAGCCGCCGCTTACCCGTCCATTGGGACTTGATGAAATGGTGGCGGGATTGTCAGCTTTCGACTTTCAATAGGGCCGGAAGATTTTGGCTTTGACGGTCTGCAAATGGCGTGGTTCTGCGCTCCCGGTGCTCATGTACCCAAAAGTACACTCCGCTCCGGTTCTCGAACCTCACTATTTTCGCCGCGTCATAGCCAAAATCTCATTGGTTCTTTGCGCTCGCATCGCAATTTTTGTGTTCGTCTTGTCATCACCCGGTTGACGAATGCTGCACAATCTAAAAAACTATGAAGTTGAAACAGTTTACCCACCCTTGAGCTGTACCTGGAATCAGGGTGCAGAATGGAGCACGCGATGAGGATGAAATCCTTTCTTCTGGCGACTACAATGGTTTCTGGCCTTGTAAGCGCCGCCGTATTTCCCGCAAGCGCGCAGGAGCGGGTTGTCAATATCTATAACTGGTCGGATTACATCGACGATTCGATCCTCAAGGATTTCACCAAGGAAACCGGCATCAAGGTCGTTTACGACGTTTACGATTCCAACGAAATTCTTGAAACCAAGCTTCTTGCAGGCGGCAGCGGCTACGATCTCGTGGTGCCATCGGGCGAATTCCTTGGCCGTCAGATCCCAGCAGGCGTGTTCTTGAAATTGGACAAAGACAAGCTCCCGAACCTCAAGAACATGTGGGACGAAATTTCGACCCGTGCGGCGACATACGATCCGGGCAACGAATATTCTATCAACTACATGTGGGGCACGACCGGCATTGGCTATAACAAGGCCAAGATCAAGGAAGCGCTCGGCACCGACACGATTGACTCGTGGGACGTGCTTTTCGATCCGGAAAAATCGGCGAAGCTTAAAGGCTGTGGCATTTACCTACTCGATTCAGCCAGCGAAATGCTGCGCCCGGCTCTGAACTATCTCGGACTTGATCCAAATTCCCCATCGCCGGAAGATCTCGAAAAGGCGCAGGAACTTTATCTCAAGATTCGTCCAAATATCCGCAAGTTCCATTCGTCGGAATATATCAATGCGCTGGCTAACGGCGATATCTGCATGGCCGTTGGCTACTCGGGCGACATCTTCCAGGCGCGCGATCGTGCAGAAAAGGCAAAACAAGGCGTAGAGATCGGTTACTCGATCCCGAAGGAAGGCGCGCTGATGTGGTTCGACCAGATGGCGATCCCGGCCGATGCGAAGAATGTGCCTGAAGCGCTCGAATTCATGAACTATATCATGCGTCCGGAAGTTGCAGCCAAGGCGTCGAACTTCGTGTTCTATGCAAACGGCAACAAGGCATCGCAGGAATTTATCGACAAGGAAATTCTTGATGATCCGGCTATCTATCCAAGCGATGAAGTTCTGAAGAAGCTCTTCGTACCGACACCTTATGACACCAAGGTGCAGCGTGTTGTTACACGCGCCTGGACCAAGATCGTCACAGGCCAGTAACAGTCGGATAATATGACGGCTATTATTAGCCGACGCGGGTTTACCCGTTGAAATTGAGAGCGGCTCACTGTTCATACAGCTGGGCCGCTCTACGTCTTGTAGTAGATCAATGGCAGGCTCTGCCTGTGAATGTCAGGTTCCTGATAAGTCGATAGGGGAACGGAATGGAATCTTTTGGCAGCTTTCGCCGCAAATTCGCACCCTGGAATGATCCGGCGGCGAAGCCTTATATTTCTTTTGAAAATGTGACCAAGATTTTCGGCGATTTTACTGCTGTTGATAATCTGTCGCTGAATGTTTTCAATCGAGAGTTCTTCGCGCTGCTAGGGGCGTCCGGTTGCGGCAAGACCACGCTGATGCGCATGTTGGCTGGTTTTGAAGAACCGACATCTGGTCGTATCACCCTTGATGGTCAGGATATGCGCGGCATTCCTCCCTATAAGCGCCCGGTAAACATGATGTTCCAGTCCTATGCGCTGTTCCCGCATATGACGGTTGAAAACAACATTGCTTTCGGTCTCAAGCAGGACGGCATGGCGAAATCTGAAATAGATGCCCGCGTTGCTGAAATGCTTAAACTCGTGAAACTTGAGCAATATGGCAAGCGCAAGCCGCACCAGCTTTCAGGCGGTCAGCGCCAGCGTGTTGCGCTGGCCCGCGCCGTTGCAAAGCGCCCGAAGGTGCTGCTTCTTGATGAGCCGCTTGGTGCGCTCGACAAAAAGCTGCGCGAAGAAACACAGTTCGAATTGATGGATCTGCAGGTCAAGCTTGGTCTTACTTTTATGGTCGTTACCCACGATCAGGAAGAGGCGATGACTATGTCTGACCGTATCGCTGTCATGGACAAGGGGCGCATCATGCAGGTGGCGACCCCTGCAGAAGTCTATGAAGCGCCGGGCTCGAAGTTTGTGGCCGACTTCATCGGGAATGTGAACATCATCGAGGGCGAGGTGGTAAAGGCTGCTAACGGTGAGGCTGAAATAGCCACCGAGAAATTCGGCTTCCACATTCAAACCGAGACCCGTGAGCAACTGAGCCCGGGCCAGAAGGTCTGGTATGCGGTGCGTCCTGAAAAGACACGCATCACCCGCGAAAAGCCGGAGGAAACATCAGTCAACGCGGTTGAGGGTGAGCTTTGGGATATCGCCTATTTTGGCGATATGACAGTATTCCACGTCCGCCTCGAAAATGGACATACCATCAAAGCTGCAAGTCTGAACGCCGTTCGCAAGACGGAGAATCCTTTGACTTATGATGAGCGGGTGTGGGTTTCGTTTGATACCGATGCCGGTTTGGTGCTGACAGCCTGAGGAGGGGAGGCAAATGCAAAAGCTGATCGCTTCCATAACAAGTCGCCTTGTGATCGCAGTACCGTACCTCTGGCTGTTGATCTTCTTTCTGGTACCGTTTTTCATCGTCTTCAAGATTTCGTTGTCAGAAGTCACGATGGCGATTCCGCCTTATCAGCCGGTCATTGATCTGACGCAGGGTTTGAGTCTTGCATGGGAGCGCGTGAAGCAGCTCTCCGTTGATAACTATCTCTGGCTTATGGATGATCCGCTTTATTATATGGCGTATCTCTCCAGCGTGCGGATTGCGGCAATCTCGACATTCCTGACATTGCTGGTCGCTTATCCGATGGCCTATGGCATGGCGCGCGCGCCGCAAAGCCTTCGCCCGACATTGTTGATGCTGGTCATTTTGCCATTCTGGACGTCGTTCCTTATTCGCGTTTATGCGTGGATCGGCATTCTCAAGCCAGAAGGTTTGCTGAACCAGTTTCTGATGTGGCTCAATGTCATTGATACGCCACTTAATATTCTGAACACGGATACTGCTGTCTTCATTGGCATCGTTTATTCTTATCTACCGTTCATGATTTTGCCGATCTATTCGTCACTTGAAAAGATGGACTATTCGCTGATCGAAGCGGCGCAGGATTTGGGCTGTACGCCATTTTCGGCATTCTGGAAGGTCACCTTCCCACTATCGCTTGCAGGCGTCGTGGCGGGTTGTTTCCTTGTGTTTATTCCAGCTGTTGGTGAGTTCGTGATCCCTGATCTTCTTGGTGGATCTCAGACGCTGATGATCGGTAAAACAATCTGGAGTGAGTTTTTCTCCAATCGCGACTGGCCGGTTTCCTCGGCGGTGGCAGTTGTTCTGCTGCTCTTGCTTATTGTGCCGATTGTGATTTTCCAGCAGGCGCAGGCGCGTCAGCAGGAGAAGGGGAAATAAGATGCAGAACAATTGGTCCCGCTTTAACATTGTCTCAGTCGCGCTCGGCTTTGCCTTTCTCTACCTGCCGATTGTCCTGCTGGTCATTTATTCTTTTAACGAATCTCGCCTCGTCACTGTGTGGGCAGGTTTCTCTACCAAATGGTATGTGGAGCTGTTCCGCAACCAAGCTCTGATGGATGCGGCATGGGTGACGATCCGTGTCGGACTTCTGTCGGCGACGATTGCTACCGTGCTCGGCACGCTGGCAGCCCTGGCTTTGACCCGCTACACGCGGTTTCGCGGGCGCATTCTGTTTTCGGGTATGGTTTATGCCCCGTTGGTTATGCCTGATGTCATCACCGGCCTTTCGCTGCTGCTTTTGTTCGTGGCGATGAACTTTGACCGTGGGTTCTGGACGGTAACGCTAGCACACATCACTTTTTCGATGTGTTTTGTGGCAGTCGTTGTGCAGTCGCGTCTGGTGACTTTTGACCGTTCGCTGGAAGAAGCAGCAATGGATCTTGGTGCGCCGCCTGTTACCACCTTTTTGAAAATTACGCTGCCGGTGATCCTGCCCGCAGTGGTTTCCGGCTGGATGCTAGCATTTACCCTTTCGCTCGATGATCTAGTGATTGCAAGCTTCACTTCGGGCCCCGGAGCGACTACCCTTCCAATGAAGATTTACTCTCAGGTGCGGCTTGGAGTGACGCCGGAAATCAATGCGGTTTGTACCATTCTGATCGCCTTGGTGACGACGGGTGTTATCATTGCATCAGTCGTCAACAAGCGCAGGGAAGTGCAGCGCCGCCGTGATGAGCAGGCGGCATTCCGCATAGGATAATCATCTAGAGCGCTCGCCAAATACGGGAAATGGATTTCGAAACGGGATGCGCGTTGGAACTAACTGGTTGAGCCTTTTCCAGTGATCCAATTTCTACGGGAAATGCTCCAGAAAACCGCGACGGGGCAGGTTTACTGCCCCGTGCTGTTTCCTGTCGTTGATGGGGAGATAAATGGTCGATCCCAAGAGCCGCCGACGAAGAAATGTAATGGCGGTTTCGCTACCGTCTCTTGCGTGTCTTGAGCCTGCTGACTGTTGTCATTCTGCTGTTGTTGGGGCTGGCTGGTTGGGAAGATTACTTCGCCACTGAGCGCCAGACTGCGGTCGACGAATGGCACGATTCCAGCGAGACTGAGCGTACCTTCCGCCGTTACTAATGTAGAGTTTTCCAGCGATGCCACGCCATCCGAGAGGTTTGCTTTCATGTCTAGGCGATTGAACGCGAGTGAGACATTGTCCTGTCGTTCAAGGGCAAAGAAGCCCTGACTTTGTGCCTTGGTCAGAAAATCCTGAACCGAAAAGCCCTGCATCTGGCCATTATTCAGCTGCACCGAAACATTGCCTTGTGCATTGTTCAATAGGCCGGACCAACGATTGGCTGGCCCCTTCATAAACAAAGACACATTGCCTTTTCCATTGATAAAAGGCTTGTCAAAACCGAGCGCAGCAAAAAGCTGCGAGCTATCGATGTCTGACGCATTAAAGCGTAACTCCCCGCTCGCGGTCTTCAGGTCGCGGACGATTTGGAGATTAGCCTGCAGAATGCCATTGAAGGCTTTAGCGTCGCCGATATCGAACATCGCACGACCGCCTCTGATCTGAACTGCCGCGGCCACACCCGTCATGGACACCGGCCCAGCAGTTGCCGTCTGCGCTGACAGCCGCAAATCAAGCTCGGATCTGTTGATGAAGCTTGTATCAATTGTGTCGCGTTCATTCTGATCGCGTTCGTTTGGCGAGCGAGCCTGGCTTTCAGGCAATGGTACAAAGATCGAAAACAGGCGGCGCAGGTTCAACTTCTCAAACGCGAGCGTTCCGGTGACGGCAGGTGTATCCTGCTCAAATCCAATCTCTATCACACCCTTGGCCGGGCTTTCGTCCGTCGTCATCTCGACATCCGCAAATTTCAATCGACGCGGTGTTGAGGTCATGGTGGAGTCGAGCGAGAAGGCACCGATTTCCGTGCTACCGGCGACCGGTGGCAAGGCAAGCCATCGCAGCGAATTGCTCAATGAAGGCGTCTTGGCGCTTAACGTGCCTTCAAAGAAGCGATCGTTGGAGATATTGGCTTTGCCTTCAAATGTGATGTTGATTGGGCTGGAGGTGAAGCTGGCGGTTATGTCAGAGGTGCCACCCGCGAGCAATGGAAGAGCCTGTGCTGCCGTCAGGCTGAACTGAGTGTTCTCTCCGCGCCATAGTGCGCTGCCGCGAAGGGTAGCAGTGCCTGATGTGCGTGGCCATTCGAGAGTGGCATTTACTTTGGTGATCTGCTGGTCTTCTTTTGGTTCTTCGTCCGTGTCAGGGTGGCTGAACGCGATTGTTCCGTCTCGAACCACAACGCGGCCGAAGGGTTGAGAAGCCTGCTGCGTGGCAAGCGTCTTGTCGTTAGCGCCATTTTGTTGTTGCAGTGCGCGTTGCGCGCGTATTGCAGTGCCTAATCGACCATTCGAACTTGCTATCGCATCCAGCAATTCAGAAACATTATCGACGGGGCCGCCAATATTGAAATGGGGCCTGACTATCTGCGTTTCAGAGAATGATACCCTTCCCATGATGGCATCAAGGGGCGAAAGCTCAATTTCAATGCGGTTGGCACTCATGAACGGCTTGGCGCCCTGATCGGACAGTTTGCTAAGCGTTACGCCATCTAGCGAGGCCCGCAAAACCGGAAATACCCGCAAGCGTGGTGCTTCGCGCAGTTCAACGCTATAACCGGTCCATGCACTGATTTCTTGTGCTACACGAATGCGGATCGCATCGGTTGAGACGATGAAAGGTATGACCGCCAGAAGTGTAGCGACCGCCGCCGCGCCCAGTATAACGAGCGCAATAATAAGGCGCAGAAACTTCGGCCAGCGCATCAACCATCCTATCAGAGAAACACATTCCGTAATCTAAACTAGCTCAGCACCGTGGCAAAGCAAAGTCGCCTTTGCTCATTCCACACTATGGTTAAACAATTGTTTCCCGGAAATTAACCGCGATTTTACTGGAGTTTACAATCTCTAAATTCTGAGCTCAATTTTTAACGCCGCATTAACGACCCCGGCGCGATAAAGAAAGCAACACTGAGTAATGATCGAGCCGCACTTGTGCTTGTCTCACTTGCTTTCGTGTCTTTGTCTCTCTGAAAATTATCGCGCTGGTTCTTGCCGGCGCTTTTTTTCTGCAAATGAAAAGCTCTCCAGGTGGAGGGTCTTTAGACATCACAGGTATAATTCACTTAGAGAATGTCCAATGTTTTGGCTTTTTCACGCATCTTTTTTGACGCCCGGCAAAGGCTTTTTGAAAACATGTGGGATATGCATCGCCTATTCTGCGAGAACGCGTGTAGGTGGGAAAACGATTTCCACCACAGTTCCCTGGCCGGGTGTGGAGTCGATTGAAAATTGCGCGCGGTTTGCCTCCACCATCGCCTTGGTCAGCGGAAGTCCCAGACCCGTGCCTTCGTCGCGCCAGTCCTTCGCACTTTCAGCTTTACGGCGCTGCATGGTGTTGACCTGACGGAACGGCTTCAATGCCTGTTCTATTTCGACTTTGCTCATGCCGACACCATTGTCGCGTACACGCATTACGACATCGCCGTTCAGTTCATAATTCGTCGAAACGATAACCTGTCCGCTGGTTGCGGTGAAGCGCACGGCATTTGATAGTAGATTGAGCGCGATCTGCTTGATCGAGCGTGCATCTGCGACGATGTCGGGTAGGTTCGACTGAAAGCTGGAACGGATAATGACGCGGTCGCGATTGGCCTGCGGCTGCATCAGCGCTATGGCTTCGGCGATCGCTTCATTGAGTGAGACCGCTTCGAACTTCATGTCGAGTGCGCCGGCTTCAATCTTTGAAATATCAAGGAGATCGTTAACCAATGCCAGCACATGGTTGCCGGAACGGTTGATATCACGCAGATAGTCGCGATAGCGCTCGTTGCCAATCGAGCCGAATTTTTCATCGGACATCAGCTCAGAGAAGCCGATGATTGCATTGAGCGGCGTGCGAATTTCATGGCTGATACGCGCAAGGAATTCTGTTTTTTGACTGGATGCGCGCTCGGCTTCGCGGCGAGCATTGGTTAGTTCTTCTTCGGTGCGCTTCCACTGTGTGATGTCGCGCAGAACCGCACAATAACCGTTCGTATGGGTCAGCTTTCCCATCGTCATGAAGAGTGGAATGAAGCCGCCCTGCGCTTCGCGACCAATCACCTCACGTCCGTCATTGAGGACACTCAAAACGCCATTGCCGGAAAGGCCATGCAGATAATCCATCGCTGCACGCTGGCTTTCGATGGCAAAGAGCATGGAGAAGAACTTACCTTCCGTATCGCCCTGATCATAGCCAAATAGCGCCGAGGCCGAATGGTTCATCGAGCGAATGCGGCCCTCCGGATCAATCAGAACAACACCATCGGTTGCTGTGTCAAGAATGGTCTTGAGCTCTTCGATATGGGCCTGCAGTTCCTGCTTTTCAGAGCGATCCTTATGGGCCGGTTCTGATGTACTATGAACAGGGACAGTCGCTTCAACTACGGCAGGCATAAGGCTTAGCATCAATGCGCGGCCAGAACGCCAGTTAATAGCATTAAGATGTGCATCGACCGGTTCTTCATGGCCGTCGGCATGACGTAGCACCATGCCCTGACGCTTTTCACTGTCGTCGGCTTCGCTGTTGAAAAGCGCATCAACGCCACCAGCCTTACGGATGTCTTCAATCGCGTCATAACCCGTCAAATCAAGCAGCGCCTGATTGACATAATGGATATCGCCGCCAGACTGAATAATCACCGGCACAGGCAGATTGGCAAGCAAAGCCGTTTCGTCAGCAAACACCTTTTCGTCAGAAACAACAGGGGTTGCGGCTTCTGTGGCAGGCTGTTCGGCGGGATTTTTTTGAGCAGGTTCAGAAACCAGCGCGACAGGTGATGCGCGTTCTGCAGCAGGCTTTATCTGCTCGGCGGCAACCGGCTTCTCATCTGCTGCGTCCTGATCCTGACGCGAGTTTGCGAGACCTTGCTTGCGCAAGCGATCAGCGATTTCGCGGAATGCATTGCGCTCGGTGGTTGTCAGGCCGCCTTCAGGGCGTTTGTCAGTCTTCGTCTTGTGTTCTTTTTCGTGATCCGCCGCGACTTTTTCGCGGGCAGCAGCGTTAAGAAGCTCAAGCACCTTGTCGGATTCCCGACGGCCTGGATTAGGCGTCAGAACCACAGGTGGCTGATATTTGGCTTCTGAAGGATGATCGTCATTCGCAACTTCTTCTGAAAGTGCCAAAACATCATCGTCCGCACCGTCGAGCGGCAGGGCGGTCTGTTGTTCTTCTGGAACCCGCTTCTGCGGAACGCCGCCAGCCAGCACAGTGCCGATGGTTTCAGGGTCTGCTTCTGCATCCTGTGGGTTCACAAGGCCGAAACCGCGGAAACCGATAAATTCGCGATCGCGCGAATAAACCGGAAGGGCGGCAAGCTCTACTGGCACACGGAGGTTTGTACCCTCAACCGGCCAAAGCAGCCTTTTACCGGACCACGTATCGCGCTTTTGCAGCAGAGCGGCGATAACGCCATCCGTGTCGAAGCCAAATACATTGGCAACTTCCGCAAAGCGGCGGCCGATAACATCGGCAGCATTAGGCCCGATAATAATGCCCAGTTCTGGCGATAGTTCGGTAAATGAACCGGCCGCATCCGTCTTCCATATGAAGCGGGCTGGTGCGCCGTCACGGTCAAAAGCAAACTCCTTGGGCTTCTGAAGCTCTTCGGCCTTGGTCGCTGCTTCTTTCACTGTGGATACGATATTTTTTTCAGCCAAAGGCGCATCGGCGGTCAAAGTCGGCTGTGTCGCTTCGCTGATAATGCAGAGCAGGTGTAAAGCAGGGGTGTCTGAAAGACGCGCCAGCGCACCCGGAACTGAATGCTTTCCAGCACGGATACGCCGCTTGACCAGATGATCATCGGCATCTTCAGCTTCGACAATCAAATCTTCGATGGTGGATGCGGAAATATCAAGCACAGCAAAACGTGAGCTTGCAGCAAGAATTCTCGCCTGTGCATCAATCAGCGCGACATGCGTTGTTTCATCGGCGAGCCCGGAAATAATATCGCCGGGCTTAACGTCCTGCCGGTCGGCAGACATCAGCAAGGCCTCAATGCCATCGGGCAGGGCAATATTCGAAATGCTTAGGCGGGTCAGTTCGGCCCGCATTCCTCCACCCAGACGAACAGCGACAATCCTGGGCGCAATGTCGGTTTCATCGGTGGAAGCTGTAATCTGTCGGCGCGTCGCGACCGGCAAATCAAGGGCGCGACCGATCAGGTCTTCGATACGATCATGGCCAAAGAGGTTTGCGCCAGCGCCATTTGCCCAAAGCACTGTCGATAAGTCGCGCGTCAGCACGAGCTGCGCGTCGCCCTTGGCAAAGCCTTCGCGGATTTGATCCAGCGCGGCAATATCGATGAAGGGGTATGATCCTGACATACCGGTCCTTTACCTGTTCTTCCGTCCACCCAAGAAACCTCTTAACGACCTGTTAATAAGCCTCTTGCGGGTTGGGGTCCATATTTGTATTCGATATGGACCTTACTTTCTGTTCCATTAGTTAATGCAGGTAAGGCAATTTTATGTGTCGGTGGATAATCCGTATTTATGCACAACCATGCATAAAACATGGTAACCGAATTGCGTCGAATTTTAACGATTGCGGCTTTCGAGCTAACAAACGGGGAAATCTTCAAAAAAGATCATTATAATCACTTGCAATGTGGTTCGATTCTCCGTATGTGACCCCCTGTCGACGGACACCGAAGTGAGTTCGTTGAGAATTAGGTACGCGGTCGTAGCTCAGTTGGTTAGAGCGCAGGATTGTGGCTCCTGAGGTCGGTGGTTCGAATCCACCCGTCCGTACCATCTAATTTTCTTACATATACTGTAAACAGTGTCTGAAACAGAGCAGCATGTTGGTGAAATGCCGAAGTCGCTGTATTTGAGCGGAACGTTGGCTCTTTCTGCAATTTAAAAGAAGCTTCCAGCAAGCCATTGAAATTTTGTGATTCCGGATATTGGTTTCTCATGGATTCCCGTTATATTGCCGGGCAATTTTGGCCACTTTCTTCCCTCTGGAACAAAACCACTACCCAATCATTGGGCTATTGTAAGAGTGTCCAGAAAGGGAGGTGTTGTTTCATGAAACAGGTCAGCCCGCGTGAAGCGCGACAGGGTCGTGAGGGTAAACCCGTTCTTGTAATTTTGCTGGTTAGTATAGCTGCAGCTGGAGTAGTCTGGCTGCTTGTTGAGCTGTTCGGTAGCGCGATTGCACCTGAAGTGCCGTCCAATAGTGAAGGCTCGGTGCCACCAGCCAGCACCGAAACTGTTCCGCCTGCTTCCGGCAATTAATCTTTTAATTGCGTTTCAAGCCGCCGGAACAAAAACCGAGAATTTCTATTGAAGGGCATGGATCAATTCTGGGCCGAATTCACACACGATAATATGCTGAGCCTGCCAGTCGTATTGGCAAGAATGCTGCTCGCAACTCTTCTTGGCGCGGTTATCGGTCTTTGAAAGAGAATGGCGAAAGCGTCCGGCAGGGTTGAAAACCGACATGATGGTCTGTCTTTCATCTGCAAGGTCACAATCGTATCGCTTGAGCTGGCGAATGTGCGGGTTTTCGACGATCAGAACATCCGCGTGGAGCCTTCGCGTCTTGCAGAAGCGATCATCAGCGGCGTCGCTTTTCTTGCGACTGGCTTTATCATCTTTGGCAAAGGACAGATTACCGGCAATACCACGGGTGCGGGCATGTAGCTTCCTGCAGCTATCGGTCTCGCAAGCGGCCTCGGACTGTGGCAAATCGCGATTATGGAAGCGGCCATCGCCGCTATCATGTTGATCACGTTTGGAAAGATGGAACGATCGGTAAGGCCAGACAGCGGCGACTAGAGCACATCTCGAAGTGTGTAGCGGTTTTCGGACAAAGATGCGCGTCAGAAAATATTTAGAGCGCCGCCACTGCCGTGGCCAGTTCTGTTGTTATTGGGCTAATGCTTGTTCAATAGTGTCTTTCAGTGCAAGACGCTGCTTGCGCAGGTTGGTTTCCTCTTCCTGACTGACGGGTGCTATCTTACTTTCGGCTCGATGAATGCGGTCATTGACCGAGTCATATTCCTCCAGAATGCGAGCGAAACGCGGGTCGGCTGCCTTCAGGGCATGAATGGCAACCAATTGGCCGGGAAACTCTTCACCAAGCGTGTGAGGGGTGTTTGACATGGTTTTCTCCTTCCTTTGATAAGGACAGATTGGCAGCCGAAAACCGAAGCCTCATTGATCCCAATCAATAGGGATAAATATCGTTACATGCAGTTTCTGCATGGCTCTTATGCAAAGGCGTTACTTCAAACAGAAGTTGTTAAACACCATCTCAAGGATGCGGACCAATAAGGTGTCCGTGATGGAGATGAAAATGTTTGCCCGCTTTAATAATCGTTTCGGTCGTGCCTTTGCGCAATTCGGCAGTGCCGTTCGCGCATCTGCTGCCATGCGTGTTGGCCATCAGCCAATGGCAAAAGACCTTGAGACGCTTGGCATCGATGTGGCTGAGTTCCGTAAAATCCACGACTAAGCTAGCGGTTGTTTACTGAAATAAAGCCCCGGTTTCTCCGGGGCTTTTTGTTTTCTGAGCGCGTTTCACGCTGGGAGGGTTATGCTCTAGTCTTCGTCTGTTGCCATTTGTTTGAGCAATTCGCCCTTGCCGCGCTGGCGCATAATCATCGGCACGACGACTGCCGCGATTGCCAGTGCAATCAGCGTTATAGATACCCATGAATGCACTAGTGTCATCGGGTTACCCTGGCTGATCTGCAGTGCCTGCCGCAGACTTTTCTCTGCCATCGGTCCGAGGATCAGGCCCACGACAACCGGTGCAATCGGGTATGAGAAGCGGCGCAGCACATAACCAAGCAAACCGAAAGCCAGAAGCAGACCCAGCTCAAACGATACCGGAAGACCAAGCAGCATTGATGTCGATGCGTTGGCACCAATAGTACCCAGTGTAGCGAAGACAAGAATCCCCGCATAAAGCCAGTGGCGCGGAATGGTGAGCATCTTCACCCAAAGGCCGATCAGTGGCAGGTTCAGCACAAGCAGCATAAGATTGGCAACCAGAAGGCTTGCAACCAGCCCCCAAACCAGTGGCGCATTGGTGACAAAAAGCAATGGTCCCGGTTGTAAGCCGAATTGCTGGAAACCAGCCAGCATGATTGCCGCCGTTGCCGTAGTTGGCAGACCGAGGGTCAGTAGCGGCACGAGTGTACCCGCAGCCGATGCGTTGTTGGCGGCTTCCGGACCTGCAACGCCTTCAATGGCGCCCTTGCCGAACTCTTCCGGATGTTTGGAGAACTGGCGTTCTGCCGAATAGGACAGGAAGCTTGACACGTCGGCTCCGCCCGCTGGCATGGCGCCAATCGGAAAGCCGATTGCCGTTCCACGCAGCCATGGCATCCATGAGCGCTTCCAGTCATTCTTGGTCATCCAGACTGAGCCTTTGACTGCGATGACTTCATCGTCGGAGCTTAGCTTTTTAGATACCACCGCCAAAGTCTCACCAATAGCAAACAGCGCAACCGCAAGTGTAGTAACATTGATGCCATCGAGAAGGTTCGGTGTGCCCATGACCAGACGGGCCTGTCCGGTCAGCTGATCGATGCCGATAAGGCCAAGCGTCAGACCGATGAACAGCGAGGTGAGGCCGCGCAGTGTGGAATCGCCAAATGCCGCCGAGACGGTCATAAAGGCAAGCAGCATGAGAGCGAAATATTCCGAAGGTCCGAAGGAGAGGGCGAATTTCACCACCCACGGGGCAACGAATGCCAGGGCCAGCGTTGCAATCAGGCCTGCAATGAACGAGCCAATAGCAGCGGTTGCTAGGGCCGGTCCGCCGCGCCCCGCTCGGGCCATTTTATTGCCCTCCAATGCCGTGACGATGGAGGCACTTTCTCCGGGCGTATTCAGCAAGATCGAGGTCGTCGATCCGCCATACATGCCGCCGTAATAAATACCGGCAAACATGATGAGAGAACCGGCGGGGTCGAGTTTATAGGTAACGGGCAGGAGCAACGCCACTGTAAGTGCTGGGCCGATGCCCGGTAGCACGCCAACAGCCGTACCAAGTGTGACGCCAATCAGCGCGTAAATAAGGTTTGACGGCTCAAGGGCTACCAGTAGTCCGTTGGCGAGCAGAGTGATTGTATCCATGTTCTTTCGCCTTAAACGAATTGTTCAAGCCAGCCTGATGGCAGCGATAGCTGCAGGCCGCGTGCAAAAATGAACCAGATGACGAATGAGAAGACGATGCCGACCGGCACGCTTATCCAGAATTTGCGATAGCCAAATCCGCGCGCAGTTGCTGCAAACAGCAAGCCCGTCGCGATGGAAAAGCCCATGGTTTTCATAGTCAGCATCTGGATAACCAGACCGCCGACAATCCACGCCATAGGTGCGATTTCCTGATGTTCACGTTCGGGAAACTCGCCCTTCAAAGCGCTGATTACGGTCCAGATAGACAGGATGAATAGCCCAGCTGCAATGATATAGGGCACGGTTTTAGGCCCAACGGGTGAGTAAGACAGCACATTGTTGCCATAGGCCGTGGACCAGGCAATTGCGATAGCAATTGCAGCAAGGATTAGGGCTATGACAAGAGCTGCGTAGTCTGGCGCCGTTCCAGCGGAACGGCGCTCTCCATGCTGTTCAGATCCTGTCATTTGACGAGGCCGATTTCCTTGAGGATGGTTTCAGTGGACGCAACATCTTTCTTGAGCTGCTCTTTAAAAGCATCGCCTGCAAGATAGGTATCGGCCCAGCCCTTGTCGGCCAGTGCCTTCTGCCAGGATTCAGACTTCACCATCTTTTCGATGTCTGCATTCACGGCAGCTTCCTGTTCGGCGGTGATGCCCGGAGCGGTGCCGACCATGCGCCAGTTCTGGATTGAAACGTCGACGCCACCTTCTTTAAAGGTCGGGGCGTCGATGCCTTCAACGCGTTCATCGCTGGAAATACCGATAATGCGAAGCGTGCCAGCCTTGATCTGTGGGTCAAATTCGCCATAGCCGGAAATGCCGACTGTTACCTGATTGCCAAGAATTGCAGCGAGCGCTTCGCCACCACCGGAAAAGGCAATGTAGTTGACTTTGGTTGGGTCAACGCCTGCGGCCTTGGCAAAAAGACCAGCAGTGATGTGGTCAGTACCACCTGCCGAGCCGCCGCCCCAGGAAACGGAGCCCGGATCAGCCTTGAGCTTGGCAACAAGATCGCCGAGGTTCTGAATGTCGGACGATGCCGGAACGACAATGGCTTCATATTCGCCGGTGAGGCGGGCAATTGGTGTAATCGCGTCGAGATTGACGGGCGAATTGTTGGTCAGGATCGCACCAACCATGACATAGCCGCCAACGATGAGCTGGCTCGGGTCGCCCTTATTCTGGTTGACGAACTGCGCCAGGCCAATCGTGCCACCTGCACCTGGAACATTAATGACCTGAACGCTGCCGGAAATCTTTTCGTCCTGAAGCACGTTCTGCATGGTGCGTGCTGTCTGGTCCCAGCCACCGCCTGGAGCTGCTGGCGCCAATACCTTGTAATCTTCAGCCGAAGCTGCACCCGCCATAGCAAGCGCTGCCACCGACGAAATGGCCAGAATCCATTTACGCATAAATCCTCCCTGAATGCACTTGCGTGCATTTTGCTGCTGCCTTTGCGACAGCCCTCCTCAAAAACCCCTGCTTCCCAAGCAGAGACTACTGATCTGGAGACTACAGGAGAGAATTACAATATACCAGCAAGCAGCATCACTTGTTTTTACTTACAGTATTGTATTAGCAAAAAGTCTTATGTGGCGAGTTTATAGGGCTGAATAAGCGAGCCAGCTCGCTTGACGCTTATATCAGCGCGATGTAATACAATTACGACGGTTCCCCGACCGAGAGTGAAGGGGATTAATAGGGAACACGGTGAGGACGACCCAAAAGGGACCGAGACCGTGGCTGCCCCCGCAACTGTAAGCGGATTGCCGTTCATCCTTGTGATGCCTCAAAGCGTCATGTCACTGAGACTGTTCCAAACAGCTCGGGAAGGCAGATGAACAGTGAGTATCTGTGAGCCAGGAGACCTGCCGTCTAACGTAGTCCATTGTCACGGGCGGGGATGCCCGGTGCAGGAGAGTTGGTTATGACAGCATTAAGCGTCGCAGGACGTTGCCTCCCATCGTCATTCATGTCCCCGGATATGTCCGTCTTCTTTACGCGCCGGATCGCTTCCGCCGTTTGATACGGCTTTCTCTCTTATCATTTCGGGGTTTTAAATGAACTTTATCGGCAAGACGTCGTTTCGCGTTGCCTTCTCAGCAGTTGCTATTCTTGCGAGTAGCTTTGCTGCACAAGCTGCTGAAACTCAGTATCCGCTGACGCTGAAAAATTGCGGTCGCGATGTTACGTTCAAACAGGCACCAACGCGCGCTGTGGCCGTTGGTCAGAGCAGTGCAGAAATTCTTTACAGCCTCGGTCTTGGCGATAAAGTTGTCGGTACTGCGGTCTGGTTTGGCCCTGTTCTGAAGGGTTTCGAAGAAGTTAATGCAAAGGTCAAGCGCCTTGCGGACAACGACCCAAGCTTTGAAAGTGTGTTGGCGGAAAAGCCTGAAATCGTCACGGCTGATTTTCAGTGGCACGTTGGCCCGATGGGCATTGTCGGTAAGCCTGAGCAATTTGAAGAACTGGGTATTCCAACCTACACCTCACCGTCCGATTGTGTAGGCAAGGATAATTCCGGCGGCGGCGATGGCGTCCGCACGGCACCTTTCAAGATGGAAATTGTCTATCAGGAAATCACTGAACTTGCCGAGATCTTCAACGTGCAGGATCGCGGTGAAAAGCTCGTTGCGGACTTAAAGGCTCGTGAAGCTGCTGCGCGTGAGAAAATTGGTTCCACCAATGGTACGCTTTCCGCGATGGTCTGGTTCTCCAGTACGCAGATCGATGCCGATCCGTATGCGGCCGGGAAATTTGGTGCTCCCGCCTATATCCTTTCCGCGCTTGGCATCAAGAATGTGATCGAGAGTGAAGAAGAGTGGCCAACTGTCGGTTGGGAAACAATTGCGAAATCCAACCCATCGATGATCGTGGCAGCGAAGCTTGATCGCCGTCGTTATCCTGCCGACGACATTGCTGTGAAGCACCAGTTCCTTGAAAGTGATGCTGTTACCAAGCTGATGCCAGCCGTGTCAGGCGGCCATGTCTTCGATATGGATGCGCAGTCGATGAGCACTTCGCTCCGCGTGATCGAAGGTATTGAAACGCTTGCTGCAGATATTGCCGCTTCGGATCTCAACAAGTGATAGCGCGCGCAGCCACCTCTGGCATTCATCTTGGCAAGGGCATGAGCGGCAGGTTGCTGTTCGTAACGCTGGCGCTTGTCCTGCTTCTCGGTGCCTTGTGGCTGGGCGCTGCAATTGGTGAAACTGCCATACCTCTGGACGTGGTGGCAAAAACAATCGCCAACCGCGTCTGGAATGCAGGCTATACGCTTGAGCCGATAGATGAAGGTATTGTCTGGAGCTATCGTCTCAGTCGTGCGGTGGTTGCCGCATGTTGTGGTGCAGCACTTGCCCTTTCCGGTGTGGTGCTGCAATCGCTTCTGCGCAACTCACTGGCTGACCCTTATATTCTGGGCATTTCCGCCGGGGCGTCCACAGGTGCGGTCAGCGTTGCAATTCTAGGCATTGGTGCTGGTGTTCTTTCGCTTTCGCTGGGTGCGTTTATAGGGGCGATCATAGCATTTCTTCTTGTCTCGCTGCTGGCGCTAAGAGCAGGGCGAGGAAACAGCGCAATCATTCTGGCAGGTATCGCGGGGTCTCAGCTCTTCAACGCATTGACTTCGTTCATCGTGACGAAGGCTGCAAATGCCGAGCAAGCTCGCGGCATCATGTTCTGGCTCCTTGGCAATCTGTCAGGTGTCCGGTGGCCTGACGCGGCACTTGCCTTTCCTGCATGTATCATTGGCCTTGCAATTTGCCTTTGGCACGCGCGGGCGCTTGATGCTTTCACCTTCGGCTCTGAATCGGCCGCCTCGCTGGGTATTCCAGTGCGTCGCGTTTATGCGGTTCTGATTGGTGTCAGTGCCATGATGACCGCGGTCATGGTTTCTATTGTCGGCTCAATCGGCTTTATCGGTTTGGTTATTCCACATGCAGCCCGAATGGTCGTTGGCGTTCGCCATGGGCGATTGTTGCCGACAGCCGCACTGATTGGTGCAATCTTCATGATCCTCGCCGATATCCTTTCACGAATAATCATTCCGGGTCAGGTTTTGCCCATAGGGGTTATCACGGCTCTGGTCGGCGCCCCGGCCTTTGCACTCTTGCTCGGACAGAGGAGGGATCAATCATGATGCTTTCGACGAAAAATGTTGCCTGGTCGGCAGGTGGTGCAGAAATTCTGCGGGATGTTTCGCTTGATGTGAAAGAAGGGGAGTTCCTCGGCATTATCGGACCGAATGGGTCCGGAAAAACGAGTTTGCTTTCACTGCTTTCCGGTGTGCGTCGTAGTCGCGCTGGCGAAGTAAAACTGTGCGGTACGCCGATCCATAAGCTCAACCGTCGCGAGATCGCGCGCAAACTTGCGCTTGTCGAGCAACAGGCCGGCACAACCGATCGCATCACTGCACGGCAAGCCGTTGAAC